>NZ_JBIWCN010000016.1:56624-181744 GCF_044761525.1 Streptomyces sp. NPDC097595 | reverse complement strand
CCGGGAGCCGGGAGCCGGGAGCCGGGAGCCGGGAGCCGGGAGCCGGGAGCCGGGAGCCGGGAGCCGGGAGCCGGGAGCCGGGAGCCGGGAGCCGGGAGCCGGGACGCCGACGTTCGGGCTGTCGCCCGAGTGGCTGTTGTCCGATGGGAGCTGCTTCGTCGACGGGCTCGTCCTCTCCCACCCCGAGCAGTTGGAGCGGCTGGCCAGGGTCTGCGCGAACGCGGTGCCCTCGGCGGTACTCGCCGGAGACCCCTGCTTCGACCGCATGCTCGCGGCGCGCCCCTACCGGGACAGGTTCCGGCGTGCGCTGGGGGTCCGCGGCGGCCAGCGGCTAGTCCTCCTGAACTCGACCTGGAACCCGGAGGGCCTCTTCGGCACCGGCGGCGGCCAGGACGTCCTGCCCGGCCTCCTGCCCCGGCTGGCCACCGAACTCCCCGCCGATGACTACCGGCTGGCCGCGGTTCTCCACCCGAACATCTGGTACGGGCACGGCCCCGGCCAGATCCGGGCGTGGCTGGACCGGGCCGGGCGCGACGGACTGACGTTGATCGACCCCGTACGCGAGTGGCGGCAGGCACTGCTCGCCGCCGACCTCGTGGTCGGGGACTTCGGCGCGGTGACCTACTACGCCGCCGCCCTCGGCACGCCCGCACTCCTGGCCGCCGACGGGACCGGCGTACTCGACCCCGAAGCACCGTTGGCCCGGTTCGTCCGTCGCGCGCCCCGGCTGGATCCCGGTGCTCCGCTGCTCCCCCAGGTGGAGCGCGGGATCAGCACCCACCGGCCGGACCCCACAGCCGCCGGGTTCGTCACCTCGGAGCCGGGACGGTCCGCCGAACTCCTGCGCCGGCACTTCTACGCGCTGATGGACCTCCCCGAACCGCCCGGCCGCGCATCGATGGAGCCGCTCGCGCTCCCCCCGTACCGCCCGGCGAAGGTGACGTCCCCGCTGCACGTAAGGACCCGTGCGGAGGGGGTGGACATCGTCGTCGAGCGGTCCGCCGGGCATCCCGCCGGGGCTGCCGGCGACGCGCACCTCGCCGTGCACGAGGAGACGCGGCACCCCGGCGACCTCGACGTGGCCGACGTGATCTCGCGTGACGGACCGGCCGACGACCTCCGGCTGGGCGGCCCGGCCGCATGGAGCGACGAGGTGCTGCGCCTGCACCCCCACTGTTCGACCGCCGCGTACGTGAGCGGTCCGCACACCTGTGTCGTACGCAGCCGGGGGCGGCGCGGCACGTTCCGCCTGTCCGCCGATACGGGCACCGGGGCGGACGCGGACCCGGCCGCCTACGCCAGCGCCTTCCATGCCTGGCTGGCGTACGGCGGCGTGATCCCCGCGCACGGAACCGTGCTCCGGATGCACAGTGCCGGACGCGTGCACCCGTTCCGCGTGGAGGCGAGCGGCTGAGCCGCTACCGCGCGGCGCCCGCCTCGCATCGGCGCCGCAGACCCGCGAGGTAGGCGCGGTGCGGGGTGGCGGAGGCCGGCAGCAGCGTCTCGGCTTCGGTGATCCTGGCCAGGGCCGCCGTGTCGTCACCGGCTTCATGGAGGGTCTCCGCCAGGTCCGTGAGGGTGCGCGCCCGGTTGTAGGGCTCGGGCGGCGCGCCGGTGCGTCCCGCGAAGAAGTCGGTCGCGCGCTCCAGATTCCGGCGTGATTCCGCCAGCCTGCCCATACCGCGCAGGGCCCGTCCCTGATGGCGTTCGGCCAGGGCGAGGGCCCTCGGGAGATCGGACGCGCCTTCCTCGCCAGGGCCGATCCTGCGGTAGACGGCCTCGGCCTCGGTGAACCTCTCGTACGCGTCCTCGTACGACCAGGTGTTGAGGCTCAGCAGGCCCAGCAGCTCCACGGCCGACGCCTCGCCCCGCAGGTGGCCTGCGGCACGCTCGTAGGTGACGGCTGCCCGGGCGGCCCGGTTCGCCTGCTCGCCTCGCCTCATCTCCCCGAGGCAGTGAGCCAGTTGGAAGTGGAGCGCAGCGGCCATCCGCTCGTCCGCCCGGTTCTCCTCGGCGCACCGGGCCGCAGTCCGCAGGGCGGGAAGCACCTCGTCCCAGTACCCCGCCTTCAACTGCAACGGCCACAGGGAACGAGCCAGCCACAGGGCGATGCCGGTGTGCCGGTGTTCTTCGGCCACCACGACCGCCCGGGCCACGTTGGCGACCTCGGCGGCCAGGACCGCGATGCCGTCGGGGACGGACGCGGACGCGGCCTGATGCTCCGCCGGCACCTCGGTCCGCCAGCTCTCCGGCAGCGCCGCGCGGGACGCCGGCAGCACCAGCCCGAGCAGCGCTTCGAGCATCCGCCGCACCGCCTGGGCGCATGCGTCGAGGCCGTACTCGGCGGTGGCGGTCTCGGCCAACTGCCGCCTGATCTCGGGCCGGAAGCGGTACCGGCGGTCGGGCAGCGCGTCCAGCAGCCCGACCTCCACCGCTTCGTCGAGCAGGCGGGCAGCCGTCGCCCCGTCCACCTCGGCGGCGGCCGCCGCGAGCGCCACGCCGACGGAGGGCCAGCCACCGAGCGCGGTGAGCCGGCACAGGCGCACCGCGTCCGGGCCGAGCCGGAGCGAGGCGAGGTGCGCGGCGGTCCGTACGGGCTGGTCGGGAACTCCCGGGATCACGGGATCGGGCTCGGTCCCGCCCCCGGCCAGCAGCCGTGCCTCGGCATGCAGGGCGAACGCGTTGCCCCGGCAGCGTTCGAGCACTGCGGGCAGCTGGGCCTTGACCCGGTCGGCGTGTTCCGGCCCCGCTACCTTGCGTACGAGCTGCTTGGCATGACGGTCGCTCAGCGGCGGAACGGCGACGCGCTCGGCCTCCAGCAGCAGCGGCGGCCCCGACACGACCACCACCAGCAGAACGTCGGGCGTCGAGGGCACGAGTGCACGCGTCTGCGCGAGCGAGGTCGTGTGGTCGATCACCACGAGCATCTTCCGCCCGGCGCTGAGCTTCCGGTACAGCCTCTCGCGGTCCGCCTCGGTGGCCGGAATCAGGTCGGGGTCCACGTCCATCTCCGCCAGCAGTCGCAGCAGAACACCCGCAGGCTCCGGACCCGCCTCCCCGGACGCGCTCCGCAGGTCGACGTAGTACTGGCCGTCGGGAAAGCGGTCACGGGTCTCCGCTCCCAGCCGGAGCGCCACCGAGGTGGAGCCGCTGCCCGTGGGACCCGACAGCAGGACCATCCGGGGCCGGCCCGCCCAGGGACGGTCGGCCTCCCTCACGAGCTGCCTGAGCACCTTCTCCTGATTGGTGAAGGCCCACGGCGCCGGGGGCATCGCGCCCCGGGACGGTTCGACGGACGTGTCCGGGACACCCTCCAGCATCAGCGCCCACTCGCCGGCCCGTCGCGGATCTCCGCCCAGCCGCGCGTGCACGCGTTCCGCCAGCGCCCGGCGATCCTCCGGGGCGGCCGGCAGGGGCGTCTCCCGCCCGAGCGTCCGTCGCACCAGGGCGCCGGCCGACAGCGACAGGTTCTTCCCGATCTCACCGGCGGCTCCGTTCCCCACCCCCATGAGGAACGTGGTCAGCGCACCGAGCGCCACAACCTCCAACATGTCGGTCCCTCCCCCTGCTCACCGGCCTCGCCACTGCCGGACTGTATCGCCGTGCCTCCCCGTCATGGAAACACTCGGGCATCAGTAACTCCCCCGCGTGGCGCGATACATGTGGCGCGCGGCCGTATTCGGCCAGCGGGGCGGGGGATGAACCGTCAGGCCGAGCGCCCCGCCCCCGGCGGTCTCGAGTGACGCCGGTGGCTGGTGTCGCACCAGGGGTACGTCCGGCTGCGGCGGCAGGTGCAGACCGCGACGACGAAGCGGTCGGAGGTGACGGTCGAGCCGTCCTCGCGGACGATCTCGACCGGACCCTCGATCAGCACCGGGCCGCCCGGCTCGATGCTCAGGCGGCGGGGTTCACGGGCGTTCGGCACGGATGACCACCAGTTCCTCGGTGTCGTCGCGGGCGCCGAGCAGGCCCCGCGCCCGGAGCCACGGCAGGCGCGCGGTCATGACCGGCCCGAAGGGTACGGAGGACCGGCTCGCCACCGCCGCGCGCAGGCCGCTCGCGGTCAGCCGGGCCACGGTCTCCTCCGCCCCGCACAGCCCGGAGTGGACGAGGAGCAGCACACCGTTCGGGTGGAGGGCGTCGTGGGCGTGGGCGCAGATGCGGTCCAGGGCCCGCCGGCCGCGGAGCCCGGCGTCCCAGGCGACCTCGGGGCCGTGGGCGCGGACGCGGCGGGCGTGCGGGGCGGGGACGTACGGGGGGTTGCTCACGATCAGGTGGAAGCGCCGGCCGAGGACGGGGCCGGTGAGGTCGCCGCGCAGCACCCGGACGCGGTGGCCGGCGCGGGCGGCGTTCAGGCGGGTGGTCAGGACGGCCCGCCGCGAGATGTCGATCGCGGAGACCCGGGCCCCGCCGCGCGCCGCGAGCAGGGCCAAGGCGCCGCTGCCCGTGCAGACGTCGAGGACGTCCATGCCGGCGGCCGGGCCCTCGGCCTGGAGCGCCCGCGCCAGCAGGTGGGTGTCGGCCTGCGGGGCGTAGACCCCGGGGAGGGTCCAGAGCCGGCCCAGGTCGACGGGCGGTGCGGCGGTAGTCGTCATCCGAATCCTCCATGAGGGGGAAGGCGGTCCTCGTTCTCACCGGCGCGTCCTCATCCAGTCCAGCCTGGCCGGGCCCGCTGCCCACCGCGACTCGAAAAGCCGTCCCCCGGGGCTCCCGCCGCGCACATCCGGCACCCCCGGGTGACCATGGCCGGACAGGGCACCCCGGCCCTCCCGCTCACCGCGAAGGAGTCCCGTGACTGACCGGAAGCACCTGCTGAGCGGCCGTACGGCCGTGGTGACGGGCGGGGCGCGCGGCCTCGGGAAGGCCGTGGCGCGGGAGCTGGCCGCCCGGGGCGCCCGGGTGGCCCTGCTCGGCCTGGAGGAGGAGGCGCTCGCCGGGGTGGCCGGCACGCTCCCCGCACCCTCCGGGCACTGGCATGTGGACGTCACCGACGACGCGGCGATGGCCCGCGTCGCCGACGAGGTGCGCCGCCGGCTGGGCCCCGCTTCGGTGGTCGTCGCCAACGCGGGCGTGGCCGAGGGCGGGCCGTTCGCGGACTCCGACCCGGCGAGCTGGCGACGCGTGATCGAGGTCAATCTGATCGGCAGCGCGGTCACCGCCCGGGTGTTCCTGCCGCAGCTCCTGGACACCCGGGGGCACTACCTCCAGATCGCCTCGCTGGCGTCCATCGGGGCCGCGCCGATGATGAGCGCGTACTGCGCCTCCAAGGCGGGCGTGGAGTCCCTGTGCCACTCGCTGCGCGCGGAGCTGGCGCCGAACGGTGTCGGCGTCGGCATCGCGTATCTGAACTGGATCGACACCGACATGGTCCGGGACGCCGACCAGTTCCCCGTGCTGCGCGAGCTGCGCGCCCATATGCCCCCGCCGGCCCGGCGGACCTATCCGGCGCCCGAGGTGGCCCGGCGCCTGGTCGCCGCGATCGAGCGGCGCTCGCCCTCGGTGTACGTCCCCGGCTGGCTGCGGGGCGTCCAGGCCGTGCGGGCCGGGCTGCCGGGGGTGGTCGCCCTCGCGACCCGCAAGGAGCTGACGCGTTCCGAGTTCACGGCCACGGGCCTGCTGGGCGCCGGGGGCCGCGCGGCGGAGAACGCGTAGGGCGTGCCCTGGGCCGTACGTCAGCGGCGCAGCCGCTTGCGCAGCGCCGCGCGCGCCGCGTTGGCGCCCGGCGCCCCGTGCACCCCGCCGCCCGGGTGCGCCGAGGCCGAGGCGAGGTAAAGGCCCCTGACCGGCGTCTCGGGGCGGCCGGTGCCCGGGGTCGGGCGGAACACCAGTTGCTGGTGCGCCGCCGTCGTTCCGCCGTTGATGGCGCCGCCGCGCAGGTTGGCGTCCATGGATTCGATGGTCGGGGGTGCCAGCAGGCGGCGGGCCGTGATGCGGGCGCGGAAGCCGGGGGCCCAGCGCTCCACCTCGCGCTCCATCCGGTCGGCCATGGCTTCCCGCTCGCCCCGGTCCCACCGCCCGGTCAGCCCGTCCTCGCCCGCGTCGCCCTTGATGCGGTGCGGGACGTGGGTGTAGGCCCAGGCGGCCTCGGTGCCGGCCGGTGAGCGGGTGGCGTCGGCGGTGCTCATCTGGCCGAAGAGCAGGAAGGGGCGGTCCGGTACCTGTCCCATGGCGATCTGCGCCGCGAACCGGGTGAGTCCGTCGACGCCGTCCGCCAGGTGCACGGTGCCCGCCGTGGTCGCCGGGCGGGCGGTCCAGGGCACCGGGCCGTTCAGCGCCCAGTCCACCTTGAACGTCGCGAAGTCCCACTGGAAGCGGCGCATATCGTCCAGGAGCCGGCCGGGCAGATGATGTGCGTCGACCAGTCCGCCGTAGAGCGCGGGCGCGGACACATCGGCGAGCACGGCACGGGACGCGGGCACGGCCTCACCCTTCGCGGTGCGTACGCCGACAGCGCGTCCGCCGCGTACGACGACCTCCGTGACCCGCTCACCGCAGCGGAGCACGCCGCCGTGCCGTTCGAGGCGCCGCACCAGGGCCGCCGTGAGCGCGCCCGCGCCCCCGAGCGGCACCGGGAAGCCGTAGGTCTGCCCGAGCATGGACATCAGCCAGCCGAAGCCGCCGCTCCCCGCCGCCTCCGGGCCGAGGTCCGCGTGGAGGGCGCTGCCGGCGAGCAGCAGCCGGGCCGCCTCGCCGCCGAACCGCTCCTCGCCCAGGCGGCGTACGGGCAGCAGCAGGGTCCGCGCCAGGCGGAGTCCGCCGGCGGCCCGGAGCCGGGCGGCGAGGCGGACGCCCGAGCGCACCGGCGGGAAGGGGGTGAAGAGGGCGCCCAGCACCTCGCGGCGCACCCGGTCCCAGGTGGCGCACAGCTCCAGCCACGCCGCCCCGTCGCCCTCGGCGAAGGTGTCGAGCCCCGCCGCGGTGTCCCGTGCGTCGCTCTCCAGCACCGCGCACCGCTCGTCCGGCAGCGGGTGCGCCAGGACCCGGGGCGCACGCGACCAGCGCAGCCCCTCCTCCTGGAGGTCGAGTCCGTCGATGACCGGGGAGGCCGCCGCCAGCGGATAGAACGAGCTGAACAGGTCGGAGACGTAATCGGGGTGCACCCCGCGGTCGCTGCGCACGGCCCCGCCGGGCTCGGGCTGCGCTTCCAGGACCTCGACGCTCCACCCGGCGGCGGCGAGCAGGTTCGCCGCGACGAGCCCGTTGGGGCCCGCGCCGATGACCACGGCGTCCGGCATCGATGCCTCCAGGTGGGGTCGCGGAAAGGGCTTCAGACCGCTTCGCGGGCGCCCTTCGGGGCCGCCTCGACGGTCTGCGCCAGCCGGGCGAGGACGCTGCGGTGGCGGAGCTGGATCACCGCGTCGACGAGGGTGTTGTGGAGCTTGCCCGCCGGCCCGCGCAGGGGGTGTTCGTCCAACGTCACCAGGGCGTTGTCGCCCCAGCGGCGTACTTCGAGCGCGATCCGGGCGGTGCCGATCCGGCCGCTGTCGGCCTCCAGTTCCAGGATGTGCGGGGCCTCGCAGCGCCGGACGGTGGTCCGGCCCTGTACGGACCACCGTCCGATGCCCAGGGTGTACGTGAGGCCGGCGCCGACCTCCGGCCAGTCGCCCCCGCGGGGGCGCGAGTCGGAGGTCCCGACCACCCAGTCGCTGTAGCGCGAGGGGTCGGCGAGGACCCGCCAGACGTCCGCCACCGCGGCCTCGATCAGGCGATGCCGTACGGCCATCGGGTCCTCCCGTTCTTGTAGTCGGTCCGGGCGCTCAGGGGGTGACGATGGCGAAGTCGGGGTCCGGGGCGTCGAGGTACCCGAGCAGGTCGGCCAGCCGTCCCGCGTCCCCGGTGACCTCGATGCCGGGGCGGGCGGCCAGGTCGCCGGGCCGCACCGCGCCCACCAGGACGTCCCGGAGGTCCGCCTCGGTCAGCGCGAAGGTGACGTCGGGCTCGCCGGCGGCCGGTCCGGTGCCCATGACGTGGGTGAGGACCCCGTTGCGCAGCCGCATCGTGAGGGGTTCGGCGCCGGCGACGTCCCACCGGACCGTGATGTCCGCGTCCCAGGCGCGGGGGCCGTTGACCCGGATGGCGACCGAGTCGACCAGCTGGTCGAGGGTGAGGGCGGCCACGACGTCGGGCGAGGCCGTGTCCGTGGGGGTGCCGAGGCTGCCATGGCGCAGTTCCTGGGCGCCCATCAGGTAGACGCTGCGCCAGGTCCCGTTCTCGCTGCCGTAGCCGAGCTGTTCGAGCGCGTCGGCCTGGAGGGCGCGCGCCTCCGCGTTGTCCGGGTCCGCGAACACCACATGGTTGACGACTTCCACCACCCAGCGGTAGTCGCCGTCGGCGAAGGACTGCCGGGCCCTGCGCAGGACTTCACCGGCGCCGCCCATGAACTCGACGTAACGCCGGGCCGCCTGGACCGGGGGGTGCTGCCACAGGTGCGCCGGGTTGCCGTCGTACCAGCCGAGGTAGCGCTGGTAGATCGCCTTGGCGTTGTGGCTGACGGAGCCGTAGTAGCCGTGCGTGTGCCAGGCCCGCTCCAGGGCCGGCGGCATCACGATCTCCTCGGCGATCTCCGGCCCGGTGAGTCCCTGGTTGAGCATCCGCAGGACCTGGTCGTGGAGGTACGCGTACAGGTCGCGCTGCTCCATGAGGAAGGAGATCAGGCGCTCCCGGCCCCAGACCGGCCAGTGGTGCGAGGCGAAGGCGACGTCCGACACGTCACCGAAGAGGCTCACCGACTCCGTGAGGTAGCGGGACCACACGTGCGGGTCGCGGACCTCGGCGCCGCGCAGCGTCAGCAGGTTGTGCAGGTTGTGCGTGGCGTTCTCGGCCATGCACAGGGCCGCGTGGTCCGGGAAGTGGATGTTCAGCTCGGCCGGGGCCTCGGTTCCGGGGGTGAGCTGGAAGACCATGCGGATGCCATCGACGGTCTCGGCCTGGCCGGTGCGGGTGATGTCGAGGGTGGGCGGGATCAACCCGGGCGCACCCGTCGAGACGGTCTGCCCGAGGCCCGCGCCGATCTGCCCCTGGGGCCCCTTCTCCAGAGCGGCACCGTACATGTAGGCGGCGCGCCGGCTCATCGCCGCACCGGCGTAGACGTTCTCGCTGACGGCGTGCTCCAGGAAACCGTGCGGGGCGAGGACCGGGACCCCGGCCGCGACGTCCTCGTCGGCCAGCACGCCGCGTACGCCGCCGAAGTGGTCGACGTGGCTGTGGGTGTAGAGGACGCCGGTCACGGGCCGCTCGCCCCGGTGGGCGCGGTACAGCGCGAGACCGGCGGCGGCGGTGGCGGCGCACACCAGGGGGTCGATGACGAGGACGCCCCGGTCGCCCTCGACGATCGTCATGTTGGAGAGGTCGAAGCCGCGTACCTGGTAGATGCCCTCGGTGACCTCGAAGAGCCCGTGCTCGGAGCAGAGCCGGCTCTGCCGCCACAGGCTCGGGTTGGCGGTGTCCGGGCACTCCTGGTCGAGGAACCCGTAGGCTTCCAGGTCCCATACGGCGCTGCCCGTGGCGTCGCGGATCAGGGGGTCCTGCGCGGTGCCCATGAACCCGCGCCGGGCGTCCTCAAGGTCCTGGGTGTCACCGAAGGGGTAGTCACGTCGTACGGCCTCGTTGGCCTGGGCGACTGTCCGCTCGGCGGGCTTGGCGTCGGTGTCCTGCGGCATGTCGGTCTCCCTCGCGACGGCGGCCGGCCCCGCGCGGGCCCGGGCACCGCCACCCTCGCCCGGCGTACGGGACCCCACAAGCGGGTGTACGCCGTACGGGGAGGCGAACGGGGTAGGATATACCCCTAGGGGTATGACACCGCGACCGAGGCCCCGCACTTGGGAGGAACCGTGGAGCTGGACATGGCGGCCGACGAGCTGAAGTCGGTGCTCAACCGGCTGAAGCGGGCCCAGGGCCAGATCGCCGGGATCGTCAGGATGATCGAGGAGGGCCGGGACTGCGAGGACGTGATCACGCAGCTGGCGGCCGTCTCGCGCGCCCTGGACCGGGCCGGTTTCGCCATCATCGCGACGGGCCTCCAGCAGTGCATGGCCGACGGCGACCAGCCGGTGGTCGACCGGGACCAGATGCGGGCCCGCCTGGAGAAGCTGTTCCTGTCCCTGGCGTGAGGGGTGTCGGCTTGAGGAGCTCCGGCCCGAGGGGCGCCGCCGCCGTCACGTCAGCGCGTCGGCCAGCATGAACGCGGCGACCGCGAGCAGCACCCAGGCGAACAGCCGCTGGAGCCGTCATGGCCCAGTCCATGCCCGCCGCGCCACCGGAGCGGGTGATGAGCGAGGTCAGCGAGTTGACGGTGATGACCAGCAGGCTCGTCCCGACGGCCGCCTGCATCTCGAACGCCAGGACCGTCACCAGGGCGGGGACGGCGAGAAAGCCGCCGCTCGCCCCCAGCAGACGACGAACAGGCTCGCGGTGGTCGCGGCGGCCGGGCCGTGGATGCCCCTATGGGGGCTGTGGGCGCCCCTTGGGTACGGGCGCCGCCCCGCGCTACGCCTTGCGGGCGAGCAGGTGGACTTCCTGGAACTGGCGACGGTCGTCCGGCCGGGGCTCGCGGATCATCCGGGCCGTCTCGGTCAGCCCGTGGGCGCGCAGCAGGCCGGCGAGATGGTCGGGCGACCACCGGTAGGCCGTCGCGACGGCGTGGTCGAAGGACTGCGTGGGGCGCTCGGGTCCGTCGGTCGCGGAGAAGCCGATGAGGAGGTGGCCGCCGGGTGCGAGTACGCGGCCGAACTCGGCGAGAACGTCCGGCAGTTCTGCCGGCGGGGCGTGGATGACGGACCACCGCGAGAGCACACCGTCCAGCGTGCCGTCGGGGAGGTCGAGCGCGCCCATCTCCCCTACGTCGAACCGCAGTCCGGGGCAGGCCCGGCGGGCGAGCCCGACCATCGCGGGCGAGGCGTCGACCCCGAACGCTTCGAGCCCCAGGCCGGCGAGGTAACCGGTGATGTGCCCGGGCCCGCACCCGAGGTCCGCCACCCTCCCGCCCGCGCCGACGGACTCCGCGAAGGCGTCCAGCATGGCCCGGTCCAACGGGCTGTCGCGCAACGAGTCGCTGAACAATCGCGCGTACAGCTCCGCGGCGTCGTCGTAGGCGGCACGGGTGACGGAGAGGGATTCGCGTTCGACCATGGCGGCGAGGGTAGTGCCCGCACCGGGGACCCTCAGGGGGCCGGGTCGGTCGCGAGCCTGGCGTGGGTCTCGACGTCGTAGCGGACGCCGTCGTACGCCAGTTTCTGGCGTTGCAGCCCTTCTGCCGCGAACCCGGAGGCGAGCGCCACCCGGCAGGAGGCGGGGTTGTTGGTACGGTGCCCCAACTCCAGCCGGAAGAGCTCCAGTTCGGCGAAGCACCAGTCGGCGAGGGCGCGGCAGCCGAGGGTGGCCACTCCCCTGCCGCGTGCGGCGGAACCGGTCCAGTAGGAGACCCAGCCGGTGGCGTGCCGGGCGTCCAGGCCGCTCACGGCCACACCGCCGAGCGCGGTGCCGGACGCGTCCGCGACGGCGAAGCCGAAGGCGGCCCCCCGGCCCCACTGGTCCTGCCTCCGCCGCACCCACTGCTCGGCGTCGGACACCGTGACGAGGGGCGCGTCGGCCTGCCGTTCCATGCCCGGCTCGGCGAAGGCGTCCCGTACGGCGGGGGCGTCGGAGGCCTCCCAGCGGCGCAGGACGAGCCCGGCCGGCAGTTGTATGCGGTCATTCATGCCACGGATTATCGGGGCGCCGCCCGCCGGACCGCGCCCCGGCCCGACGTCAGGACTCGCTGTCCAGCAGGGCCATCAGGGGCGCCGCATACCGCGTCCCCGCCACCGCACCGGCCGGGACGGCCGCGTCGATAGCGGCCATGTCGGCCTCGTTCAGGGTGACTTCGGCCGCCGCCAGGGCCTCGGACACGCGGTGCGGGCGGCGGGCGCCCACGACGGCGACCACGCTGCTGGTGTCGCCGCCGCGGGCGATGACCCACGCGGTGGCGAGCTGCGCGACGGTGATGCCGTGCGCGTCGGCGAGCGGGCGCAGCCGGTCGGCCAGGGCGAGGTTGGCGGGCAGGTTGTCGGGGTGGAAGCGGGGCAGCCACCCGGCGCGGCGGTCGCCCCCGGCGGGCTGCCGGTAGGCGCCGGTGAGCAGGCCGTGGGCGAGCACCCCGTAGGCGGTGACGCCGATCCCCAGCTCGCGGCAGGTGTCCAGGATGCCGTTGGTCTCGGGGCCCCGGCTGAAGAGGGAGTACTCGATCTGCACGTCGTGGACGGGGTGCACGGCGTGGGCGCGGCGGATGGTCTCCGCCCCCACCTCGGACAGCCCGACGTGGCGTACGTGACCGGCCTCGATCATCTCCGCGATGGCGCCGACGGTCTCCTCGACCGGGGTGGCCGGGTCGAGGCGGGAGGGGCGGTAGATGTCGATGTGATCGGTGCCGAGGCGGCGCAGCGAGTAGGCGAGCGCGTTCTTGACGTGGGCGGGCCGGCCCTCGATGCCGACGAAGGCCCCGTCCGGATCGCGCAGTCCGCCGAACTTCACGCTGAGCACCGCCTCGTCCCGCCTGCCGCCGCGCAGCGCCCGGCCGATGAGGTCCTCGTTGTGGCCCATGCCGTAGAAGTCGGCGGTGTCGATGAGGGTGACACCGGCATCGAGCGCGGCGTGGACCGTGGCGACGGCGTCGGCCTCGTCGGCGGGTCCGGTGTGGTCGGACATGCCGGCGCAGCCCAGGGCGACCGGGGCGACCTGCGGGCCGCCGTTTCCGAGGGTGCGAGTGCGCATGGAGATCCTTGCGTGGGAGGTGCCGGGGGCGGCGGAAGCCGACCCCTGCTAGCGTTGATATCTCAACACTAGGAACAGGTGCGTTGATATGTCAACACCGGGCGGCCCGGTCTCGGGCCCCGTGGACCTCTGGTCCGCCTTCAAGCGGGCCCACGAGGTGGTCAGGGCGCGCGTGATCGCCGACACCGCCGACGCGGCGGGCCTGTCCGAGCCGGACCTGACGATCCTGGTCAGCCTGAGCAAGGCGGACGGTGCGCTGCGCCAGAGCGAGCTGGCCGCGTCCCTCGGCTGGGACCGCACCCGCATCTCGCACCAGCTCACCCGCATGAGCAAGCGCGACCTCATCGCCCGCGAACGGTCCGGCGGTGCCACCGTCGTCACCCTCACCGAAGCGGGCCACCGCACCGTCGCCGCCGTACACCCCGGCCTGGAGGCCGCCGTACGCCGCCACTTCACCGACAAGCTGACGGCGCGGGAGACCGAAACGCTCGCCGTACTTCTCCGCCGGCTCTGAGAACACGGGGCATGATCACCGGAAGCAGCCGAACGCCTGGGGGGCACCATGCCGTCGACCGAGCACACCGTCGTACGTGAAGGGGTCCGGCTCGTCTGCCGGGACGGGGGCGGGTCCGGCCGGCCGGTCGTCCTGCTCCACGGCCTCGCCGGCCACGCGGGCGAGTGGGACGCCCTCGCGGAGCGGCTGGCGCCCCGGCACCGGGTCGTCGCGGTCGATCAGCGCGGGCACGGCGCGAGCGAGCGCCGCCCGGACGACGTCTCCCGCGCCGCGTACGTGGCGGACGTCGTCGCCGTCGTACGGCACCTGGGCCTTGAGCGCCCCGTCCTGGTGGGGCAGTCGCTGGGCGGCCACACCGCGATGCTGACGGCCGCCGCCCATCCGGGCCTGGCGGGCGCGCTGGTGCTGGTGGAGGCGGGGTGCGGTGGGCCGAACCCGGACCTGGACAAGCACATCGGCCGGTGGCTCGACTCGTGGCCGCTGCCGTTCGCCGACCGCGAGGCGGCTGCCGCGTTCTTCGGCGGGGGCCCGGCCGGGGCGGGCTGGGCGGCGGGGCTCGTGGAGCGCGACGGCGGCTGGTGGCCGCGCTTCGACCGGGACGTGATGACCGGGTCCATCGCGGAGAACGCCCGGCGCTCCTTCCACGAGGAGTGGGACCGGGTCACGTGCCCCACCCTGCTCGTCCTCGGCCGCAAGAGCTTCATCCCGGCCGACGAGGTGGCCGAGATGCTGCGCCGCCGCCCCGGCACGCACGCGGTGAGCGTCCCCGGCACGGGCCACGACCTGCATCTGGAGCGGCCGGACGCGCTGTACGGGGCGATCTCGGCGTTCCTGGACACGCCGTAGGGCCTCCGCCGGTGGGGAACGGACCGGCGGAGGCCCCGGGCGCGCTACCCGCCGAAGGCCACCTTCGCCTCGACTGAGCAGCGGTCCGTGCCCGTGTCGCACAGCTGGTACGTGTGCGAGGGCCGGGGGCGGCCGATGATCAGATCGGTGAAGCGCCCGGTGTTCGGCACGGTCGCGACGACCTTGCCGTCCCGGACCACCCGGACCTCGGCCGTCGTCGCCCCGTTCCAGGTGAGGGACGCGGTGCGCAGCAGCTTGCCCGGGCCCGCCGTGGCGGTGAGCTCGAAGCGGGCGCCGACCCTGACCTTGACGACCCGGGGCGACGCTGTCTTCGTACCGAAGTACGCGTAGGCGCCCTGGGGGTCGATCACCCCGGAGATCAGCGGGCCGTCGTTCTCGTCGAGCGATACGTAACCGGTGGACTCGAAGCGTTCCAGGTCGATCGTGACGACCCTGCCCGGCGTCGACAGCGTGCCAAAGGCCGCGAACCGGCCGCCGGGGTCCATCACAGCCGTGAAGAAC
Source organism: Streptomyces sp. NPDC097595 (assembly GCF_044761525.1). Taxonomy (NCBI): domain Bacteria; kingdom Bacillati; phylum Actinomycetota; class Actinomycetes; order Kitasatosporales; family Streptomycetaceae; genus Streptomyces; species Streptomyces sp. NPDC097595. The sequence goes on along the minus strand of NZ_JBIWCN010000016.1, from coordinate 167,115 downwards.
GCCCCGCCGCCGGACGGGGCGAGGGCCCCGTCCCGGGTGAAGCTCTTCAGGTCGATCCGGACGATCTTCCCGCCGCCGGCGCCCTCGCCCGTGCCGAAGTACGCGTAGCTGTCGTCGGGTGCGATGACCGCCGACCGCAGCGGGCCCTCACCGGAGGGGAGGGGGAGCGAGCCGACCTCCTTCATGGCCGCGAGGTCGATCTTGACGACGCGGCCCTGGGGGCTGGTCACCGTACCGAAGTAGGCGAACTCACCCTGGGAGTCGATGACTCCGGCGTCGAGGAAGTCGTCCCCGGCTCCCAACGTGACGGCTCCGACACGGGTGAAGGTGGCCAGGTCGACCTTGACCAGGCGGCCGGGGTTGGTGCCCGTCCCGAAGTAGGCGTACCCGCCCGCCGGATCCATGAGGGCCGAACGGATGTTGCCATCGTCCGCGCCGAGGACCAGGATCTTGTCCCAGGTGAAGGTCTCCAGGTCGACACGGACGACACGGCTCGGGTAGGCGGCGACGGCGAAGTAGGCGTACTTCCCCGCCGGATCGATGACCGCGTCCTGCATGACCTTCTGGCCGAGGCCCACCGTGAGGGTGCCGACCGTCTTGAAGGTCTTCAGGTCGACCTTGGTGATGAATCCGGGCAGCGGGTCGGCGGGGTTGTCGGTGCCGAAGTAGGCGTAGCGACCCTGGGGGTCGATGACCGCGGCGTGCAGGTCCCGCTGCATGGCCGACGTGCCCACCGCGCCGCTGCGGGCGGGGATCGCCGTGCCGCTGCCGTGCACGCGCACGGTGTGCACGAGCCCCTTCGCGTCGTCCAGGAGCGTGATCTTCCCGTCCTGGGCGGTCTTCTCGGTGGGCCGGAAGGTGAGGTCGAGCGTGCAGTGCTCCTTGCGCTTCAGCCGGAAGGGCGCCTTGCCGCAGGTGCCCGGGTCGGCCACGAACGCGCCGTCGTGGTCGGTGACGTGGATGACGGTGACCGGCTTGCTGCCGAGGCTGGTGAGGGTGACGGCGACGGGGCCGCCGGTGGTGCCGATGGGTACGGCGCCGAAGTCGGCGTCGTCCGGGGTGACGGAGAGGACCTTGCCGGGCAGGGCCGGGAGGCGGATGTCGGCGGTGGCCGGGGCGGCCTCGGCGAGCGTCACCTTCGTCTTCGTGGCGGTGTAGGCCGGGGAGGACGTCGTCACGGTGTAGGCGCCGACGGTGGCGAGCGTCGTGTAGCGGCCCTCGGCGTCGGTGGTCTCCGGGAGGCCCACCGGGCCGTCTGCGGTGGCGAGTTGCACGATGACGCCCTCGACGGGCTCACCCGTGGTCGCGTCGGTGACCGTGCCGCTCAGGGTGCCGGTCGTGCCGCGCGGGGCCTTTTCGGCGGCCGCGTGGATGTCCAGCCGGCCCTGCCCGTACACGTTGTTGTCCTCGGCGGTGCCGCCGCAGGAGACGTCCGGGACATCGACGGCGGTCTCGTCCAGGAGCCGCCGGGTCGCGTCGATGTCCCGCGCGACCGCCGGGGCCGCCGACCACAACAGGGCGATGGCGCCCGCCACATGGGGTGCGGCCATCGACGTACCGCTGCCCACGGCGTACTTGCCACCGGGGTAGGTGGAGCGGATGGCGACGCCCGGCGCCGAGACGTCCGGCTTGATCAGGTCGTCGCCGAACTCCGAGGGGCCACGACTGGAGAAGGAGGCGATGTTGCCTTCTGCGTCGAAGGCGCCGACACCGTAACTCTCCTTGAGATTACCCGGGTTGCCGTCTGTGCCGCAGTCCGGGCCTTCGTTTCCGTTGGAGAAGACCGGGAAGATCCCGGCCGCCACCCACGCCTGCACGGTCTGCTCGAACCACGGGTCGGAGCCTGCCGCAGCGCTGCCCCACGAGTTGTTCACGACGTGCGGGCGCAGTTCGGGTCGGGGGTTCTTTCCGTGGGAGTCGGTGGGCGCCAGCATGAACTGGCCGGCGGCGAGCAGGCTCCGCTGGGCGCAGGTGCTGGAAGAACAGCCCTTCGCGGCCATCCACTCGGCGCCGGGCGCGACGCCTACGTGGTTGCCGGTGCCACCGTCGCCGACCATCGTGCCCACGGTGTGGGTGCCGTGCCCGACGTTGTCGCAGGGCGTGGAGACGACGATGCCGCAACTGACCGTGGGGTCGTACCAGTTGTAGTCGTGGGTGAAGGTGCCGTCGCCGTTGTTCCCCCGGTACTGCTTCACCAGGGCCGGGTGGTCGTACTGGACGCCGGAGTCGATGCTGCCGACGACGATGCCCTCACCGGTGGCCTGGTAGTCCTTCCACACCTGGGGCGCGCCGATCCGGTCGACGCCCCACTCGACGTCGTCCACGGTCGGCTCGTCCTGCGCCGCCTTCATCTCCGGCAGCGCGTACGTCCGGTCGCCGGTGACCCGGTCCACCTCCGGCAGGGCGGTGATCCGCTTGAGCAGCTTCGCGTCGCCCTTCACCTCGACGGTGTTGGCGATCCAGAAGGGCGTGTACGAGGCGCCCGCGTCCCGCAACACATCGATCAGGGCGGACTGGCTGGTGGCGGCCGTCTCCCGGAGGCGGCTGCTCACCTCGCGCCCCTGCCGGGCCCGGTCCGTGATCTTCGCGGCGCCCTTGAGGTCGGCCTCATCACGGAGGTAGACCCAGAAGGTGGAACTCCCGCCGTCCGCCAGGTCGTCGGTCAGGGCGCGCTCGACGGACGGCCGGGCGGTGTCGCTCGCGGGGGCGGCCTGGGCGGTCGCGGCGGCGGGGAGCCCCGTCGCCGCGAGGCCCACGGCGAGCAGGAGTCCCCAGGCGCGTCGCGGTCTGCCGTGTCTCGGTGTCATGGAGAGTGAACCCTTCCTGGTAGGGGTGGGGTCTACGGGTCAGCGGCGCAGCGCGTACGCCCGGACCACGGTCTGCTGGGTGCGGCTGCCGGCGTCGTCCCAGGCGGTGACCCGGAGCGTGACGTGCTCCGCGCCGGTGCGCGGGTGGTGCAGGACGGCGGTGGCCGATCCGTCGCCGCGCACATGCGGCCGTACGGAGTCGGCCCAGGTCGCGCCGTCGTCGTACGAGACCTCGACGCGCATCCCGGTGACGCGCGGCCCCCGGTAGCCGTCCGGGCGCAGGGTGCCGATGCGCACTGGGAGGGCCCGGCCTGCGCGGGCGGTGTTGTCGCCGTCGACCCCCAGGTCGTAGCCGAGCAGGATCACCGGCAGGACGGCGCACGGGTGGTCCGGGCCGTAGACCTCGGTGCAGCCGGGGGCGGTGGCGCCGGGCTTCGGGGCCGCCGAGCGGAAGGTGTACGTGGTGTCGGTACGGGTGCCCAGGGACTCCAGGGCGTTCGTGCGGCGGACGACGCTCTGGTCGATGCGGTACTCGGCGTCCTCGGGCACGAACAGCTGGGCGGCGGGGACCTGTTGGCCGTTGCGCCGGTAGGTGAAGGTGCTCGTGGAGGCGCCCATGCCGTAGTGGGCGGGGTCGCCGTCGCCGTAGGGCGCCAGCAGGAAGCTGGCTCCGAGGTCGGACCGGCACAGGGCGCAGCTGATGCGGCGCGGCAGGGTGGGGTGCATGGGCGCGGCGCCCCATGCGCGTTTCACGGTCTCGCGCGGGCGGTAGGCCGCCGGGTACTCCTCCAGGTAGGTGTCGGACAGGTCGGAGGCCCGGACCGTCTGTGCGTACTGGGTGCCGTCCGCGTACACGTAGTCGGTGCGGGTGCCGGGGGCGAGGTGCCGGGCGCCGATCCGGAACGCGGCCTTCTCCCAGGAGTGCCAGACCGTCAGGACGTCGTCGGCGATCCGGGGGGTGCCGTCCGCGTGGAAGGTGCTGACGAGCCGGGCGAACCGGTCCGTGCGGACGGTGAGGGCGGTACGCGCGGGGATGGCGCCGGTCGCGTGGAACGGGGCGGTGTACGTGAAGCGGCTGTCGGCGCGGCCGTCGAGGGTGACCGTGACCGGCCCCTTCGCGAGGGCGGCGAGGAGTTCCGCGCCCTGTTCGCGGCTGACGGCAACGGCCGGAACGGTGCTGTTGCCGTCGTCCTGGACGAGGGTGGTGCCCTCGGTGGGGCGGATCGCGAGGACGGCGGCGGCGTGGTGCTGGGCGGCGGTGGCGAGGGTGGGCACGAGCCAGCCGTTGGTGCGGACGACGGCGAGCTTGCCGGTCAGGTCCCGACCCGCGTAGTCGGCCTCGGTGCCGGTGCCCACGTCGACGGCCGTCAGCTTGCGGTCGCCGGTGAACCGCTTCCCGAGGTCCGGGGTGAGGAGGTCGATGCGTTGGGTCGTCCGACCCGCCTTCCAGGTGCCCCGGACCAGCGGGTCGCGCAGGCGGTGTTCGGCGGTGAGGTCGAAGGTGCCGTGCTCGGCGGTGGTGTGCGAGGCGATGGCCCCGTACCGGGTGGTGCGGTCGCTGACGCCGCTCGCAACGCCGATCGCGGCTGTGGCACCGTCGTCCAGGGTGCGGCGGGCGGTGACGCCGAGCGCGGCGCGCTCCAGCGGATCGCGCTCGCCGTCCACCCCGGCTGTCAGCTCGTGGGCCTGCCGGGCGTCGATGCGTACGGCGGCGTCGCCGTCGACGGTGAACTCCGGTTCGGCGAAGGTGTCCACGGCCAGCGGGATGCGGTTGGTGTCGTAGGTGGTGACGAGGGCCTGAAGGGCGTAGTCGCCCTCCGGCAGCTGGGTCTCCCAGTTGCCGTCCGCCATGAATGTGAGGCTTTGCAGCTCGGCGTCACCGCTGGTCATGTCGAGTATCTGAAGGTTCGTCTGCCCGCCCGCCTTGCCGTCGCGGCCGGTGAAGGTGAAGTGCACGGTGTGCTTCGGGGGTGGTTCGGTCCAGCCGACTGCGGTGGTCAGGTGGGTGCCGTCGCCCGTGGCGGTCAGGTAGCCGTCGTAGCGGCCGGTGCCGGTACGGGTCGGGTCGACGGTGAGGGTGATGGCCGCGCTGTCGTGGGCGGGGACGGTGACGGTGTCGGCGGAGAGGGTGGCGCCGCCCTCGGGGACGGTCGCCCCGCGCCCCAGGTCGAGGCCAAGGCTCAGGGTGACCGCGTGGTCGCCGTCGTTGGTGTAGACGACGTCCCGGGTCACCGTCCGCTGCTCGTCGCGCAGGTCCCCGAAGTCGGCGGTCCCGGTCGCGGTGACCGACTGGGCGGAGGCGCGGTCCACGGCGACGCGGCCGGCGCCCTGTTCGTAGACCTCGTCGTCGGGGCCCGTCTTCGCGGCGGAGACCAGCGCGTCCTTGAGCCGGGCCGCCCCCCACCCCGGGTGCTGCTGCTTGAGGAGGGCCGCCGCACCGGCCACGTGCGGGGTGGCCATGGAGGTGCCGTCCAGGGCGGTGTAGTACTCGCCGACGTCCTTGCCGATGTGCGTGCCCGCCGCCCGGGCCGCGACGATCCCGACGCCCGGCGCGGTGATCTCCGGCTTCAGCGCGCCGGAGGCGGTCGGCCCGCGCCCCGAGAAGGCGGCGAGGTGGTCCTGGCTGTCGACGGCGCCGACGGTGAGCGCGGTCCGCGCGGTGCCGGGACTGGCGAGGGTGGACCGGCCGGGACCGGTGTTGCCGGCCGCGATCACGAACAGCGCCCCGGAGGACTCGCTGAGCGCGTCGACGGCCTCGCTCAGCAGGTCGCTGCCCTCCTCGGTGGGCGCCCCGAGGCTCATGGACACGATGTCGGCGCCCTGGGCTACGGCCCACTCCATGCCGGCGATGACCGTGGACTCGTCACCGTTGCCCGTGTTGTCGAGCACCTTCCCGATCAGGAGCCCGGCGCCCGGCGCGACGCCCATGTACTTCCCGCCGGACGCGGCCCCGCTGCCCGCGACCGTGCTCGCCACATGGGTGCCGTGCCCGCGCCCGTCCTGGACCTCCTGGCCGGGTATGAAGCTCTCCGAGGCCAGGACCCGGCCGTCGAAGTCGGGGTGCCCGAAGTCGATCCCGGTGTCCAGCACCGCGACCTCGACCCCGCTGCCGTCGTAGCCGCTCTTCCACACCTCGGGTGCGCCGATCTGCGGCACGCTGACGTCCAGGGCCGCCCGCACCCTGCGGTCCGGGCGGACCACGGCCTGCGGCCCGTCCAGCACGGCGCGGTAGAACGCGTGCAGCGAATCCTTCTCGACGTCCACGGCCGCCGCGCCGAGCGAGGTGAGCGGCGTCCGGTGCGTGACGCCCGGGACGTCCCCGGCGCGCGCCGCGAGGGTGGACCGGGCCGGGGTGCCCGCGTAATCCACGATGAACGGGACGGTGTCCTGCGCGCCCCCCTGCGCGTCGGCGGCGAGCCGGGTCACGTTGAACAGCTCCCGGTCGAGCCGCCCGGAGGCCAGCCCCTCCCCCGCGCTGTCCGGGATGACGTAGGTGTCCCCCGAAGGCCCTTGCTCGGTACGGAAGGTGGTGGCCGCCCCCGTGGCCTTGGCATCGACCGAGACGCGCCCCTCACTGTCGGTGGTGACGGCGACCGTGTCCCCGGTGACCAGGGTGACGGTGTCGCGGTGGGCGTTTCCGTGCGGGGCGGGGGCCGTACGGACGGCGACGGGCGCCGCCCCGGCCGCCTGCCCGGGGAGCACGGGCCCGAGGAGGGCGAGGACGAACGCCGAGGCGAGGAGCGCGGTGGCGCGCGCCGCCCCTCCGCCGCGTCCGACGTGACCGGTGCGCATCGTGGCCTCCAGGCGAGGTGCGGCCACGGCATCGGCTGCCGGGCGACGGACGAGCGGGAGCACGGGGACGGGCCGGGCGACCGCTGAGGCAGCCGCGCGGCCCGTTGCCGGACATCCTCGGGTCGGCGTCGCGGTGAGGCCTAGGAGGTACGGGTGGCGAGCATGCGACATGTCGCCTGTTCGCCGGGGGCGGCACGGCCGCAGGGGCGTTTTCCGGCCATGGTTACGATCTCCGGTGCCTCGGTTCCCCGACGAAGAAGGCAACGATGAGTGACCACCCCGACGCCCCCAAGAGCTGCTGCACCCCCTCCAGGGACGGAGCCCCCGCAGCCGAGCCGGTCCTGAGCATCGGGCCGGTCGCCCCTCGCGCCCCGGAGACGGCGTACGCGGACCGCGTCGAGCTGCCCGGCTCCACGTTCCGCATGGGCAGCGAGGACCCCGACGTGAACGCGGGCGATGCGGAGGGCCCGGTGCGCGAGGTGGGCGTCGGGCCGTTCACGATCGACGCGTACACCGTCACCAACGATCGGTTCGCCGCGTTCGTGGAGGCCACCGGCTACCGCACGGAGGCGGAGGAGTTCGGCTGGAGCTACGTCTTCGCGAAGTTCCTCCCGGGCCACCTGCGCAAGGTCTCGCCGCGCCCGGAGCAGACGCCGTGGTGGTGCGGGGTGAGCGGCGCCCGCTGGGACGTTCCCGAAGGGCCGGGCAGCGACATACGCGACCGGGGCGACCACCCGGTCGTCCACGTCACCTGGCGCGACGCGCTCGCCTACTGCCAGTGGGCCGGGGGGCGGCTCCCCACGGAGGCCGAGTGGGAGTACGCCGCCCGGGGCGGGCTCGACCAGGCCCGCTATCCGTGGGGCGACGAGCTCACCCCGGGCGGCGAGCACCGCTGCAACATCTGGCAGGGCTCCTTCCCCACCCGGAACACGGAGGAGGACGGCTACGCGGGCACGGCGCCCGTCCACACGTACGCGCCCAACGGGTTCGGGCTGTACAACACCGCCGGGAACGTGTGGGAGTGGTCGGCCGACACCTGGCAGCCGGGCACCGACGACCGTCGCACGATGCGCGGCGGCTCGTACCTGTGCCACGACTCGTACTGCAACCGCTACCGCGTCGCGGCCCGCACCTCGAACACGGTGGACAGCTCGGCCGGCAACATCGGCTTCCGCGTGGTGTGGTGACGCATGCCGAGGGCCCCCGGGACGAGGTGCGTCCCGGGGGCCCGTGGAAGGCGGTTCAGGTCAGGAGAGCTTGTACGCCGTGACCTGGTGGATGCCGTTGTCGGTCAGGAAGTACCCGCCGCCGAACTGGCCGGCCTCGCGGTCCCGGCCGGAGTCGTCGCTGTTGAGCGACAGCACCTCGTCGACGCCGTCACCGTCGAGGTCACCCGCGAAGTAGTTGCGGGCGCCCATGAGGCCGATGCTGGCGACCGACGGCGCCCAGGTGTCCTCGGAGTCGAGGATGCTCGGGTCCCAGAGGTACAGGCCCGACTCGACGCCGGCGACCAGGAGGTCGCGCCCGCCGGGGCCGGTCATGAAGCCGCCACCATACGACTGCGGCGTGACACCCTGCGTCTTGTCGTCACCGTTCGCCAGGTAGCGCCGGAACGACGCCGTGCCGCCCTCGTACAGCACCCCGTCCTTGGCGAAGTAGCTGTTGTGCGTCCACAGGCCGCCCGAGATTCCGGAGTGCAGCACCTCGCCGGTGCGGCCGTCGCGGATCTCGAAGTAGTTCTGCGGGCTGAGCTGGGAGGAGATGTCGTCCAGCTTGATCGGGGCGGTGACCGCCCACAGATAGACCACCGCGTGGCCGTTGGCGTACGGGATCTCCTTGGAGGCGAAGACACCCTCGTTCGGGATCAGGGTGCGGACGCCACCGACGGCGGCGTCGGGGACCTCGGGTGCGGCGGACCAGCGGGGCTTGCCGTTCTTGGCGTTCAGCGCGACCGCGTTGGTCACCGGCTTGGCCAGGTCCCACGCGTTGAGGCTGGCGTACGAGGCGTACACCTTGCCGTCGTTCACCGACGGGTCCGCGAAGCGCACGTCGCCCGCGGCCTTGGGGGCGCTGTACGTCCAGATGGCGTGGCCGTCGCCGTAGTAGGCGCGCATCGCGTCCGTCGGGACGAGGATGTCCAGCTCGCCGTCGCCGTCGAGGTCGGACAGCTTGGCCGTGTGGACGAACTGGCCGCCACCGTCGATCGTGGCGAGCGTCTTGCCCGTCTTCCCGTTGAGGACGACCGTCGCGGTGTCGGCCGCGACCACGATCTCGGGCTTGCCGTCACCGTTGACGTCCCCGATCTCGATGTCGTGGACCGCACCGGGAAGGGTGGCCTGCCACAGCTTCTCCGGCTTGCCGCCGTTCACCACGGACGGGCCCGAGTAGGCCCACAGGCCGTTGGACGAACCGCCCATGATCAGGTCGTTCTTGCCGTCCTTGTTCAGGTCGGCGCTCTGGGCGTAGGCGATGTCGCCCTGGAGCGGCGTGACCTTCTCCGCCTTGCCGTTGCCCAGCTTGAAGGTGCGGATGTTCTGGCCCTGGTCGATCACCCGGACGTGGGAGCCCGCAGCGTCACTGTAGAGGTCCTGGAACATCGGGGAGGCCGCGACGCCCTTGGACTGCCACGCGACCGCGCCCTTGCCGGAGAAGACCGTCAGCGACGCGTAGCGCAGGCTGCCCCGGTTCTCCGGCTCGTCCATCTTCCGGTCGTTCTGGGCGGAGGCGACCAGCTTGCCGTCGATCACCCCGAGGCCCCAGGTGCTGGGCGCGTCGTGGCCGTTCTCGGCATCCCGCTTGGTCGTGCTCGACCAGAGGACCTTGTCCGCGTTGTCACCGTTGACGACACGGATGGTGCTGGCGTTGACGAAGAGGTTCTCGTCGAACGAGGACTCCGCCACCGCGTACTCGTCGCCCGCCTTGCCCGCGAGGTCGCCGACCGTCAGCGCGGTGGGCACCACATTGTCGCGGCCGCTCAGGGTGGCGCGGTGACCGGTCTTCAGGTCGTACGCGGCGATCTCGTAGTGCACCGCGTCGTTGACGTCGGCCTGCTCGACGGCCACGAGGCGCTTGCGGCCGGCGTCCAGACGCATGATGCGGCTGTACAGCACGCTGTCGGTCCGCCAGGTGACCGAGCCGTCGGTGGTGTCGAGCACGGCGGTGTGGCCGCGCCCTTCGACGCCCTGGGCCTTGGCGAGGTTCCAGGAGACGGCGACCTTGCCCTTGCCGAGGTCCTGGATGTCGCCCCAGTTGGTGTACCGGGCTTCCTTGGTGTCGAAGGACCAGGTCTGCGCCGGGGTCAGCTTCCCGTCCGCGCCCGACGTGAAGCGGATGCCGGTCAGTGTGGCGGTCGCGGCGGCCGGGACCTTGGCGTCGCCGCTCATCCGGGGCGCGTCGGCGACCAGCAGGGTGCCGTTGACGATCTTGACCATGGAGGCGTGGTTGTACAGCTTCGACCAGACCGTGGCCCCGGTCTTGCCGTCGAGGACCGTCACGAAGGTGCCGGACGACAGGTCCGAGCCCGGGGAGGTGAAGGCCCGCGGGTACGGATTGGCGCCGACCAGAGCCGAGAACACCAGGTCAGGGACACCGTCGCCGGTCAAGTCACCGGCGGAGTATCCGGACTCCGAGTTCGGCGAGAACGGCGAGACCGCGTTGTAACCCATGAGGATCTGGGGCGGGTACGGCTCGACGCGCCAGACCTGGAGCGGCTTGGCCTGCCAGTCCGTGTAGAACGAGCTGCTGGTGCGGGCCCAGGTCTCGCTGCCGTCGGCAGCGTGGAGCTGGACGTTGCCCATGGCGTTGACGGAGTAGTAGTCGCCGTTCTTGCCGACCGGCACCGTGGCGCCCAGACCGCGCACGCCTTCCAGCGTGGACTTCGCGGTCATGGTGACCTTGGTGGTCGGGTCGACGGCGGTGGCATCCGTCTTCGCGGCGTCCGTCTTCGCGGCGACGCCCGACTTCGCGGCAGAGGCGGCGGTGTCCGAGGCGTCCTTCTGCGTGCCGGTGGTGTCCTCGGCCTTGACGTACGGGTCGAGGGTGACGTTGGCGGCCAGCTTCTTCGCTTCGGCGCTGGTCAGCTTCATCGGCGCGTCGCTGCCGCTGTCGGCGGCCAGGGCCTGCGGGGCGACGGTCAGGCAGAGGCCCGCCGCGACGAGGCCGGCGGCGAGCTGAAGCGCCCGCCGGGAGTGCTGGGCTCTCATTACTTCGCTCCCTGCGTGAAGCTGACGGCGGTGCCGTCGGCGATCACGGACTGGTTGAAGGAGTACTGGAAGGCGTCGGTGCCGGACTGGTCGGCGATGCCGACGGTGGCGCCGGCACCCTGGTCCGCGACGGACTGGTACTGGAGGGTCACGGCGCCGGTGGCCTCGTCGAAGACGGCCTCGAAGGTGGCGCGGCCCGAAGTGCCGTTGGCGTAGGCCGCGTTGTTCCACACGATGGCGAACTTGCGGCTGCCCTTGGTGCCGGTGGTGGCGGTCTGCACGGAGGACTTCTTGTCGAGCGTCAGGTCGTCCCACAGCGGGGCGACGATGCCCTTCACACCGTTCACGCCGACGGTCGGCACGGCGGTGTTGTTGTAGTCACCGACGCGCGAGGACAGGAAGTTGATCAGACCGTCGGTGGTGATCGAGGCCGAGGAGTACGAGACGCCGTAGTGCTTCACCGAGAACGGCAGCGAGACGGTGGCGGAGTCCTCGTCACCCGTCAGGGCGACCTTCTTGGAGCCCGCGATCCAGGAGTAGTCGGCCGGGGTGCAGACGTTGCCGGAGTTGTCCGTGCGGTTCGGGACCTGCACGTTCTTCGTGAGGTCGGCGGCGCCGACGGCAGCGGAACCGGTGTAGACGCCGTTGCACAGGACCGGGGCGGCGGGCTTCACGGCGAGGCCGTAGGAGCCCTCGGCGACCTTCTTGAAGGTGTACTTGCCCTTGGCGTTGGTGGTGGCGGCGGGCAGCGGCGTGCCGTTCAGCTCGACCGTGGCGCCGGGCAGCGGCTTGCCGGTGACGTCACGGACGATGCCGGACACCATGTGGGCGGGCACCGCGGTCAGCGCGATGTCCTGGGTGAACGCCTGGCTCTCGGCCAGGGCGACATTCGTGGCCGAGCCGCTCGCGTAGCCGTAGCCGCTGAACGCGAAGGAGTACGTGCCGGCGGCCAGCGGGAGGCGGTAGGTGCCGTCCGTGCCGGTGGTGACCGTACGGACCGCGCCGGCCGCGTCGGTGGACTGCACGGTGATGTTCGGGAGGGCCTTGCCGGTGGCCTTGTCGGTGGCCTTGCCGCTGACGATGGCCGCGGTGTGCGGGGCCTTCTCCACGGACGCGAGGATGTCGAGCTTGCCGTTGCCCCACACGTAGTTCATGCCGGCGGTGCCACCGCAGTGGGTGTCGTCGACGTCACGCGCGCCCTCGTTGAGGAGGTTGCGGGTCTCCTCGATGTTGCCGATCAGCGAGGGGGCCGCCGACCACAGGAGCGCGACCGCGCCCGCGACGTGCGGGGTCGCCATCGACGTACCGTTGATGGTGTTGTACGAGTTCCCCGGCCAGGTGGACGGGATCTGGACGCCCGGGGCCGAGATGTTCGGCTTTTCGCTGCCGTCCGTCGGCGAGGGACCGAAGCCGGAGAAGCTGGCGATCTTGCCGGTCGAGTCGTAGGCGCCGACACCGTAGGAATCGGCCTGCGCGCCCGGCGGGTGGGTCGTGGAGCAGGTGACGCCGTCGCCGTCGTTGCCGGCCGCGAACGCCTCGAAGATGCCCGCCGCGTCCCAGGCCGCCAGGATGTCCTGGTAGAACGGGGTGCTGGTGTCCTGGTTGCCCCAGGAGTTGTTCACGATGTTCGGGGCCAGGTCCGGGCGCGGGTTCTGACCGTTGTGGTCGGTCGGCGCGAGGATCCACTGGCCGGCGGCGAGCAGCTCGTCGTCGTAGCAGACGTCGGAGGCGCAGCCCTTGGCGGCGATCCACTTGGCGTTCGGCGCGACACCGAGGCCGTTCTTGGCGACCATGGTGCCCATCGTGTGGGTGCCGTGGCCGTTGTTGTCGCACGGCGCGGTCGTGGGGCACTGCCCGCTCGCGTCGTAGAAGTTGTAGTCGTGCGTGAAGGTGCCGTCGCCGTTGTTGCCGCGGTAGTTCGCGACGAGGTCCGGGTGGTCGTACTGCACACCCGAGTCGACGTTGGCGACGACGATGCCCTCGCCGCGGTCCTCGTACTGGTCCCAGACCTGGTCGGCCTTGATGTCGGAGACACCCCACGCCGGGGCGTCGGTGCCGTCGGCCGACGAGTCGGTGCCCAGCGCGGCGGCGCGCGAGGCGGTGACCTTCTTGTCGGAGGTCTCGATGTCGTCGAGCTTGAAGGAGTGCTGCTTGACGACCGACGCCACGTCCGAGCGCTTGGCCAGCTCGGCGACGAGGTCCTGGTCACCGGTGACCTTGACGGTGTTGGTGATCCAGAAGTCCTGGTGGCCGACCTTCTTCTTGTCGAGGAAGGTGTTGAGCGACTTCTGGCTGGACTTGGCGTGCGCACGGAGCTCGCTGTACGCGGCCTTGGCCTTCTTCGCGTGCGTCTTCTGCTTCTTCGCACCGGCCAGGTCGGCCTGGTCCTTCAGGACCACGAAGAAGGTGGCGTCCTTGCCGTCACGCACCGCGCTCGTGAGCGCGGAGTCGATCTTCGCCGAGGCGGTGGCAGAGGGGGCCGGGGAGTCCGCCGCGAGGGCGGGCAGCGGGGTGGTGAGCAGGGCAGCCGCGGCGAGCGAGGCCACCGTCCACACGGCGTGTCTGCGCCTGGACGGTTGGAGCAGGGGCATCGAGCACTCCTCCGAGTGACGGTACATACGGGGTGTGCGCACCCTAGAAATCCGCCGTTACTCAGGCATTACAAGGCTGGTCACCGCCCGGCCACCTTCGGCCGCCCGGGACGCCGCTGGTCCCTGACCTCCCACCAGCCCGGGATGACCCCGGCCCGCCTCGCCGAGGTCGCGAGGGCGGCGGGGCTGGACGCGGGATGGCTGCGCGACGCGGCGCGTGACATCCCCCGGAAGCCGGTGCTGCGATGAGGATGACGTAACCGCGCTTACGCCTGTGGCACGGCGGCACCGTGCCCGCACCACCAGAACCGACGCCCCCAGGAGCAGCACCCGATGGACGCGACCATGGCAGACGCCCCGATCCCCCTCACCGAGGCGTTTCTCGACGCCCTGCGTGGGAAGCTGGGCGATCTCGTCGACGCTTCGGCGACGACCCGGGCGGTCTACTCGACCGACGCGTCGAACTACCGGATCGTCCCGGGAGCGGTGCTCATGCCGCGCAAGAAGGAGGACGTGATCGCCGCGGTCGGGATCGCGCGTGCACACGGGGTGCCGGTCACCGTCAGGGGCGGCGGGACTTCGTGTGCCGGGAACGCGGTGGGGCCGGGGCTGGTGATCGACTTCTCCCGCACGATGAACCGCGTGCTGTCCGTCGACCCCGACACCTCGACGGCCGTGGTCGAGCCGGGCACGGTCCTGAGCGATCTTCAGAAGGAGGCCCTGCCGCACGGCTTGCGGTTCGGGCCCGACCCCTCGACGGCCAACCGCTGCACGATCGGCGGGATGATCGGCAACAACGCGTGCGGGCCGCACGGCCTCTCGTACGGGCGTACGGCCGACAACGTGGTGTCGATGACCTGGCTGACGGGCGGCGGCGAGGTGATCACGGCGGGCTCGGGACCGGTGGCGCTCGCGGCGGTGCCGGGGCTGGACGCGTTCGTCGCAGAGCATCTGGCGGTGCTGCGTACAGAGTTCGGACGGTTCGGGCGGCAGATCTCCGGCTACTCGCTGGAGCACCTGCTGCCGGAGAACGGGCGCAACCTCGCGGCCGCGCTGACCGGCACGGAGGGCAGCTGCGGCGTCCTCCTGGAAGCCACGGTCCGGCTCGTCCCGCAGGCACCCGCTCCGGCGCTCGCCGTCCTCGGTTACGCGGACATGGCGACGGCCGCCGACGACGTGCCGCACCTGCTGCCGTTCCGCCCGCTCGCGCTGGAGGGCCTGGACGCGCAGCTCGTGGACGTGGTGCGCCGGGCGCACGGCGACGCGGCCGTGCCCGCGCTGCCCGCGGGCGGCGGCTGGCTGATCGCCGAGGTCGGCGGGGCGACCTCCGCCGAGGCGGTCGAGGCGGCGCGGGCGCTCGTCGCGGCCTCGCACGCCGCCGACAGCGTGGTCCTGCCGGCGGGCCCCGAGGCGACCCGGCTCTGGGAGATCCGCGCCGACGGGGCCGGCCTGGCCGGACGCACCGCAGACGGCAAGCAGGCGTGGCCCGGCTGGGAGGACTCCGCCGTCCCGCCGGAACGGCTCGGCGACTATCTGCGCGGGCTCCAGGCGCTGATGGCCGAGAAAGGGCTGTCCGGGCTGGCCTACGGTCACTTCGGCGACGGGTGCGTCCACGCCCGCATCGACTTCCCGCTCGACGCCGGGGGCGCGCCGATGCGCGACTTCCTGGAACGCGCCGCCGCCCTCGCCGCCGAGCACGGCGGATCGCTCTCGGGCGAGCACGGCGACGGCCGCGCCCGCTCCGAGCTGCTGCCGACGATGTACGGCTCCGAGGCGCTGCGCGCGATGGAGGCGTTCAAGGCCCTGCTGGACCCGGACGACGTCATGAACCCCGGTGTCGTCGTCCGCCCCGCGCCGCTGGACGCGGACCTCCGGCGGCCCGGGGCGCGGCGGCTGCGGGCGAGCGACGGTTTCGCGTTCGCGCACGACGGCGGGGACGTCACGGACGCCGTGCACCGGTGCGTCGGGGTGGGCAAGTGCCGGGCGGACCTGCGCGGCCAGGGCGGCTTCATGTGCCCCTCGTACACGGCCACCCGCGCCGAGAAGGACTCCACGCGGGGCCGGGCGAGGGCGCTCCAGGAGATGCTGAACGGCGGCTTCGTCACGGAGGGCTGGAGCTCCCCGGAGGTCCATGAGGCCCTGGACCTGTGCCTGAGCTGCAAGGCGTGCGCCAACGACTGCCCGACCGGGATCGACATGGCCACGTTCAAGTCGGAGGCCCTGCACCAGACGTACAAGGGCCGCCGCCGCCCGTTGAGCCACTACACCCTGGGCCGGCTCCCGCAGTGGCTGCGCCTGCTCGCGCCGGTGGCCCCGCTGGTCAACCTGGCCGGGCGGGTGCCGGTGCTGCGGCGGACGATGATGACCCTGATGGGCGCGGACTCCCGCCGCTCACTGCCGCCCCTGCCGGCGAAGCCGTTCCGGTGGAGCGGGGCACGGAAGGCCGCTGTCGCGCGGGCGGACGGCCCGAAGGTGCTGCTCTGGGTCGACTCCTTCTCGGACGCGCTCGCCCCGGACATCCCGCGCGACGCCTTGGAAGTCCTGACGGCGGCCGGCTGCGACGTGGAGATCGCCGCCCCGGGCGCCTGCTGCGGGCTGACCCTGATCTCCACGGGCCAGCTGACCGCCGCCAGGGCGAAGCTCCGCGCCACGGTGGACCTGCTGCTCCCCCACGTCCGGGCCGGCCGCACGGTGATCGGCATCGAGCCGAGCTGCACGGCGACACTCCGCTCGGACCTGGTGGAGCTCCTGCCGGACGACCCCGGCGCGGCGGAACTCGCGGGCGCGGTCAGGACGGTCGCCGAATTCCTGACCTCGATCGACTGGACGCCCCCGAAGGCAGCGGAACACCTCCTGGTCCAGCCCCACTGCCACCACTACGCGGTGATGGGCTACGAGGCGGACCGCTCGCTGCTCCGGTCGATGGGCTGTGACATCGACATCTCCTCGGGCTGCTGCGGCCTGGCCGGAAACTTCGGTATGGAGAAGGGCCACTACGAGGTCTCCGCGAAGATCGCCCAGGACGGCATCCTCGCCAGGGCAACCGCCGCCCCGGACCGCCGCATCCTCGCGGACGGCTACTCCTGCCGCACGCAGGTCCAGGACCTGGCGGGCCTGGAGAGCCGCCATCTGGTGCAGGTCATCGCGGAGGCGTTGCGTCGGTGAGCCCGGGCGCGGTTCAGGAGAGGGGGAACCACTCTGTCAGCCGCTTGGCGACAACCGACGCGTCGAGATGGTCCTGCGCAACGTCCTCGACAAACGGGCCGGCCACCGAGACGGGCGGCGGAACGACGGCGGCGCCGCCGTTGAACCGCAGGAAGACACGCATGGCAAGCCAGGCGGTGCGCTTGTTGCCGTCGATCAGCGCGTGATTCCGGGCGAGAGAATGCAGCAGTGCCGCAGCCTTCTCGTGCAGCGTGGGATACAGCTCGGCCCCGAACACGTGGGTCCGGGGCCGCTCGATCGCGGAAACCAGGAGCCCCATGTCACGCACACTGTGCTCGGTGCCGTTGACGGCCTGGGCGATGGCCAGGACCTCATCGATCCGGACGTACCGCACCTCGGTCATTTCAGGTAGTCCAGGATCTCCGCGTCGCTGACCATGAGCTCGGCCAGAACGTCGTCCACCTTCAGCTCGGACCGCTCCTGGGCTTCCCGGATGGCCTCTATGGCAAGCTCCTGCTTGCTGCGGCCTTCCCTGCGGGCGCGCTCGGTGAGCTTCGCGTCGAGGTCGTCGGGGAGCCGGAGTGTCATCGCCATACAGGGATGATACCGCCCTGGTATCAGGTAGCAAAGCGCAGCCGAAGCCGGAAGGCCCGGCCACCGAAGTGGCCGGGCCTTTGTGCGTCCGGTCGTCAGACGCCGGCGCCCACCCGGTCCGTCGTCGCGTCGGCGGTGGTGCCCGCCACGAGACGCGCGCGGTACGTGCGCAACCGCAGGGTGCACCAGATGCCGATCAGCGAGATCACCATCAGGGCGACCGCCGGCGGCCAGTACGCGCCGCCCGCGAGCGAGGACAGCCACACCGCGGTGACCGGCGCGAAGCCCGCGAAGACCAGGTTGCAGATCTGGTACGCCAGCGAGATGCCGGTGTACCGCACGTGCGGGGCGAAGCCGTCCGCGAGGATCGCCGCCATCGGCCCGTACAGAGCGGACATCACGAGGCGCATGGCGAGCATCGCCAGGTAGATCAGGACGACGTTTCCGGTGCCCACGACCATGAACTGCGGTATCGACAGGAGCACCACGCCGGCGAGCCCGCAGACGACGACCTTGTGCGCGCCGACCTTGTCGCCGAGCAGCGAAAGGAACGGGGTGACGATCAGCTCCAGGAACGCGGCGAGCGTGAGGCCGTTGAGCAGCATCGACTCGGACAGGTGCTGGTCGTCGGTGCCGTACGAGAGCAGGTAGCTCGTCACGACGTAGTAGCCGCCGGTCGCGGTGGCCAGCGAGAAGACGCCCACCAGGACCGTCTTCCAGTCGTTGCGCAGCACCTCGGCGACGGGCAGCTGCGAAGCCCCCTTGCGCTCCTCCTTCTCCTGTCCGGCGTGGATGTCCTCCATCACCGGGGAGTCCTCCAGCTTGGTGCGTACGACCAGGCCGATGACGACCAGGACCGCGGACGCGAGGAAGGGCACGCGCCAGCCCCAGCTGTCGAAGGCGGCGTCGCCGAACAGGCTCATGAGGCTGAACATGCCGGTGGACAGGAGCGCGCCGACCGAGGAGCCGAGCTGGGCGAAGGAGCCGAAGAACGTGGCCTTGCCCTTGGGGGCGTTCTCCACGGCGATGAGGACCGCGCCGCCCCACTCGCCGCCGATCGCGATGCCCTGCACCAGGCGGAGCACGATCAGCAGGATCGGGGACAGGGCGCCGACCTGCTCGTACGTGGGCAGCAGACCGATCGCGACCGAGGCGATGCCCATCATCATCAGGGTGATGACCAGCGTCTTCTTACGGCCGACGCGGTCACCGATGTGCCCGAACACGATGCCGCCGAGCGGGCGCAGCAGGAAGCCCACGGCGAAGGTGGCGAAGGACGAGATGGTCTTCAGGGCCGTCGGCATGTCGGCCGGGAAGAAGACGTCGTTGAAGACGATCGCCGCCGCGGTGGCGAAGGCGTAGAAGTCGTACCACTCGATGGAGGTTCCGGACAGGGCGGCGAGGGCCGTCCGGTACGGGCTCTGCGGTCGGCGGGCGGTGGTGGTGCGGTCCGGCAAGGGGACCTCCGGCAGGTGAGTGCAGACGGGGACGGTGCGGTCCAGACAGGGTGCGGAAGGTGGTGTACGGGCCCGGCGGCCGGGCCACGGACGGGAACGTCCGGCCGCCGGGAAGCGGTGCGCCCGCCGGGTCAGCGGCCGGAAGCGGCCCAGGCGCGGCTGCCGCCGATCCAGGTCTCCAGGACCCGGATACCGGTCAGCTCGTCGGCGGCCACGGTCAGCGGGTCGGCGTCCAGGACCACGAAGTCGGCGAGCATGCCGGGGGCGAGCGCGCCGACCGTGTCCTCGCGGTGCAGGGCAGCGGCGGCCGCACCGGTGTGAGCGTGCAGACCGGCCTCGACGGGCAGGCGCAGCGACTCGTCGCCCAGGACGGTGCCGAGCACGGTACGGCGGGTCGCGGCGGCGGCGACGGCCTCCAGCGGGGCGGGCGGGGCGACGGGGGCGTCGGAGGAGAAGACGACCGGCACGCCGGCTTCGGGGCAGCGGCCCGCCGGGTTGTAGCGGTGGCCCATCTCGCCGATGGCGGTGAGGGTGCCGTCGCCGGTGCGCAGGTGGTGCTGGGGCTGCATGACCGGGACGACGCCGAGTTCGCCCATGCGGTCGATCTGCTCGTCGGTCGGCAGTCCGGAGTGCTCGATGCGGTGGCGCATGTCCTCGCGCGGGCGGTCCGCCTGGGCCTTCTCGATCGCGTCGAGCACCATGCCGATGGCGTACGGGGACTGCGCGTGGGTCGCCGTCTGGAGGCCGGCCGCGTGGGCGCGGCGGACGATCTCGGCGTACTCCTCGACGGAGTGGTAGAGCTGGCCGTGGTGGCAGCAGTCGGCGGCGTAGCCCTCGGGGAAGTAGGCCGTCCAGCCGCCGAGCGTGCCGTCGGCGTAGAACTTGACGCCCTGGATACGGAAGCGGTCGTCGCCGAAGCCGCGCACCGCGCCGAGTTCGAGGGCGGTGTCCAGGAGCGCCGAGGTCAGGTAGGCGGAGACCCGCATGCGCAGCGAGCCGTCGGCGTGGGCGCGCAGATAGGTCTCCATCTCGCGGCGCGAGACCTGGGCGTCGCCGATCGTGGTGACGCCCGCGGCGAGGAACACCTCCTGGGCGCGCAGCAGGTGGTCGGCCATGATGTCGTCGGGCTCGGAGAGGTGGAAGTTCGGGCCGTGGTTGCCGATCTTGACGCCGGCCGGCCCGGTCAGCAGGTCGCAGGCGGCGTCCCACAGCTGCCCGTCGGGCTCCCCGTCCTCGAAGTGGCCGATGCTGCCGCCCTCGGGGGACGGCGTGCCCGCGTCGATGCGGCAGGTGCGCAGCGTGTGGGAGTTGACGACGCCGCCGTGACCGGAGGCGTTCATGACGTAGACCTCGCGGTCCCCGGCGACGCGGTCCAGGTCGTGGCAGCTGGGGTGGCGGCCCTCGGCGAGGCGGCGGTGCTCGTAGCCGAAGCCGCGGACCGGGACGCCGGAGGGCAGGTCCCGGGCGGCCTCGCTCAGCACCTCGACCATGGTGTCGATGTCCGGGACGCGCTCGGGGCGCAGGTCGACCCAGGCGAGCGCCTGGCCGTACATGACGGGGTGGCAGTGGGCGTCGACGAAGCCGGGGTGGACCAGGCCGCCGTCGAGGGACAGCTCCTCGTCGGCCCGTCCGCCGAGTGCGGCACGGGCGTCCTCGGCGGTGCCGACGTGCACCACGCGGTCGCCGCGCACGGCCAGCGCCTCGGCGCGGACCGAGGTGCCCGGGACGGCTACGGCGGCGCCGGTGACGAGGAGTGTGCGCTCGGGGGACTCGGGGGGACGGGGCATGGCAGGACTGCTTTCGACCGGGGGTACGGGTGGCTCGCCGACAGACGATTCGGCTCGCAGAACGATAAAGAGCGAACGACTGATTGACCAGAGGCTTCGAGGAAGAAGTTTTGTAAAGTCGAATCACGTCTTCGGTTACGTATCGACTGCGCGCGCCCGCCAGGGCGGCCGATGCGGCCTTCAGGCGGTGTGCGGGCGGAGGTCGTAGCGCTCCTTGACGAGCTCCAGGTGGAGCCAGCTCTCCACCTCGCGCACGGCATCCAGGCCGCGGATCTCCTCAAGCGTGGCGCGTACGGCGTCCAAGGACTCCGCGGTGATCGTGCCGACCGCTTCCGCCCGGCCCAGACACGTCGAAAGGAAGGCCACCCGCGCGAACCCCGCGACGGTCTCGGCGACCCCCGCCGCCCGGCCCGCCACACGCAGGCTGAACCCGCACAGGTAGCCCATGCCGAGCATGTCGGGCCGCACCAGCGCGACCACCTTGGCCACCCCGCCGTCGAGCAGCCGCAGCGTCCGGGAGCGGGTCGCTCCCGCCGACAGGCCGACCCGCCCGGCCAGTTCCGCGAAGGGGAGCCGGCCGTCCTCCTCCAGCTCCGCGAGGATGCGCTCGTCCGTCCCGTCGAGCACACCGACGGTCGGCTCCTCGGTGAGCAGGTAGGGGTCCTTGACGTGCCGCGTCGCCACCAGCGGGTCCACCGCACGCACGCCGGCGAACGCACGGATGTCCTCGATCGTGCGCTCCAGCTCGCCGAAGCCCGCCGTGCGCAGCTCGGCCATGATGGCCCGGCGCCCACTGGTCAGCGTCACGAAGGGCGCCTGCGGGAGTGCGGCGACCCGCCGCGCCACCTCGGCCGCCGGACCGTGCGTGTCGATGGCGAGGTGCGCCGAGGCGGTGAGGGCGCGCACGGCCGGGTGCACGATCGCCACCACGCGGACGGCGCCGGACTCCTGCAGCCGCTGCACCCGCATCCGGGCGGCCGGCCGCGAGAGCCCCACCCGCTGCGCCAGCGTCTCGTAGGTGAGCCGTCCGTCGCCCTGCAACTCCCGCACGATCGCCAGATCGGTCTGGTCGAGCTCCACGTAGCGCCCCTCCTCGTTCAGCGGTGTCCGCCCATTCTGAGCCCGCCCCGGCAGGCAGTCCGACCCCGGACCCACCTCCACCCGGAACCACCCTTCTCCACAATCATCTCGTCCGAGGTAGACAACCAGCACAGCCGAAACGTAAGTTTCTCGGTGATTAGACGATCGAATCATCGACGGAGGCTGACGTGACACGCCCTGTAGCCGTGATCACCGACACCGGGGAGCTCGACCCCTCACCCGGCGTGGAGCTGCTCACCGCAGCGGGCTTCGAGGTCCGCGTCGTCGACAGCACGGACCCGGAGGCGATCGTCGCCGCCGCGCACGACGCCGTGGCGCTCGTGGTCGGCTACGCCCACGTGGACGGTGCCCTCCTCGACCGCCTGCCGTGCGTACGGATGCTGGCGACCATGTCCGCCGGTCACGACATGATCGACACCGCCGAGGCCGCGCGCCGGGGCCTGTGGGTGGCCAACCTGCCCGACTCGGCCACCGAGGACGTCGCCGTCCACGCGCTCGCCCAGATGCTCGCCCTCGCGCGGCGCCTGCCGCAGGCGGACGCCGTGGTCCGGGCCGGCGGCTGGAGCACCGACCTCACCGAAGTGCCGAAGCGGCTGAGCGAGATGACCCTCGGCCTCGTCGGCCTCGGCCGCATCGCCCGGGTCCTCGCCCGGCTCGCCGCCCCGCTCTTCGGCCGGATCGTCGCTCACGACCCGCACGCCGCCGACTGGCCGGAGGGGGTCGAGCGCCGGGACCTCGACACCCTGCTCGGGACCGCCGACGTCCTGTCGCTGCACGTCCCGTCCACGCCGCGGACCCGGGGCATGGTCGACGCCGGACTGCTCGGCCGGATGCGGCCCGGCTCCCTCCTGGTGAACGTCTCCCGGGGCGACCTCATCGACCCCGACGCGGTCCTGGACGCCCTCGACAGCGGGCGGCTCTCCGGCGCCGCACTCGACGTGTTCCCCGTCGAACCGCCCGCCGCCGACGACCGGCTGCGCAACCACCCGCGCCTGCTCCTCTCCCCGCACTTCGCCTTCCTCACGGACGCCTCGCTGCGCGCCTACGTCACCAAGCCGGCCGAGAACGTCATCGCCTGGTGGACCACGGGGCGCCCGCGCACCCCCGTCGTGACGCCGCGGCCGGCCGCGACCACCCCTCCCGCCGACAGCACGCAAGGAGACCCCGCGTGACGGACATCCTCGACACCCCCGCCATCGCCCAGGACACGGACATATCGGCCGAGGAGACGCGGCTGCGCCGTGAACTCGCGGCCGTCTACCGCCTGGTGGCCCACTTCCGTATGACCGACCTGATCTTCACGCACATCTCGCAACGGCTGCCGGGCCCGGACCACCACTTCCTGATCAACCCGTACGGCCTCCTCTTCGAGGAGATCACCGCGTCCAACCTGGTCAAGATCGACCTGAACGGCAACGCGGTGGAGCCGAGCCCGCACCCGGTCAACCCGGCGGGCTTCGTGATCCACAGCGCGATCCACAAGGCCCGTACGGACGCCCACGTCGTGCTGCACACGCACACCAGGGCGGGCTGCGCCGTGGCCGCGCAGAAGTCGGGCCTGCTGCCCGTGAACCAGATGTCGATGGAGTTCCACAACCGCGTCGGTTACCACGACTACGAGGGCGTCGCCCTCAACCTCGCCGAACAGGAACGCCTCGTGGCCGACCTCGGCACCCACCCCGCGCTCATCCTGCGCAACCACGGGCTGCTGACCGTCGGCGACAGCGCCAAGCAGGCGTTCCTGCGCATGTTCTACCTGGAGAAGGCGTGCGAGATCCAGGTCACCGCCCAGGCCGGCGGCGCCGAACTCGTCCTGCCCTCCGACCAGGTGGCCGAGTACACCGCCCAGCAGCTCACCGGCGAGGGTGACGCCTCCTCCGACTTCGAGGACCACGACGCGTACGACCTGGCCTGGGCCGCCCTGCTGCGCCTGGTGGAACGGATCGCGCCGGACTACAAGGACTGAGCACAGGCCGATCCGCGCGGCAGGCGTTGCTATGAGAGCGCTCCCAAAAATAGGGTCCCTGAGAGCGGCAGCGGCGGGGAGTCTCCCGCCGTATCCATGAGCCACGCTCACAGGTGACAATGGAAGGGCTTCCATAACTGTCGCGAGAGAAGGCCCGCGTTCATGACTGAGGAACTGCCGCATCGGCACGCCACGCTCGACGAGGTGGCCGCGCTGGCCGGTGTGTCGCGATCGGTGGCTTCCCGGGTGATCAACAACGCACCCCATGTCAGCCGGGCCAAGCGCGAGTCCGTCGAGCGGGCGATCCGGAAGCTCGGCTACGTACCCAATCCGAAGGCGCGTGCCCTGGCCACGCGGCAGGCGGGTGCGGCCGCGCTGGTCATCTCACAGAATGACCCGGAGGTCCTGACGGATCCGTTCTTCGCGCAGGTCGTCGCCGGGGTGGCCAGTGCGCTGGAAGATGCCGACCTGCACATGATGCTGTGCGTCGCCGCCAGCGCACGCGGGCGGGAGCGGGTGGAACAGCTCGTGCGCTCCCGTGTCGTGGACGGCGTGATGCTGATGGCGTTGCACGAGGACGACCCCCTGGCCCGGATCGCCAAGGAGAGCCGGATCCCGGTCGTCTTCGGTGGGCGGCCGGTGGACTTCGAGCCGCGCTGGTACGTGGACATCGACAACGTCGGCGGCGCCCGGGACGCGACCGAGCACCTGCTCACGCGCGGGCGGACGCGCGTGGTCACGATCTGCGGCCCTCTGGATACCGAGGTCGGCGCCTCCCGGCATCGCGGCTACCGGGAAGCGATGATGCTCTCCGGTCTGCAGCCCCGCCCGCCCGAGGAGGGGGACTTCACCGAGGCCGCCGGAGCCGCCGCGATGGCTCGTCTGCTGGAGGCGCATCCGGATCTGGACGGGGTGTTCGCGGCCAACGACAACATGGCGGCCGGCGCGTTGCGCACGTTGCGCGGCGCCGGCCGCTCCGTGCCCGCGGATGTGGCGGTGGTGGGGTTCGACGACCTCGCCGTCGCACAGCTCGCCGAACCCGCGCTCACCACGATCCATCAGCCCGTCCGGGGTCTGGGGCGCGAGATGGCCCGGATGCTCGTCGAGTTGATCGCGGGCCGTACCGCCAGTCCGCTGATCCTGCCCACCCATCTCGTCGAGCGCGCCAGTACGGGATGAGTGGTGCGCGGCCGGCAACCGTCGGCCACCGGGAGGCGGCCGGGCGGGGAGTGGATACCGGTTGCCTGCCCGGAGGCGGGCCGCACACCACCGTTCATGGACGAGCGCCGGGAGACGGGCTCGGGGCGGGATCGCGCGTGGTACGGATCGCCGCGGGACCGTTCATCCCTTGACGGCGCCCTGCATGATGCCGCCGACGATCTGCCTGCCGAGCAGGCCGAAGACGACCAGGACGGGCAGTGTGCCCAGGAGCGTGCCCGCCATGACGACGGACTGGTCCTGGACGTAGCCGCCGCCGAGCTGGCGCAGGGCGACCTGCACGGTGGGCTCCTGGGAGGAGAGCGCGATGATCGGCCAGAAGAAGTCGTTCCAGGCCGTCATGAAGGTGACCAGGCCGAGGACCGCCATGGCGGGGCGCGCGATGGGGACGACGATCGTCCAGAAGATCCGGGCCGTGGAGGCGCCGTCGACCCGGGCGGCCTCGATGAGTTCGTCGGGCAGTGACTGGGCGATGTACTGCCGCATGAAGAACACCCCGAAGGCGGAGACCAGGCTGGGCAGGATCACCGCCTGCAACTGATTGGCCCACTCCAGCTTCGCGATGACCATGAACAGGGGGATCACGCCGAGCTGCGGCGGGATCATCATGGTGCCGACGGTGAACGCGAGCAGCGCGTTGCTGCCCTTGAAGCGCAGTTTGGCGAAGGCGAACCCGGCGAGGGTGGAGCAGAGCACGGTGCCGACGGTGATGGAGCCGGACACGATCAGGGAGTTGACCAGGGCCTTCCCGATGTCGGCCTGTTCCAGGGCCTGTTGGAAGTTGTGCAGCAGGTTCGGCCCGGGTATCAGCGTCGGTGGGACCTTCGCGATGTCCGCGTTGGAGCGGCTGGCCGCCACGATCGTGTAGTAGAAGGGGAAGGCGGAGACCAGCACGGCGAAGATGAGGAACGTGTAGGTGAGGCGGCTGCCGTGCATGGTGCGTCCCGCGCGGCGCCTCGGGCCTCGGGGGCGGGACTTGGTGACGGCGGACGGCTGCCCGGCGTGCGTGGTGTTCGGATCGGCGAGGATGGTCACCGGCCGGCCTCCTTGGCCATGCGTCGGCGCGCGAGGAGGGCGTTGAGCCCGACGAGCACCAGGATGAGCAGGAACATGACCCAGGCGATGGCGGCGGCC
This sequence comes from Streptomyces sp. NPDC097595, assembly GCF_044761525.1. Lineage (NCBI taxonomy): Bacteria > Bacillati > Actinomycetota > Actinomycetes > Kitasatosporales > Streptomycetaceae > Streptomyces > Streptomyces sp. NPDC097595. The sequence continues at coordinate 141,301 of NZ_JBIWCN010000016.1, read as the reverse complement.
CGGCCCAGGTGGAAGAAGGACCAGCCCTGCTCGTACATGTACAGGCCGAGTGTCTGGTACTGGTGTGTGATGCCGCCGCCCGCGTTGCCCTCGAACAGCAGCGGCTCGCCGAAGAGCTGTGTGGCGCCGATGGTCGACATGATCACGGAGAAGACGATGGTGGGGCGCAGGCCCGGCAGGGTCACGTGCAGGAACTGCCGCCAGCGGGAGGCGCCGTCCATTTCGGCGGCCTCGTACAGATCGCCGGGGATGGACTGCATGCCGGCCAGGAAGATCAGTGCGTTGTAGCCGGTCCACCGCCAGACGACGATGCAGGAGATGGCGACCTGGGAGGCGAGGGTCCCGGTCTGCCAGTCCACCGGACCGACACCGATGAGCCCGATGACGTAGTTGATCAGGCCGAAGTCGTGGCCGAAGAGCTGGGCGAACACAAGGGTCGCGGCGGCCACCGAGGTGGCGTACGGCATCAGCATCATGGTGCGGAAGAACGTGCGCCCGCGGAGCTTGTAGTTGAGCAGGTGTGCGAGTCCCAGGGCGATCAGCAGCTGCGGGACGGTGGACAGCACGCCGAGGGTGAAGGTGTTGCGCAGGGCGCCCCAGAAGAACGGGTCGGTGAAGATGGCGGTGTAGTTGCCGAAGCCGCCATTCCATGTCGCCGGGGGTCTGCAGCTCGATCCGGTACAGCGAGATGAACGCGGTGTAGATCAGCGGGAAGAGGCCGAAGGCTCCGAACAGCACGAAGAACGGCGCGATGTACGTGTAGGGCGAGAGGGTGCGCCAGGCCCGGCGTCCTGGTGGGAGCTGGGCACTGCGCGCCGGCGCGGCCGGAGGCGCGGGGGCGGTGACGGTCACAGGGCGGCCCTTCGGGTGTGCGGGGAGGCCGGGGCCTCGGCGGGTGGGCTGGTGCGCGGGGGGGGGGGGGGGGGGACGGCGGCCGCTTGCGTGCGGGGCCGGTGGTGTGGCCGGTAAAGCGCGGGGCCGGTGGTGTGGCCGGTGAAGCGCGGGCTGCGAGCGCGGGGGCGGGCCGGGCGCGGCGAAGGACCCGGCCCGCCCCCGCGGCGTGATCAGCCGATGGCGTTCTCGATGCCCTTTTCGGCGTGCTTCCAGGCCGTGTCGGGAGAGGTGCCCTTCTTCTCGATCTCGAACAGCCCGGCGGTGATCTGCTCCTGGATGTCCTGGTCGTTCACGCCGAGCACCTGGACCGGTGCCTGCTTGGCCGCGTCACCGAAGATCTTTCCGATGGGGGCACCCGAGAAGTAGGGGTCCTTGGTGTCCGCCACCTTCGCGATGGCCGGCACGCTGGAGGGGAAGTTGCCGATCTCGGTGAAGAGCTTGGCCTGCTGCTCGGGGGCGGTCAGCCACTCGATGAGCTCGTAGGCCTCCTTCTTGTGCTTGGCGGCCTTGGGGATGGACAGGTACGAGCCGCCCCAGTTGCCCGGGACACCGGGCATCTTGGCGATGTCCCACTTGCCCTTGCCCGCATCGCCCGCCTGGCCCTTGATGTAGCCGAGCATCCAGGCCGGGCACGGCAGGGTGGCGAAGGAACCCGCGGCGAACGCCTGGTTCCAGGGCGGCGTCCACTGGGCCAGCTCGGCGCTCACGCCGGCGCGGTCGGCCTTGACGGACAGGTCCCAGGCTTCCTTGACGGCCGGACTGTCCTGGTAGATGAGCTTGCCGGAGGAGTCGTAGTAGCGCTCCTTGTACTGGCCGGCCACGTTGGTGTAGATGCTGCGGATGCTGTCGATCCAGGCGGTCTTGGCGGGCGCGTTCTTCATGTACTGCTTGCCGAGGTCCAGGTAGCCGTCCCAGGTGGACCACTTCTTGGCGAGTTCCTCGCGGTCGGTGGGAAGTCCGGCCTTCTTGAGCAGGTCGGTGCGGTAGCAGATGGCGCCGGGGCCGTTGTCCGTTCCCAGGCCCATGACCTGGCCGCTCTTGGTGGTCGCGGCGCCCCACTTGGAGTCGGTGAAGTTCGCCTTCAGCTTGCCGGCCCCGTACTGGTTGAGGTCCTCGAACTTGTCGCTTTGACGCTGGGCCACGGAGGCGATGCGGCCGATCTCGATGCCCTGGACGTCGGCGAGGCCGCCGCCGCCGGCGAGGCGGGTCTGCAGCGCCTTCCAGTAGTTCTTCTCTTCCTGGGTGTCGGTCTGCTTGATCGTGATGTTCGGGTGGCTCTTCTCGTACTCCTTGTAGAGCCCGGCCTCCTTGAAGCCGAACGTGCCGAACAGGTCGACGGTCAGGGTGACCTTGCCGTTGCTGTCCTGGGCACCGGTCGAGCCCGATCCGCAGGCGGCCAGCAGTGTGCCGGCCGCAGCCATGGCGCCCAGGCGGATGAGGATTCTTCTCGCGGCTCGTGCAGTGGACATGGGAAGCCTCCTAAGACTTCGTCACGGATGGTGTGGAAGCGCTCCCACTCGATGTGAGGCGGGCCTCTGGCCCGTGGAGCGAGGTGATGCGAATGAGTTCAAAAGTGATGCGGGGACCTCAGGACCCCTGGCGTCCGCGGGCCACGTTCGCGGCGTCGCGCAGCCACTCGGCGCTCTGCTTCGGGGTGCGCACCTGGGTCTCGTAGTCGACGTGGACGATGCCGAAGCGCTTGCCGTAGCCGTAGGCCCACTCGAAGTTGTCCATCAGGGACCAGGCGAAGAAGCCCCGCACGTCCGCGCCGGCCTCGCGGGCCCGTCCCACCGCGGCAAGATGGTCGGCCAGGTACACGGTGCGGTCGATGTCCTCGATGCGGCCACCGGCACCGGAGTCGTACACCGAGTCGTCGAAGGCCGCGCCGTTCTCGGTGATGTACACCGGCGTGCCGGGATAGTCGCGGCTGATACGGGTGAGCAGGTCGGCCATGCCCTGCGGGTGGATCTCCCACGGCATCGCGGTGACGGGCCGGTCGGGCTGGGGGACCCTGACGGTCTCCCCCGGCTCGCTGCCCGCCGCCACGACGTCACTGACGTAGTAGTTGATCCCGACGAAGTCCACGGGCCGGCTGATGACCTCCAGGTCCCCCGCCTCCACTGGCAGGTCGGCCCCGAGCCGGGTCAGGTCCTCGACCACGTCCTGCGGATACTCCCCGCGCAGGACCGGGTCGAGGTAGATGCGCGCGCCCATCCCGTCCGCCTGACGGGCGGCTTCGAGGTCGGCGGGCTTGTCGGACGCGGGGTAGATCTGGGCGGGGTTGAAGGTGATCCCGACCTGCGCGGGCGCGGGCACCACCGCCCGGATCCGCTCGACGGCCAGCCCGTGGCCCAGATGCAGATGGTGCACGGCGCGGATGGCGGCCCGGAAGTCCTTGCGGCCCGGGGCGTGGAGGCCGAGGTGGTAGCCGAGGATCGCCGAGCAGAAGGGCTCGTTGAGGGTGATCCAGTGGCGCACCCGGTCGCCGAGCCGACCGGCCACGAGCTCCGCGTAGTCGGCGAAGCGGTAGGCGGTGTCGCGCTCGGGCCAGCCCCCGGCGTCCTCCAACTCCTGCGGCAGGTCCCAGTGGTAGAGCGTCGCCCAGGGGGTGATGCCCTTCGCGAGCAGCCCGTCCACGAGGCGGTCGTAGAAGTCGAGGCCCTTGGCGTTCGCCGGCCCGCGCCCACCGGGCTGGACCCGCGGCCAGGACAGCGAGAAGCGGTAGGCGTCCAGACCGAGATCGGCGAGCAGTTGTACGTCGTCCGGCATCCGGTGGTAGTGATCGCACGCCACATCACCGTGGTCGTCGCCCTCGATCGCACCCGGGGTGCGGCTGAAGGTGTCCCAGATCGACGGCGTACGCCCGTCGACGTCGACCGCCCCTTCGATCTGGTACGCCGACGTCGCGGCGCCCCACAGGAAGTCCGTCGGCAGACCCGGAATCGTGAGGCCGGGCAGGGGTTGGGGCTCGGGCCGGCCGGAATCGGCAGGCTGGAGATCGATGCTCATGGGGTGCTTCTCCAACAGCGGTGAGATGAGGGAAGGAGCCGCCGCGTGTACGAGTGACTGCGGGGCGGCAAACTGGGAGCGCTTCCAGAAAGATGGGGGCGACGTCCACCTTTGTCAAGGGGCCGCGTCAATGACCCTTCCCGTCGGCGGCCCGGACACGAAGTGGGTGAATAGGTAGGCTTTGGCCTCATAAATCGCGCGGTGGGCTCCGCGGACACGGCGGATCGCTCCCCGCCCCGTGCCGCACTCTCCGCTTGACACCGCCGAGCCGCCTGCACATTATTTGGGAGCGCTACCAAACGAGAGCTGGTGGAGCACGGCGTCAGTTCCTGTCCAGAGGGGCCGACGCCCGATCGTGCGGGGTTCGGCGGCTGAGGGGGGCGTCGAACCCCGCCTCGGCACGCCCCCCTCAACCCGGCGACGGCGTGGTGCCCACCGCCGCCCGGCCGCCCCTCCCCTTCCCACAAGGAGTGCGTCGTGCCCGAACCGTCCGTGGCTGTCCGCCCGACCCTGGAGGCGGTCGCCGCCCACGCAGGCGTTTCCCGCTCCACGGTGTCCCGCGTCATCAACGGCGGAACCGGTGTACGTGCACAGGTCATGGCCCGAGTCGCAGGGGCCATCGAAGAGCTGGGGTACGTCCCCAACCGAGCCGCTCGCACGCTGGTCACCAGGCGAACCGGAAACATCGCGGTGATGATCGCCGAACCCGAGGGCCGCGTCTTCTCCGATCCCTACTTCGGGCTCCAGATCCGCGGCATCAGCAAGGAGTTGGTCGCACACGACCTCCAGCTGGTGCTCCTCCTCGCCGAAGGGGCCGGCGACCGCGAGCGGATCGACCGGTACCTGTCCGGCGGCCACATCGACGGTGCGCTGGCCTTCTCCGTACACCGTGACGACCCGCTGCCCGACATCGTCAGACGCCTCGGCCTGCCGACCGTCTACGGCGGCAGACCCCACGGGGAACCCGTCCCCCGGGAGGCCGCCCTGGCGTACGTCGATGCCGACAACCGCGGCGGGGCGAGGGAGGCCGTACGCTACCTCGTCTCCCAGGGCCGCCGGCAGATCGCGCACATCGCCGGCCCCATCGGCCTGGCGGCGGGGATCGACCGGCTGGACGGCTACCGGGACGTGCTGTTCGACGCCGATCCCTCGCTCGTCGCGCAGGGCGACTTCACCGACGAGAGCGGCGAGCGGGCGATGGCCCGACTCCTCGACCGCCACCCCGGCCTGGACGCGGTCTTCGTCGCCAGCGACCTCATGGCCAAGGGTGCGCTGCGCACCCTGCACACACGGGGCCGCGCCGTGCCGCACGACGTGGCCGTGGTCGGTTTCGACGACCTCACCTCCGTGTCCACGGTCACCGATCCGCCGCTCACCACGGTCCGGCAGGACATCGAGGGCATGGGCCGCACCATGGCCCGACTGCTGCTGCGCAAGCTCCGCGAGCAGGGCTCCGGCACACGGACCCAGGGCGCCGTCATCACCGCCACCACCCTGACGCGCCGCGGGTCGGCCTGAGCAGGCATGAGCAGGGCCCGGTGAGCAGCCCGATCCGGTCCCGAAGGGAACATCACATGAAGATCGTCGACGCGAAGGTCGTCGTCACCAGCCCCGGTCGCAACTTCGTCACCCTCAAGCTGACGACCGACGAGGGAGTCACCGGCCTGGGGGACGCCACCCTCAACGGGCGGGAGCTCGCCGTCGTCAGCTACCTCAACGACCACGTGACCCCGCTGCTGACCGGCCGCGATCCGCATCGCGTCGAGGACACGTGGCAGTACCTCTACCGCGGCGCCTACTGGCGACGGGGGCCGGTGACGATGGCCGCGATCGCCGCTGTGGACACCGCCCTGTGGGACATCAAGGCCAAGGTGGCGGGCCTCCCGTTGTACCAACTCCTCGGCGGCGCGGCCCGGGACCGGGTGCGCACTTACGGCCACGCCCATGGCCGCGACCTGCCGGAGCTCCTCGATTCGGTCCGCGCCCGCCTGGCCCAGGGCTATCCGGCCGTGCGCATCCAGTCCGGTGTTCCGGGCCTCGAAGCCGTCTACGGCGTGCGGAACACGAGCAGCGACGGCGTCCAGGTCCTCCACCAGCAGGCGCGCCCGATGGTGGAGGACTGGGACACCGACGCCTACCTGCGGCACGTACCGACCGTGTTCGAGGCGGTCAGGGCGGAGTTCGGGCCCGAGCTGCCGCTCCTGCACGACGCCCACCACCGGCTCACTCCGATCCAGGCCGCCCGCCTCGCCAAGGACCTGGAGCCCTACCGGCCCTTCTGGCTGGAGGACTGCACGCCCGCGGAGAACCAGGAGGGTCTGAGGCTCGTACGCCGGCACTCGACGACCCCGCTGGCGATCGGCGAGGTCTTCAACACGGTGTACGACTACCAGACGCTGATCACCGAGCAGCTGATCGACTACGTGCGCAGCGCGGTCACCCACTTCGGCGGGGTCACCCCGCTGCGCAAGCTGTTCGACTTCGCCGCCCAGCACCAGATCAAGAGCGCGATCCACGGCCCCGAGGACATCTCACCGGTGGGCATGGCAGCTGCCATCCACCTGGGCCTGGCAGTGCACAACTTCGGAATCCAGGAGTACTCGGGCCATACCCCGCTCACCGCGGAGGTCTTCCCGCACGCCTACACCTTCATCGACGGCCATCTGCACCCCGGCCAGGAGTCCGGTCTCGGCGTGGAGCTGGACGAGGAACTGGCAGCGGCGCACCCGTACGAGGCGGCGTACCTGCCGGTCAACCGGCTCCAGGACGGCACCATCCACGACTGGTGAGCCGGCCGACGCGCCCCCGGTCCGGTAGCGCGCCGTGAGCCCCATCAGTCGTCCCAACCCTTTTGGAGAAGTCGTGAAGTGGAATCACCGGGGAGGTGCGGGTGCGCGGCGCATCTGCCTGACTGTCCCGACGAACCGGGAGTGCGCCGCCACGCTCACCGAGGTGCTCGCGGAGGCCGCTTACGCCGAGGAGCACTTCGATGTCGAGGTGCACCTCGTGGTGCTGGATTCATCCGCCGACTTCGCCGCACATGCGCGGGTGCTGCGTGGGGCGGAACGCGTCCGGCACCTGGACGAGGCGGCCCAGTGGGACTTCTTGCAGCGGGTCATCCGGTGTTCCGGTGTCGCCAGGCCCGGCCTCATCGCCGATCTCATGCTCCCCCGGGGCCTCTCGTACGGCGCCTGCACCAACCGCGCGTTCCTGGTCGCCGTCGCGCTGGGATGCGAGTCGGTGCACCGCCGTGACTCGGACAGCTGTTTCCAGACCCACGACGGCGACAAGGTGTTCCCGATCCACGCGGAACTCCTGGCGCTCGGCAAACCGGCCCACATGGCGGTGACCACCGAAGACCGGCTGGACCCCTCGCTGCGGGACGCCACGGTGGCCATGGTCGGCGCGTCCTTCGTGGGTGAGATGTCGGTGGACCTCGGCGAAATCCGCGACCACGAAGCCTACGGCGACCTCGTCGGCCTCTGGGCCGCCGACGACAGTTCGGAGCAGGAGAGGGAGGCCCTGGTCAGGGAGTCCTTCATGGGCTCGGAGCCGTACGCCGGCGACGGGTCCGTCCTCACGGTGGTCGACCCGATGCGGGTGGACATGCACAACATCAGCTTCCACGGCCTCCACGAGAGGATTCCGCTGCCTCCGGCCATGGACACCATCGGCAGCGACTACTTCCTGATCCACGTCGCCCACAAGGCCGGGCTGCCAGGCGTGCTCCACAATCGACACATCGTCAACTTCCATACGAAGGATAGGAAAACCGCCGTCGGCTTCCTCTCCTATCAGATGCGCTTCGTGAAATTCATTCTGTCCATGCACTACTTCCATTTCATCTACCGGCGCATGACGAACTCCGCTCCGGCTTCGATCGCCGCCCTCGTCCGTGAGAGCGCATGGCAGGACAGAGAGCCGAACGAAGCCGCACTGGACCGGATGGAACGCGCATACCGCAGGATCGGGGGCAAGTTCGCGGCGGTGGCGGACCGGATCGTGGAGCGCAGGGAGAGTCTGCTCACCGAAGCCCGCCGGGACATCGACGACTACGTCCAGCTCATCGAGGCATGGGGACCGCTGATAGACGCAAGCCGCGTGACGGATGTCCGTCATGGCTGAGCCCGCGCACCTACTGGCCGCTCTACAGGACAGCGACCGGGATCGGATCGTCTACGACCTGACCGGCATAGAGTCCCAGTACGACGCTTTACGCTCCGAACTCCCGGGAGTCTCGGTCCGGTTCGCGTTGAAGGCATGCCCGCTGCCCGACGTTCTCACCTGCCTGGCCGACCGGGGCGCCGGCTTCGATGCGGCCAGCCCCGGCGAGATCCGTCAGGCGCTGCGTACGGGAGTGGCGCCGCGCGACGTGCACTACGGCAACACGGTCAAGTCCGACACGGAGATCGCGACGGCCTTCCGGCTGGGTGTCACCACGTTCGCCACCGACTGCGTCGAGGACGTGCGTGCGATCGCCCAGCACGCCCCCGGTGCGCGAGTGTTCTGCCGCGTGGCCACCAGCGGCCACGGTGCGCTGTGGGGACTCACCAGCAAATGCGGTACCCACGACGCGGTCGACGTACTGGCGGAAGCACGCGGGCTCGGGCTCGTCCCGGCGGGGCTGTCCGTGCATGTCGGATCCCAGCAGATGACCGTGCACGGGTGGGAGGCGGCACTCGGCGAACTCGCGACCACCCTGTCGAAGCTCGCCACCCGAGGCATTCACCTCGACCACATCAACCTCGGTGGCGGGCTGCCCGCTCACGGCTACCTCAGCGCCGACGGCACGGCACTGAAACCACCCACCGCGGAGATATTCCGAGCCATCCGGTCCGGCATCGACCGGCTGCGGGAAGCGGCACGAAACGAACTCGACTTCCTCATCGAGCCCGGGCGGTACCTCGTCGCGGACCACGGCACGATCCGCGCCCACGTCGCGCGACTGACCATGCGTCACCAAAGGTGGCTCTTCCTGAGCTGCGGCCGGTTCAACGGGCTGTACGAGGGCGACCAACTCCGGTACCCGCTCGCCTTTCCCACGCGTAGTGGCAGCCCGCAGGTCCCTGCGATCGTCGCCGGACCGACCTGCGACAGCGACGACACACTCGGCGACACTTCGGTGCCGGTGCCGCGAGACCTCTCCTCGGGGGATCCCGTGTGGATCCGGTCCGCCGGCGCCTACGCGGTCAGCTACACCACACGCGGTTTCAACGGCTACGAACCACTGCCCCACGTGGCCGTGCGTGCGGAGCGACTGCGGCCGATCGAGGCCGGTGACTGGGACGCCATCGCGGAACTGGAGACACATGCGTACGCGGAACGCGGCCTGTCCGAGGACCGCGGCGTTCTCCGGTCCCGTGCCGCCGCGTCTCCGGCGACCTCGTTCGTCCTGGACACCGGGGAACGGGTCGGCGGATACCTCCTGGCGCTTCCGTATCCACGGTTCCGGTTCCCCGGTCCGGACGTCCAGGAGACCGAGGTCTTCAGCTCGTCGAACCTGCACCTGCATGACCTCGTCATCGGGGCCGAGTTCCGCAACCGTGGCTGGGCCACACGTATGCTGCGCCACCTGACGGACGCGGCCGGAGCGCTGCGGTTCGAGCGGATATCGCTGATCGCCGTGAGTGGTACGGCCGGATTCTGGTCCGGGCACGGATACCGTCCGCACCCGGATGTCGCCCTGCCGGCCGGCTACGGGCCGGACGCCCTCTACATGTCCCGCGCACTCATCGGTGAGGACTTCTGAACGACCACACACGCGCTCGCCCGTCCGGCATCGGACGGGCGAGCGCCTCCTGTTATCGGCCGGTGTTGAAGGTGAGGGCGGGCTTCGCGTTCCTGGCCAGGGTGTGCGCGAAGTCCGGCCACCAGGCACCGGCCGCCGGGTCCTCGCTTCCGTACTCCGGGTCAGCGGGGCCGGCGGTGCCGCGGTGGCAGGTGCCGTCCGATTCGCCGATGGTCTTCACGTACAAGTACGCGTCGGCCAGGGGCTGTCCGGTGTCGGCGGTGGGCCGTACGCCGATGCCGCGCCCGGGGGCGTTGCACCAGGGCTCGGCGTCGGTGTACTTGCCCGCCGGGGGGATCCAGGCGCCGAGGCCGTTGCGGCTGTTGTCCAGGACGTAGTGCGAGAGGTCCTTGAGCGGGGGCCGGCCCACCGTCCGGTCGAACCACGCGTCGGTCCACTTCCAGGTGGACGGGTCGTAGAAGTCCACCGCGTTGCCGGGCTGCCCGTCGTTGGGGGCGGACGGCGAGTAGTACTGACTGGCGCAGGTGTCCGTCTTCCCGCGTGCCTCCTGCGGGCCCTCGGTGGTGTACCAGACGCACTTGGAGACCCAGGTGGCGTATCGGTTGAGCTGGTCGGTGGGCTGGTAGTTGGAGACGTTCAGGGCGAAGCCCTGGGTATCGGACAGGCCGGCCTTGATCAGCCGGCCGGCGAGTTCGCCGACCGGCTGCCAGTTGCTGCTGCCGCCGTCGAGGTACACGGACGTCTTGGGCTTGGACTTCATGAGGCCGACCGCGGTACGGATGTTGGCGTACCGCGCCTCGGTCCGGGTGCCGTCCGCGTCGCCCTCGGGGCACTCCTTGGGCAGCAGGGCCAGCCCGTCCGGCTCGACGATGACCGCGGCGCGGCCGGTGCCGATGCCGTCGGCCACACCCTGGACCCAGGCGCGGTACTCCTCGGGGCTGTCCGCGCCGCCGGCCGAGTAGAAACTGCAGTCGCGGCCGGTGACGTTGTACAGGACGAACACCGGAACGGTGCCGGTGAACCTGGCCGCCCGCATCTTCTTCTCAACGACCTTCTTGATCTCGGTCGGTGAGCCGTAGTCGAGCCAGATCGCCTGCGGCCAGGAGGCCAACTTGGCCATCCGCACGGCGTCGTCGACCTTGCCGGCCTTGAGGTCGGCGACCGCCTGCTGAGCGGCCCCGGCATCGGGGTCGACGTAGAAGCGGGTGTTGCGGGGCAGCGTATGGTCGGCCGCCGCGGGGCCGGGCGAGGCAGCTGCCTCGCCACCGCCGCCCAGCGTGCCGGCGGCGAGCGCCGCGCAGGCAACCGAGACGAGCAACCGTCGCACTCTGCTCATGAGGTGAAGTCTCCTTTGTGCAAGCTGATTCGCCGGCTCGGACACGATTTTTGGGAGCGCTTCCAGATTTGGGTGAAGCCCAGCGCTTTCGTGGGCACATGCTGAGGCCAGCGTTACAGGCATGTCAATAGCCGTTCAGCGGCTCGTCGCCCCACCCCATCCGACCAGCCAAGATGAGAGACCGCGCATACGAGCGCGGGCACTTGGCGGCCCCGGCGGCGCATCGTCGACGGCCCTACGGCGTGAACGGAAGGTTTCCTTCGTGATTCACCGAGGCGCTCCGACCCCTTGTCGGTCCGCTACGGCGCTGCTACTTTTTGGAAGCGTTCCCAGTCCCTGGGATGCGTTCCCGGTTTCTCCCGTTCACGGCGCACCACCCATGCGCCCTCGGGCCTGTACCACACCGCGACTCTCGGTTCCCCCCACCGGTGGTGCACGGAAGATCGTGGTCGAGCGGTGCACGTCCCCGCACCAAAGGCGTCCTGTCCCCGCACGGTTGTGTCACCGGCGGACGCCGAACCTCTCCCGCCTGCCGCATTCGCGTCCCCCCAAGGAGGCAGTCATGCAATCCCGCACGGCTTCACGACGGTTCCGCAAGTACCGCTGGCTACTCGCGCCGGCCGCCGCCCTCGCACTGATCCTCAACCCGGTCTCCACCCCGGCGTACGCCGCCGGCGGCAGCTTCACCGACAACTTCGACTCCTACAACACCGGCCTCTGGAGCAAGTCCGACGGCTGGTCCAACGGCGGGATGTTCAACGCCGGCTGGCGCGCCGATCACACCTGGTTCAGCGGCGGTGTCATGGGGCAGAACCTCGACACCGCGAGCTGCCCCTCCGGCTGCTCGGGCAAGCCCTACGCGTCCGGTGAGTACCGCACCAACGACGTGTACTCGTACGGCCGTTTCGAGACCCGCCTCCAGGCGGTCAAGCGCGAAGGCACGGTGACCGGGTTCTTCACGTACACCGGCCCGAGCGACGGTCAGCCCTGGGACGAGATCGACGTCGAGATCCTCGGCAAGAACACCAACCAGATGCAGACCAACTACTTCACCAACGGCGTCGGCGGCCACGAGACCGTCATCAACCTCGGGTTCGACGCCTCCGCTGGGTACCACGACTACGCCATCGAGTGGTGGAACCAGGGAACCATCAACTGGTTCGTGGACGGCAAACTCGTCCACCAGGAGGACGGCTCGCGCGGCGCCCTCCCCACCCACCCGATGCGCATCATGACCAACCTGTGGCCCGGCACCGGGGTCGACAGCTGGCTCGGCCCGTTCAGCTACCCGGGCACGCCGCTGACCGCCCGCTACGACTGGATGAAGTACACCAAGTACTGATCCCACCGAAGTGACATCACCGCCGGGGAGCGACGGCTCCCCGGCGGTTCCCTTTTGCCCGCAGGGCGCGACTCCTTGAGGTCAATGGGCCTTGGGAGCGGGCATCGTGCCATGAGTGCCGTGGTCGTGCTCCTCGTAGCCCGGGATCGTGCCGTCCGGCTTCTTCACCAGGAACAGGCCGACCATGCCCATGTCGGAGTGGCTCTGGACGTGGCAGTGGTACATCCACGCCCCGGCGCCGACGCCCTCGCCGGCGATGATCTGGAAGCCGAAGGAGTCGGCGGGGCCGCAGATCTTGTTGTCGATGACCTGGCTGGGGTCGTCGGGGCCGGTGAGCATGCCGGTGCGGTTGTCCGCCCAGCGGTGTCCGTGCATGTGGAAGGTGTGGTAGTACTCGCCATGCGTGATCATGACGATCTCGACGCGGTCACCCACGGTCGCCTCGAAGTTCGGGCCTTGCGGCAGGTTGTTGATGAGCATGTCGTTGAAGACGATCGTGTGCGTGGCGTCCGGCAGGACGTCGCCCTTTCGGCGCACGACCACCGGCCCGTACAGACCCTTGCGGATGCCACCGGTGCCGTGTTCCGTGCCGACGACGTGGTCGTGGTAGTGCCAGTAGCCGGCGCTGCCCGCCCGCCACGTGCCGTCCGCGCGGCGGCCGGGGGTGTGGGTGCGCCAGGTGTACGTGCGGGTGGCGCCGGGCTCGACCTCGCTGTGGTTCATCCTGGTGCCGTCGCTGGAGATCTCGTAGTCGAGGCCGTGGACATGGAGGCTCGCGGTGACGTCCATGGTGTTCTCGAACTCGATGTGCAGCGTGTCGCCCTCGATCAGCTCGATCAGCGGGCCGGGGATGCTCGCCTTGCCCTTCTCCAGGCCGTAGCCCATCTGCCCGTCGGGCAGCTTCTCGGCGTACATCTTGAGGTGGCGCACCTGCCCGCCGGCCGGCGCCGTGCCGGCCGCGACGGCGGCGGTCGGTGCGGCACCGGCCAGCTCGGGACCGACCGACAACGATGTCGCGGCCACGGCGCCGCCCAGCAGCACACGTCGGTTGAAAGCGCGTCTGTCCATGCCGAACTCCCCGCAGAGGTATGGGCTCAGGGCCTGTGGGACGGTACCGGCTGCCCGTTCGTTTATCCACACTCAGGACAAAGTTCGGTCGATCCCGGTGATACCTCTTGGCGAACCGTGAAAAGAGGTCTAGCTTCCTCAGCGCTGTCGCTCCGACCGAGGAGGGTGGGGTCACCACATGCGGTTGACATCGCATCACATGCCCGTGCACCACAGAGGATCGAGCACCAAGGCCCGGCACAGACGGATCTGGACCGCGGCCCTGACCGCGGGCTTCGTCACCGCCGGCCTGCTGTCGGGTACGTCCGCCAGCGCGCGCCCGGCGCCGGAACCATCCCTGACAACGATGTCCATCAAGTCGCCACCCGGCGGCTCCGACGTGCGCGTCCTGGTTTTCTACGGCTCCGCCGCGGCCGGCGAAGAGTCGCCCGTCGTGAACGCCGGCATCGCGGCGATCGAGCACATCGGGCAGACCGGCCCGGCCGCGGAGCGGTTCACCACCGAGGCCACCGGCAACGCCTCGGTCTTCACCAACGCGCGGAAGCTGGGCAAGTACAACGCCATCGTCTTCCTGACCGGCGGCGGCGACATTCTGAACGCCGATCAGGAGTCGGGCCTGGAGGCATACATGGAGGCCGGCGGCGGCTTCGTCGGCCTCCATGACGCGGCTCGCGCCGAGCCGTACTCCGACTGGTTCACCGGCCTGGTCGGTGCCCGCCCCGCCGCCGGCGCCGCGCCCGCGGTGCAGCGGGCCACCGTGGAGGTCGGCGACCGGCGCAACCCGGCCACCAAGGACCTGCCGCTGGAGTGGAAGCGCCCCGACCAGTGGCTCAACTGGGCGAAGAACCCCTCCGGCGAGGTGCACACCGTCGCCCGCGTCCGCGAGTCGACGTACAAGCCGGGCACCGGCGCCAACGGCACCGACCACCCGGTCAGCTGGTGCCGTGACTACGACGGCGGCCGGTCCTTCTACACCGCCATGGGCGGCACGGCCTCTTCCTACGACGAGACCGACTTCCGCACCCATCTGCGCGGCGCCCTGATGTGGACCACGCGCCTCGCGCAGGCCGATTGCACAGCCACCATCACCGCCAACTACCAGGCGGAGCGGCTCACCCAGCCCAACCAGCCGGGGCAGAACGACCAGATCGGCGAGCCGCACGGCCTCGTCACCGCACCCGACGGCCGGGTCTTCTACATCGGCCGCGGCGGCGCCGACGCCTCCCAGCCGGTGATCACCGACTGGAACGACCCGGACGTCGGCAAGGGCAAGGGCCAGATCCACGTCTACGACCCGAAGAACAAGAAGGTCACCCTGGCCGGCGAGCTGACCGTCTTCGGCAACAAGGGCGGCGGCGAGGAGCTGACCAAGGTCGAGGAGGGCCTGCTCGGCATCGAGCTGGACCCGCGCTTCACCGAGAACGGCTGGGTGTACCTGCACTACACACCGCACGCGCAGATCAACCGCGACACGCACATGGCCGAGCGACGGGTCTCGCGGTTCACCTACAACAACACCACCGGCAAGCTGGACATGGCCAGTGAGAAGGTGCTGTTGAAGTGGCCGGTGCAGATCCACAGCTGCTGCCACGCGGGCGGCGGGCTGGCCTGGGACTCCAAGGGCAACCTGTACATCGCCACCGGTGACAACAACTCCAGCGGCTTCAGCGACGGTTACTCGGGCAACAACCCGCAGCCCAACTTCAAGGGCGTCTCCTTCGCCGACGCGCGCCGCACCGCCGGCAACACGAACAACCTCAACGGCAAGATCCTGCGCATCCACCCGGAACAGGACGGCACCTACACCCTCCCCGAGGGCAACCTGTTCACCGGCAAGGAGACCGCCGAGGGAGGCGGCAAGACACGCGGCGAGATCTACGTGATGGGCGTGCGCAACCCGGCCCGCATCTCGGTCGACAAGGCCACCGACACCCTCTACGCCGGCTGGGTCGGCCCGGACGCCGGTGCCCCGTCGACGACCTGGGGCCCGGCCAAGTACGACACCTTCGCCGTGATCACCAAGGCGAGCAACCGCGGCTGGCCGTACTGCATGGGCAACAAGCAGCCCTACCGTGACCGCAATCTGCCCGACCCGACCAAGCCGCTGGGCTGGTACGACTGCGACCACCCGAAGAACGAGTCGCCGAACAACGACGGGCTGGTCAACCTGCCTCCGGTCACCGGCAACAACATCTGGTACTCCCCGCAGGGCGGCGGCCCCGACTACCCGCGCGACGCGAACGGCGTTCCGTCGTACAAGGAGTCGGAGGCGACCTACCGGCTGCCGTGGCTCAAGGGCGGCGGCCAGGCCGCGATGGACGGCCCGGTCTACCGCTACGACGCCGCGAACAGCAGCGCGGTGAAGTGGCCCGAGTACTGGGACGGCAAGTGGTTCGTCGGCGACTTCTACGACGCCGACCAGCCGCGCAACGCGGTGCTGATGGACCCGAAGACGCAAGGCGACGGCGGGATCCCGGTGCACTCGGAGTCACTGAAGAAGATCGTGCCGGTCGGCAACGACGGCATCAAGAACCTGATGGACTGGAAGTTCGGCCCGGACGGCGCGCTGTACGTCCTCGACTACGGGCGCGGCTTCTTCACCTCGGACGCCAAGTCGGCGCTGTGGAAGGTCACCTACAAGGGCGGGGGGCCGACCCCGGCCGCCGGCCTGCTGGCAAGGGGGACGCAGTGACAGGCAAACGAAGAGTGTGGGCCGCCCTGCTGGCGGGCCTGCTGCTGGTACTCGGACTGCAGACGACCACGTCGGCGGCCGGAACACGTGAGGACCGGACCCCACAGGCCGCCGCCGCACAGGTGCTCACCTGGACGGCCGGCGACGACATCACCAAATACGCCAGCTTCCCGGAGACAGCGGTCGCCGGAGCGGCGACGATCGTCTTCGAGAACAGCGAGGCCACCGGCAACACCACCGGAATGCCGCACACGCTGACCTTCAGTACCAGCGACCCGGAGTACAACACCGACGTCCAGCTGAACATCCTGGCCAACCCCGGTGACGACCAGGGCGGCAAGCACACCGCCGAGGTCACCCTCTCCCCCGGCCGCTACTTCTACCACTGCACGATCCCGGGCCACAGCTCCATGACGGGCGTGCTGACGGTGACGGAGGGCGGCGGCGGTGACGACACCACCGCGCCGGAGACCTCGGCGAAGGTGACCGGCACCCAGAACGCCGAGGGCCAGTACGTCGGTTCGGCGACCGTCACGGTCACCGCCACCGACGACGGCTCCGGCGTGGACCGGATCGAGTACGCGGTGGGCGCCGACGGCGCCTGGCAGCCGTACACGGCACCGGTCGTGGTGGACCAGGTCGGCGAACAGACGGTGCGCTACCGGGCGTTCGACAAGGCCGGCAACGCCGCCGCCGAGAAGAACGAGACCTTCACGGTGGCCGCCCCGCCGACCGACGACACGACCGCGCCGGAGACCTCGGCGACGGTCAGCGGGGAGAAGGACGGGAGCGGCGACTACATCGACATGGCGACGGTGACCGTCACCGCCTCCGACACCGGTTCCGGCGTCAACACCATCGAGTACGCGGTCGGTTCGGGCGGCGCCTGGCAGCCGTACAACGGGCCGGTGATGGTGCATCAGGTCGGCGAGCAGACCGTGCGCTACCGGGCCACCGACAAGGCGGGCAACGCCGCCGCCGAGAAGAACGTGCGGTTCACCGTCGTGGCCGCCCCGCCGCAGGACACCACGCCGCCGGTGACCGGCGCCACCGTCAAGGGCACGAAGAACTCCGCCGGGGCCTACGTCGGCCACGCGGAGGTCGGCGTGAGCGCGACCGACGAGGGCGGTTCCGGCGTGGCCGGGGTGGAGTACTCCCTGGACGCGGGGCCGTATCTGGCCTACACCGCGCCCGTGGTGGTGGACCGGGCCGGGCGGCACACCGTCGCCTACCGGGCGACGGACAAGGCGGGCAACACCTCGGCGCCGCTGAGCGTCAGCTTCTCCGTGGTCTCCGGCGGCGGGGTACCGGCGCCGGGCTGCCCGGAGTACGACGAGCGGCTCACCGTGATCGTCGGCACGGTCGACACCGGTGTGCCGAACCGGGTGACCAACAGCCGTTGCCGGATCAACGAGTTGATCGAGGACGAGAAGGAGTGGACGTCCCAGGCGCTCTTCGTCAAGCACGTGGGCGAGGTCACGGCCGCACTGAAGGCCGAGGGCGTCGTCGACCAGCGCGAGGTGAAGGCGATCAAGCAGGCCGCCCGCGAGTCCGGCATCGGCACGCCGGGCCAGACGGACGGCTACCGCACGATCCTCGGCGAGGACCCGGCCACCTTCGCCAAGTGGGAGCAGGTGGGCGGCGGTTCGTTCACGCGTAACGCCGACGGCTCGATCACCAGCGGGACCACCAAGGACGGCCTGGGCATGCTCTGGTTCCCCGAGCGCACGTACGGCGACTTCTCGCTCAAGCTCCAGTGGCGGGACGACGCCCCGGGCACGGCCAACGCCAACGGCGGCATCTTCGTGCGCTTCCCCCAGATCCACGACCACCCCGAGGAACCGCGCCCGGAGTGGGCGGCGATCAAGTACGGGCACGAGATCCAGGCGTTCGACAGCCCGAGCGGCGACATGTACAAGTCGGGGTCGGTCTACGGCTTCGACCGGGTCGGCCTCGCCGGCGCCCAGGTCACCCAGAAGGGTACCTGGAACGACTACGAGATCCGGGTGGTGGACCAGCACTTCTCGGTCTTCCGCAACGGCGTGCTGATCAACGAGTTCGACAACATCGGCGGCCAGGACTTCTACCCGGCACGCGGGGACGACCCCGGCACCGACGGCCGGCGCTGGGCGGCCGGCTACATCGGACTGCAGGTGCACAGCACGACGGACGTCATCTCCTACCGGGACGTCCGGGTCAAGGACCTGTAGGGCCGTAACCAAGGGCTCCGAGCCGGGTCAGGACTCCTCCTGACCCGGCTCGGCTGCGCCCGGCGGGATCCTCTGCTCAGGACGCCCGCTCAGCGGGCTCCAGAATCGCCACGCACTCCACATGATGCGTCATCGGGAACAGATCGAACGCCCGCAGTGTCCGCACCCGGTACCCCCCGTCCCGGAAGTACCCCAGGTCCCGGGCCAGCGCCGCCGGGTCGCAGGCCACGTACGCGATGCGGCGGGCGCCCAGGGCGACCAGTTGCTTCACCGTGGCGCGGCCGGCGCCCGCGCGGGGCGGGTCCAGGACGATGAGGTCGCATTCGGTGATGCCCGTGCGGGGCAGGACCTGGTCGACCTTGCCGTGTTCGATGCGGACGCGGTCCAGGTCCGCCAGGTTGTGGCGGGCGTCCTCGACCGCGCGCTTGCCGGACTCGATGCCCAGGACCGCGCCCTTCTCGCCGATGCGCTGGCCGATGGCGCCGGCGAAGAGGCCGACACCGCAGTAGAGGTCGAGGGCCGTGTCGTTCTTCCGGGGCAGCAGGCCCTGCATGACCGCGCGGACCAGGGTGTTCGCGGCCTGCGGGTGGACCTGCCAGAAGCCGCCGGAGCCGACGCGGTACGTGCGGTCGTCGGCGCGCTCGCGGACGAAGCCGCGGCCGTGGACCCGGTGCACGCCGCCGTCGCGCTCGTCCACGCGGAGGACGGAGACCGGCTTGTCCAGCTCGACCAGGGGCAGCCGGCCGCCCGGGCGGGGCGTCAGGATGACCTGGCGGTCGTGGGAGCCGGTGGCGGCGATGGCCTCCACCGTGGCCATCTGGGGCCAGTCCTGCTGCTCGACGCCCAGCTCGGAGACCCCGGGCGCGGCGATCATGCAGTGGTCGATGATCTCGATGTCGTGCGAGCGGTGCTTGCGCAGGCCGACGCGGCCGTCCTCGTCGATCGCGTACTGGACCCGGGTCCGCCAGGCCGGCACCTCGCCCGCCGGGAGCTTGTCGCCCTCGGCCGGCATGACCGTGCCGTCCCAGCCGGCCTCCTCCGGGGTGAGGCCCGCGAGGCGCTGGAGCTGTTCGGCGATGACCTCGCCCTTGAGGCGGCGCTGGGCGCCCGGCTTGGCGTGCTGCCAGTCGCAGCCGCCGCACTTGCCGGGGCCGGCGAACGGGCAGGGGGCCGGCACCCGGTCCTTGGACGCCTCGATGATCTCCACCGCGTCCGCCCGCAGGAAGCGCGAGTCCTCGGCGCCGTCGGTGATCCGCGCGACGACCTTCTCGCCCGGCAGGGTGTGGCGTACGAACAGCACCCGGCCCTCGTCGGTGCGTGCGATGCAGTGGCCGCCGTGCGCGACCGGGCCGACCTCGACCTCGTACTCCCGCCCGACCAGCGACTCCGGCTGCGTCTCCCCGGTCTGCGGCGACGTGGATTCGTTCTGCATGAGGGGTGGGCTCCAGGGAGGGAAGGGAAACGGCCGGCGGCCGGACAACAACCTACGAGTCTACGTGGGTGTCGCCCGGCCGCCGACCACGCGCGGCGGTCGCCGCCTCAGCCCTTGGGCGTCGGCTCCTTCTGCTTGCGCTCCACCGGTCCCCGGCGCACCGAGCCCGGAGCACTCCAGTCGGCCCGCCTGCGGGCGCGCTTCTTCGCCGCCTCGGAGGACTCCAGCTGGTACGGGACCGAGGTGACCATCACACCGGGTGTGAAGAGCAGCCGGCCCTTGAGCCTCAGGGCGCTCTGGTTGTGCAGCAGGTGCTCGTACCAGTGCCCGACGACGTACTCCGGGATGTAGACGCTCACGACGTCGCGCGGGCTCTCGCGGCGCAGGCCCTTGACGTACTCGATGACCGGGCGCGTCACCTCGCGGTACGGGGAGTCGAGGATCTTCAGCGGTACGTTGATGCCGCGCCGCTCCCAGTCCTCCCTGAGGGCCTTGGTCTCGGCCGGGTCCACGCTGATCGACAGGGCCTCCAGGTGGTCCGTGCGGATCAGTTTGGCGTAGGCGAGGGCGCGCAGAGTGGGGCGGTGGAGCTTGGAGACCAGGACGATCGAGTGGACCCGGGAGGGGCGGATCGACTCGTCCGGGGCGGTCTCGTCGGCGGAGATCTCCTCGGCGACCCGGTCGTAGTGCTTGCGGATCGCGGTCATCGTGCCGAAGAAGATGACCATGCCGAGGAGCGCCACCCAGGCCCCGTGGGTGAACTTCGTGGCGAGGACGACGACGAGCACCAGGCCCGTGAAGAAGGCGCCGAAGGTGTTGATCGCCCGGGAGCGGATCATGTGGCGGCGCTTGGCCTGGTCCTTCTCGACGGCCAGATGGCGGTTCCAGTGCCGGACCATGCCGGTCTGGCTGAGCGTGAAGGAGACGAACACGCCGACGATGTACAGCTGGATGAGCCGGGTCGAGTCGGCCCCGTAGATCACGACCAGCAGGATCGCGGCTCCGGCCAGCAGCACGATGCCGTTGGAGAAGGCGAGCCGGTCGCCGCGGGTGTGCAGCTGGCGGGGCAGATAGCGGTCCTGGGCCAGGATCGAGCCGAGCAGCGGGAAGCCGTTGTACGCGGTGTTCGCGGCCAGGAAGAGGACGAGGGCGGTGGCGGCGGCGAGGATCACGAAGAAGAACGTGCCGTCGCCGAAGACCGCGGCCGCGACCTGCGAGATGACCGGGTCCTGGGTGAAGCCCGCGCCGACCGGGCGGCCGTTGCTGATCAGGTCCTTCGCCGGGTTCTCCGCCATCTTGACGTCGGTGGCCATGGCGAGGCCGATGATGCCGCAGAACATGGTGACGGCGAGCAGGCCCATCATCGCGAGGGTGGTCGCGGCGTTCTTGCTCTTCGGCTTGCGGAACGCGGGCACGCCGTTACTGATCGCCTCGACACCGGTGAGCGCCGCACAACCGGAGGAGAAGGCGCGCAGCAGCAGGAAGACGAGCGCGAAACCGGCGAGCCCCTGGTGCTCGGGCTTGATCGTGTACGCGGAGGTCGGGGCGTGCATGGTGTCGCCGAGGACGAGCCCGCGGAAGGCGCCCCAGATGATCATGATGAAGACGCCGGCCACGAAGAGGTACGTGGGGATGGCGAAGAGCTTCCCGGACTCCTTGACGCCGCGCAGGTTCATCAGGGTCAGCACGACGATGGCGGCGACCGCGCACGCCGTCTTGTGCTCGACCACGAAGGGGATCGCGGAGCCCAGGTTCTCC
The DNA here is from genome assembly GCF_044761525.1 of Streptomyces sp. NPDC097595. NCBI lineage: Bacteria > Bacillati > Actinomycetota > Actinomycetes > Kitasatosporales > Streptomycetaceae > Streptomyces > Streptomyces sp. NPDC097595. The sequence goes on along the minus strand of NZ_JBIWCN010000016.1, from coordinate 119,811 downwards.
ACGCCGGAGGCGATCGACACGGCCACGGTCAGCACGTAGTCGACCAGCAGCGCGCTGGCGACGGTGAGCCCGGCCTTGGGGCCGAGGTTGGTGGTGGCGACCTCGTAGTCGCCGCCGCCGCTCGGGTAGGCGTGGACGTTCTGCCGGTAGGAGGCGACGACCGTGAACATCAGGACCACGACCGCGACGGCGATCCAGGGACTGAAGTGGTACGCCGACACACCCGCGATGGACAGCACGAGGAGGACTTCTCCGGGTGCGTACGCCACCGAGGACAGCGGGTCGGATGCGAAGACGGGAAGCGCGATGCGCTTGGGGAGGAGCGTCTCCCCCAGCTTGTCGCTGCGCAGGGCCCGTCCGATCAGGATCCGTTTGGGCACGTCGGTCAGTTTGGACACGCAGAGGATCGTAAGGGTTCCGTATGGGGCCCGCCCCCGCTGCACCGGCGTGGCCCGCCAATCTCCTGCACTCGGCCGGAAACGCCACGGAATCCTTAACGCAATCCTTGCGCCACGCCGCCGGAAGGCGCCCCGGGCACGTCGTCTTTGCCACACGCGCGCCGCGATGCGCACACTCGGATGAGGCGACGCGACCCGCGCCGCATAAGCTCGTCACCGGGCGACGGGACACACCGTTGCCCCGTTGTTTGCCCGGCCAGCCGAGGAAAGAGTGTGAGCAGGGTGTTTTCGCAGGTCAGCCGGACGACCAGGACTGCGAGGTAGGCGCAAGGTGCACATCGTCATCATGGGCTGCGGGCGAGTGGGAGCCGCTCTCGCGCAGACCCTGGAGCAGCAGGGGCACACGGTCGCCGTCATCGACCAGGACCCCACGGCGTTCCGGCGCCTCGGCTCCGGGTTCGGCGGCCGTCGCGTCACCGGGGTCGGGTTCGACCAGGACACGCTGCGCGAATCGGGGATCGAGGAGGCCGGCGCGTTCGCGGCGGTGAGCTCCGGCGACAACTCCAACATCATCGCGGCCCGGGTGGCGCGCGAGATGTTCGGCATCGAGAACGTCGCGGCCCGGATCTACGACCCCCGGCGCGCCGAGGTGTACCAGCGGCTGGGCATCCCGACGGTCGCGACGGTGCGCTGGACGGCGGACCAGATGCTGCGCCGGCTGCTGCCGTCGGGCGCGGAGCCGCTCTGGCGCGACCCGAGCGGCGGGGTGCAGCTCGCGGAGGTGCACACCACGCCGTCCTGGATCGGCCACAAGATCAGCACGCTCCAGGAGGAGACGGGCGTGCGCGTCGCGTTCCTCACCCGGTTGGGCGAAGCGATTCTGCCGTCGTCGCAGACGGTGCTCCAGGAGGGCGACCTCGTCCACGTGATGATGCGTACGGACGAGATCGCGAAGGTCGAGGCGGCCTTCGCCGAGGGCCCCGAGGAGGGCGGTCACTGATGCGTGTCGCGATTGCCGGGGCCGGTGCGGTGGGGCGTTCCATCGCGGGCGAGCTGCTGGAGAACGGGCACGAGGTGCTGCTCGTGGACAAGGCGCCGACCGCCATCTCGGTGGAGCGGGTGCCGATGGCCGAGTGGCTTCTCGCGGACGCCTGTGAGATCACGTCGCTGGACGAGGCGGCGCTCCAGCGCTGCAACGTCGTGATCGCGGCGACGGGCGACGACAAGGTGAACCTCGTGGTCTCGCTGCTGGCCAAGACGGAGTACGGCGTGCCGAGGGTCGTCGCCCGGGTGAACAACCCGAAGAACGAGTGGCTGTTCAACGAGTCGTGGGGCGTCGATGTGGCGGTGTCCACGCCGCGTCTGATGTCGGCGCTGGTCGAGGAGGCGGTGAGCGTCGGCGATCTGGTCCGGCTGCTGCGCTTCAGCCACGGCGACGCGAACCTGGTGGAGCTGACCCTGCCGCCGGAGTCGGCGCTGGCGGGGACGCAGGTCGGGGAGGTCGCCTGGCCGGAGGACACCTCACTGGTGACGATCATCCGGGGTCAGCGGGTGCTGACCCCGAGCCCGGAGGAGAGCCTGGAGGCCGGTGACGAGCTGCTGTTCGTGGCCGCGCAGGCGCGCGAGGAGCAGCTGGAGGACCTGCTGTCGGTCCGCCGGGGCGACTCGGAGGCGTAAGACGTACGAGAGGGGGCCCCGTCACCGGCTGGTGACGGGGCCCCCTCTCGTACGTCTCAGAACTCCTGGCCCCTGGCCGCTTCGGCGGCGGCCGCCTTGCGGGCCTTCTCGGCCTCCTCCTCCGCCTCCATCTCGGCGAAGACGTCGATCGGCGGGGGCGCCTTGGCGAGGAAGACCCAGGTCAGATAGACCGCCAGCAGGAACGGCGGGATCTTCAGCGCGACCAGCACCCAGCCGAACTGGGTGGTGTCGGCCCACCAGTACAGCGGGAAGAGGATCGCGCACTTGGCGAGCAGGATCAGCCCCCAGGCGTAGCTGGCCTTGGTGTACGCCTTCTTGCGGCCGGGGTTACGGGTGCGCCAGGAGAGGTTCTCCTTGAAGACCGGGCCCAGGATCAGGCCGATCAGCGGCAGGCCGGCGACCGCGGTGACCAGGTAGGCCAGGGCGAGGCCCAGCGTGTAGAGCATGCCCGGGAGGTAGAAGTCCTTGGCGTTGCCCGTCATCTTGGCGAAGACCACGCCGAAGGCCACACCGAAGACGCCGCTGAAGGCGTGCTTGACGGTGTCCTTGCGGATCAGCCGGACGACCACGAGCGCCAGCGACACCGCCAGGGCCGCGATGGCCGAGTAGGTGAGGTTCTTGTTGATGGTGAAGATCGTGACGAAGAGCAGCCCGGGCAGGACCGTCTCCACCATGCCCCTCACGCCGCCGAAGGCTTCGAAGAGCGCGGCCTCGGTGACCGCCCTGCTGTCGGCCTCCTGCTGGTCGGTGGTGCGGTCCGTGTCGGACGTCGGCTTGTCGAGAGACGTCACCGGCTACTCCTTGCCGAGCGGTCGGAGTTCGTATGTGGGGTTGAACAGCACCCGGCGGCCGTGGCTCATGGCGATCCGGCCGGAGACGATGAGCTTGCGGCCCGGTTCTATGCCCTGGATGGAGCGGCGGCCGAGCCAGACCACGTCGAGCGGTGCGGTGCCGTCGAAGAGCTCCGCCTCCAGGGCGGGCACTCCGGCGCGCGGCCGCAGGGTGACCGTCCGCAAGGTACCAGTGACCTTCACGATCTGGCGGTCGGTGCATTCGGAGATCCGGGTGCACCCCGATGCCTGCGCGTCCTCCTCCAGCTCCTCGCACTCCAGGTCCTCCTGGGAGCTGGAAAGCCGGTCGAGCATGCGCCGGAAGCGACCGGAAGGCCGGTCGCCCTTGTGGGGCTTCTCGGATCGAGGAACAGCGCTCATACCCGAAGGGTACCGGTCCCGCGAGGTCATGGCGGGTGGCCGCCGTCTCACCCGTACGGAGGACACGCGCGCGCCCGTCCGCCGGTTTCAGGCGCGCTCGAAGCGGTAACCCATGCCGGGTTCGGTGACGAAGTGGCGGGGGTGGGAGGGGTCCGCCTCCAGCTTCCGCCTGAGCTGGGCCATGTAGACGCGCAGGTAGTTGGTCTCGGTGCCGTACGAGGGCCCCCAGACCTCCTGGAGCAGCTGGCGCTGGCTGACGAGCCGGCCGCCGTTGCGGACCAGGACCTCCAGGAGGTGCCACTCGGTGGGGGTGAGCCGTACGTCGCGGCCGTCGCGGTGGACCTTCTTCGCGGCGAGGTCGACGGTGAAGCCCTCGGTCTCCACGATGACGACCTGGTCGCCCCCGTCCTGGCCGACCGGCTCGGCCCGGCGCACCGCGGCCCGCAGCCGGGCCAGCAGCTCGTCCATGCCGAAGGGCTTGGTCACGTAGTCGTCGGCCCCCGCGTCCAGCGCCTCGACCTTCTCGTCGGAGGTGTGGCGGGCCGAGAGGACCAGGATCGGGACCCGGGTCCAGCCGCGCAGGCCCCGGATCACGTCGACGCCGTCCATGTCGGGCAGCCCGAGGTCGAGCACGACGACGTCCGGGTGGCGGGTGGCGGCGAGCTGGAGGGCGGTGGCCCCGTCGGGCGCGGCGTCCACCTCGTACTTGCGCGCCTTCAGGTTGATCACGAGGGCGCGTACGATCTGCGGCTCGTCGTCGACCACAAGCACCCGGGTCATCGGGGTCCTGCCTTTCTGCTGGGCGTACGTCGGTGCGTGGAGGTCCGGGCGGTCCGGGCGGTTCACGAGGTGATCCGCGCGGGAAGGCCGGGGGCGGCGGGGGCGTGGCCGGGGGCCGCCTTGAGGGTCAGCACCATGGTGAGGCCGCCGCCGGGGGTGTCCTCGGCGTCCAGCGTGCCGCCCATGGACTCGGCGAAGCCCCGGGCCACCGCGAGGCCGAGGCCGACCCCGGCGCCGCGCGGGGCGTCCCCGTACCGCTGGAAGGGCTCGAAGATGCGCTCCTTGCCCTCGTCCGGGACGCCCCGGCCGCGGTCGGTCACCCGGAGTTCGACGCGGGCCCCGAGCGCGCTGGCCGCCACGGTGACGCGGTCGCCGTCGGGGCTGTACTTCACGGCGTTCTCCACGATGTTGGCGACGGCCCGCTCCAGGAGCCCGGGGTCGACGGCGACCATGGGCAGCGTCTCGGGTATGTCCAGGTCGACGCTGTCCTCGGGGACGCCGCCCAGCGCCATGGGGACCACCTCGTCCAGGTCGATCTCGCGGATGAGCGGGGTGACGGTGCCGGTCTGGAGGCGGGACATGTCCAGGAGGTTGCCGACGAGGTGGTCGAGGCGGTCGGCGCCGGCCTCGATGCCCTCCAGGAGCTCCGCCTCGTCGTCCTCGGACCAGGCGACGTCGTCCGAGCGCAGGGAGGAGACGGCGGCCTTGATCGCGGCGAGCGGGGTGCGCAGGTCGTGGCTGACGGCAGCCAGGAGCGCGGTCCTGATGCGGTTGCCCTCGGCGAGTCTGCGGGCCTCCTCGGCCTCGTCCACCAGGCGCTGGCGGTCCAGGACGACGGCGGCCTGGGCGGCGAACGCGCCGAGCACCCGGCGGTCCTCGGCGGGCAGCACCCGGCCGGTGAGGGCCAGGGCCATGTGGTCCCCGACGGGCATGTCCACGTCGGCGTCCTCGGGCCGGGCGGCCGGGGCCGGGCCGACGCTTCCGGCGCAGGTCCAGGGGTCGACGTCGCTGCGGCGTTCCAGCAGGGCGACGGACCCCATGCCGAAGGTCTCCCGGACCCGGTCCAGGAGCGCGGCGAGCGTGGTCTCGCCGCGCAGCACGCTGCCGGCCAGGAACGACAGGATCTCGGACTCCGCGCGCAACCGGGCGGCCTGGTGGGTGCGGCGGGCCGCGAGGTCCACCACGGAGGCCACCGCGACGGCCACCGCGAAGAAGATCACGATGGCGACGAAGTTCTCCGGGTCCTGGACGGTGAGCGTGTGGGTGGGCGGGGTGAACCAGTAGTTCAGGAGCAGGGAGCCGGCGGCGGCCGCGGCGAGGGCGGGCAGCAGTCCGCCGATCAGGGCGGCGGCGACGGTCATGAAGAGGAAGAGCAGGACGTCGTTGGCGAGCCCGGGGCCGGATTCCAGGGCCTTGAGGAGCACCGCGAGGAGGACCGGGCCGCCGACGCCGACCGCCCAGCCCCAGATGATGCGGGCCCGGCCGAGGCGGGCGCCCCGGGCGATGGGCAGGCCGCGGCCCTTGGCGACCTCGTCGTGGGTGACGATGTGGACGTCGAGGTCGGTGCCGGACTCGCGGGCGACGGTGGCGCCGACGCCGGGTCCGTAGATGTACTGCCAGGTCTTGCGGCGGCTGGAGCCCAGGACGATCTGGGTGGCGTTGACGCCCCGGGCGAACTCCAGGAGCGCCGAGGGTATGTCGTCGCCGATGACGTGGTGGAAGGTGCCGCCCAGGTCCTCCACGAGGGTGCGCTGGACGGCCAGCTCCTTGGGCGAGGCCGAGGTCAGCCCGTCACTGCGGGCGATGTAGACGGCCAGGATCTCGCTGCCGGAGCCCTTGGCGGCCATCCGGGCGGCGCGGCGGATGAGGGTGCGGCCCTCGGGGCCCCCGGTGAGGCCGACGACGATGCGTTCGCGGGCCTGCCAGGTGGTGCGGATGTTGTGCTCGCCCCGGTACTGCTGGAGGTATTCGTCGACCCGGTCGGCGACCCAGAGGAGGGCCAGCTCGCGCAGGGCGGTGAGGTTGCCGGGGCGGAAGTAGTTGGAGAGGGAGGCGTCGATCCGGTCGGGCTTGTAGATGTTGCCGTGGGCCATGCGGCGGCGCAGGGCCTGGGGCGACATGTCGACCAGTTCGAGCTGGTCGGCGCGGCGGACGACCTCGTCGGGCACGGTCTCGCGCTGGCGGACGCCGGTTATCGACTCGACCACGTCGCCGAGGGATTCCAGGTGCTGGATGTTGACGGTCGAGACGACGTCGATGCCGGCCTGGAGCAGTTCCTCGACGTCCTGCCAGCGCTTGGCGTTGCGGGAGCCGGGCACATTGGTGTGGGCCAGCTCGTCCACCAGGGCGACGGCCGGGGCGCGCTCCAGGACGGCGTCGATGTCCATCTCCGTGAACACGGCCGAACGGTGCTCGATCTCGCGGCGCGGGACGACTTCGAGGCCGTGCAGCAGGGTCTCGGTGCGCGGGCGGTCGTGGTGCTCCACGAAGCCGACGACGCAGTCGGTGCCGCGTTCGACGCGCCGGTGCGCCTCGGCGAGCATCGCGTACGTCTTGCCGACGCCGGGTGCCGCACCGAGGTAGATCCGAAGTTTGCCGCGCGCCATGGCCCCATTGTCTTCCGGAACAGGCGGCTGCCGCCGCGGCAGCCATGGTTCGAAAGTACCTGGCGAATTTCCGGCATATCGGACGGGGGGTGGGGAAGCGTCGGGATTTGACGTAACCCTGATACCACTTCCCCGGCTGCTGGTCAGTGCTCGATGATGTGGCCGTCGCCGAGTTCGAGGACCCGGTCGGCGAGGCCGAGGAGCTGGGCGTCGTGGGTGGCGACCAGCGCGGTGACGCCCTCGCTGTGCACGACGGCGCGCAGCAGCTCCATCACCGCGAGGCCGGTCTCGGCGTCGAGCTGTCCGGTCGGCTCGTCGGCGATCAGCAGGGCGGGCCGGTTGGCGAGCGCCCGGGCGATGGCCACGCGCTGCTGCTGGCCGCCGGAGAGCTCTCCGGGGCGCTGGGCGGCGTGGTCGGCGAGGCCGACGAGGGAGAGCAGCAGCGACACCCGCTCCTCGCGCTCCCTGGGGTCGGCCTTGCGCAGCCGCAGGGGCACGCCCACGTTCTCGGCGGCGGTGAGGATCGGGATCAGCCCGAACGACTGGAAGATGAAGCCGATCCGGTCCCGGCGCAGCTCCAGCAGCCCGTTCTCGCCGAGCGAGGAGAGATCGGTGCCGTCGACGGTGATCCGGCCGCCGTCCGGGGCGTCGAGGCCGCCGACGAGGTTGAGCAGGGTCGTCTTGCCGGAGCCGGAGCGCCCCTTGAGGGCGACGAGCTCGCCGCGCGGCACCTCGAAGGAGACGCCGCGCAGCGCGTGCACCGCTCCCGGGCCGGAGCCGTAGGAGCGGTGCAGGTCCTCGACGCGGACCATGGGGCCGTCGGCGACCGCCGTGCCGGCTCCCCCGCCGGTGCTGGTGTCGGCGGTGTTCTCGGTCATGGCGCTCCCCCGTGGGTCCTCGGTCCTGTCGGCCGCCAGTATGTGCAGGCGACACGGGACCGGGCAATGCCGGGGTGCGCCCCGGTCACCGGCCGTACGCGCCGGCGCAGGCGAAAGCCGGTGGGCCGCACCCCCGGGAAAGGGGTGCGGCCCACCGGCCGGTGTCCGCGGGTGCCGGTCAGCGCACCTCGGTGATCTCGGGACCGCGCTGGAGGCCCGCCATGCCACCGGAGAACTTCGAGCCCTCCTGCTCCTCCTGCTGCACGCCCTCGGGGACCATCTGGGCGTCGTTGGGGAGCTTGAGGACGATCGGGTCGCGCGGGGCCATCGGGCCCTCGCCGCGGACGACCACGGTGTCCCGGAAGACCGACTCCAGGAGCCCGGCGGCCTCCGGCTGCACGGCGCCCTGGCCGGAGATCACACCGCGCAGGAACCAGCGCGGGCCGTCGACGCCGACGAAGCGCACCAGCTGCACGCCGTTCGCCCCGTCGGGCAGCTGTACGGGGACCTGAGCGCGCAGCTCCCAGCCCAGCGGGCCCTCGACCTCGTCGATGATGCCGCCCTGCTGGGTGATGCCCGAGGCGATCTCCTCGCGGACCTCGCCCCAGATGCCCTCCTTCTTGGGGGCGGCGAAAGCCTGGAGCTGGATCGCGCTGTCGCGCATCACGACGGTGGCGGCGACGATCGCGTCGCCGGCGACCTCCACGCGCAGCTCCATGCCCTCGACGCCGGGCACGAAGATGCCGCCCAGGTCGACCCGGCCGTCGCCGGGCTGGGACACCTCGCTGATGTCCCACGGACCGTCCGGGCGCGGCGCCGGCGGAAGGTTCGTCCGGCTGGACTCGCCCTCGGCGTCATCCTGCTCGTCGACGACCTGCTCGGCCTCGCGCGCCTCGGCCGCCGTGTCATCGGCGGCACCACTGTTCTTGCGACGTCCGAACACGTCACTGTCCTTCCCGGTCGGATTCGACCGAAGCGTAGCCGTTCCCGCCCTGGGGAACCCCGCCCCGGACGCCATCAACATCAACGGCGGCATGGCCGCCGGTGGACCCGAAGCCCCCTTCGGCCCGCGCCGAGCCGGGAAGCTCCGACACCTCGTGGAAGCGCACCTTCTCGACCTGCTGCACGACCAGTTGGGCAATCCGGTCGAACCGCTCGAACCGCACGGACTCGCGCGGGTCGAGATTGATGACGATCACTTTGATCTCTCCACGGTACCCGGCATCGACCGTCCCCGGGGCATTCACCAGGGCGACTCCGCAGCGGGCGGCGAGACCGGATCGTGGGTGCACGAACGCGGCGTACCCGTCGGGCAGGGCGATCGAAACCCCGGTGGGCAGTACGGCCCGCTCCCCCGGCGCCAGCACGGCGGCCTCGGTCGTCACCAGGTCCGCGCCCGCGTCGCCGGGGTGCCCGTAGGACGGAAGCGGAACATCCGGGTCGACCCGGCGGATCAGGACGTCGACGGGGTGGCGCGTCACGGGTTCACCTCGAAGGCGCGGGCGCGCCGGACCTGGTCGGGATCGGCCATGGCGGCCTGGATCTCGGCCGGCCGGCCGTTTTCGATGAAGTGGTCGACCTTGACCTCGATGAAGAGGGCGTCGGCCCGCACCGCGACCGGCCCGTCCGGGCCGCCGATCCGGCCGGTCGCGCGGGAGTAGATCTTCCGCCCGTGCACGGCGGTGACCTCGGCGTCGAGGAACAGCACGGTGTCGACGGGGACGGGCCGCACGAAGTCGGTCTCCAGCCGTCCGGTGACCGCGATGACCCGCAGCAACCAGTTCAGCGAGCCGAGCGTCTCGTCCAGCGCCGTGGCGAGCACCCCGCCGTGCGCCAGGCCCGGGGCACCCTGGTGGGCCGCTTTCACGGTGAACTCGGCGGTCACCCGGACGCCCTCGCCGGCCCGCGCCTGGAGGTGCAGTCCGTGGGGCTGTCCGGAGCCGCAGCCGAAGCAGTGCTCGTAGTGCGCGCCGAGGAGCTCGCCGGGGGCCGGGGCTTCGGGGTGCCGGACCGGTTTCACCGCGTCGGCCGGGGGCGTCAGAGCCGCAGATGTTCCACTCACAGGCGCAGACCTTACCCGCGCGGATACCCGGCGGTCGCGCCGTGCCAAGCTGGAGCCATGCAGCCTTCGACCCCGCCCTACGACGAACGTCTCACCGCGCCCCGTTCGTGGTGGCTGATCGCCGTCCTGATCGGCATCGCGTGCGCGCTGATGCTGCTGCCGCTGGGCACCCTGCCGCTCCTCGCCGGCCTGGCCGGCGGCACGGTCCTGTCGGCCGTCGCGGTCAGCTCGTACGGCTCCGCCCGCATCCGGGTGGTCGCGGGCGCGCTCGTCGCGGGGGACGCCCGGATCCCGGTCTCGGCGCTCGGCGGGGCCGAGGTGCTGGACGCCGAGGAGGCGCGCGCCTGGCGCACGCATAAGGCGGACGTCCGGGCCTTCATGCTGCTGCGCAGCTACATCCCGACGGCGGTCCGGGTGGAGGTCACCGACCCCGAGGACCCGACCCCGTACGTCTATCTCTCGACGCGCGACCCGCAGGCCCTGGTGGCCGCGCTGAACGCGGCGGTCCGGGCCTAAGGGCTCTCAGGTCTCAGGGGCGGCTGTTCCGGGAGGCGGTCCCAGGGGATCTGCTTCTCGCGCAGGTCCTTCCTGACCCGTTCGGCGAGCTTCCTGGTATCGCGCCGGTTCATGGACGCGCCGATCGCGGCGCCGACCATGAACGGGATCAAGCTCGGCAGGTCGCGCACGGTGCGCTTCATGATCTGGCGGCGCAGCTCGCGCTTCATCCGGCCGCTCAGTGCCGCGTCGACGGATGCGGGGCGGGTGACCTCGATGCCGCGCTCCTCGGTCCAGGCGGTGAGGTAGGCGGTGGAGCGCCGGCCGATGCCGCCCGGGGGACGGCGTCCGTAGACCTCGTGCAGCTCGGCGACGAGCTTCATCTCTATGGCGGCGACGCCGGTGACCTCGGCGGCCAGCTCGGCGAGCATCGCGGGCGGCACGGGCATCATGGCCGCCGCGCCGATTCCGGCGCCGACGGTGGCGGTCGCGCGGCTCGCGCCCACGACGAGCCGGTCCGCGATCTCCTCCGGCCCGAGGCCGGGAAAGTGCTTGCGCAGGGTGTCGAGGTCGCGCACAGGGACGCGGGGAGCGATGTGGATGATCAGGTCCGCGATATGACCGATCGCTTCCTTGGCGCTCTCCCCGCCCTTGCGTACGCCCCGTTTCACTGAACTCAGACGGCCTGCCCCGGTCACGGGCTCCGTCCTGCCGACCTGTCCGGCCCCATCGGCCGTGTCGACTCCGGCAGCCTCACGGGCTGCGCGTACCGCTACTTCGGCTGCTTCGAGCGAGGCCGCCTGCAGGCCCCGCTCGTCATCCTGTCCGTCCGGCGAGGGTGGCAGGGCGGACCGCTCGGCAGGCGCCTTCGCGCCCTCTGCCGGGCCTGTACCGCCCTGGTGCGCCTCCGGTGGCCTTCTGCCCCAGGGGCGCCGCTTGCGGAACGGTGTGTCCCCTGCCACGGCCGACCGGACCTCAGTCGCAGTCGCGGCAGATCGGCTGGCCGTTCTTCTCGCGGGCCAGCTGGCTGCGGTGGTGCACGAGGAAGCAGCTCATGCACGTGAACTCGTCGGCCTGCTTGGGCAGGACCCGTACGGCGAGCTCCTCGTTGGACAGGTCTGCGCCGGGCAGCTCAAGGCCCTCGGCCGCGTCGAACTCGTCGACGTCGACGGCGGAAGCCGTCTTGTCGCTCCGGCGCGCCTTCAGCTCTTCAAGGCTGTCCTGATCGACGTCGTCGTCGGTCTTGCGTGGGGTGTCGTAATCCGTTGCCATGTCGCTCTCCCCCTCTGGGTGTCTGCGGTGTCTCAGCGCTCGTAACGCGTGAGAGGCCGGACTTGTGCCCGACCTGAGGCGGAGATTTTGCCTCACATCAAGGTCTGTTACTCAATCGACACCCAAAAGGACCGCTCGGGAGTGATCGGCTTGGGTGGCGATGGGGACCGTACACGGTCCCGGCGGCGCCCTTCGCAGGCGCCACCCCGTGTACTTCCCGTCATACCTACCCCCGAAAACCCGGTGTTTCGCCGGGTTTCCGGTGAGTTCCCTGGTCACGGAGCGTGGACAGGGAGATATTCGCTCCTGTGATCGATCACACACGGTCTCTTCGGGATCAGGTCCCGAAAATTCCGCTCAAAGCGAACAAAAAATAATCGGTGCGCAAAGCTCCTCTCGAGCCGGTCAGACCGGCAGTGAGACGCGCATCACAAGACCACCGCCTTCGCGGGGCTCGGCGATGATACGGCCGCCGTGGGCGCGGGCGACGGACCTCGCGATCGACAGACCGAGCCCGACCCCCTTGTCGCTGCCCGTCCGCTCCGTACGCAGCCGCCTGAAGGGCTCGAAGAGGTTGTCGATCTCGTACGCCGGGACCACCGGGCCCGTGTTCGAGACGACGAGCACCGCCTGGCCGGGCAGCAGCGCCGTGCTCACCTCGACCCAGCCGCCCTCCGGGACGTTGTAGCGGACGGCGTTCTGTACGAGGTTCAGCGCGATGCGCTCCAGCAGGACGCCGTTGCCCTGGACGACGGCCTCGGCCAGCTCCTCGCGCATCTCCACGCCCTTGGCCTCGGCCTCGCCGCGCGCCTGGTCCACGGCGCGCGAGGCGACCTCGGCGAGGTCGACGGGTTTGCGCTCGACGATCTGGTTGTCGCTGCGGGCCAGCAGCAGCAGGCCCTCCACCAGCTGCTCGCTGCGCTCGTTGGTGGCCAGCAGCGTCTTGCCCAGCTGCTGGAGCTCGGGCGGGGCCTCCGGATCGGAGAGGTGGACCTCCAGCAGCGTGCGGTTGATCGCGAGCGGCGTGCGCAGCTCGTGCGAGGCGTTGCCGACGAACCGCTGCTGCGCGGTGAAGGCCCGCTCCAGCCGGTCCAGCATGTCGTCGAAGGTGTCGGACAGCTCCTTGAGCTCGTCGTCCGGCCCGTCCAGCTCGATGCGCCTGGACAGGTCCGTGCCGGCCACGGTCCGGGCGATGCGGGTGATCCGGCCCAGCGGCGAGAGCACCCGGCCGGCCATCCCGTAACCGAAGGCGAAGGCGATGATGCTGAGCCCGACGAGGGCCAGCAGCGAACGGTTGAGCAGCGTGTCGAGGGCCTGCTGGCGCTGGTGGTTCACGCAGGAGTTCATCGCGGCGTTGACCGCGCTCGGCGAGTTGCCCTCCTCCAGGAGGTTGCAGACGTTGCTGGAGACATGACCGTCGACGATCTTGAACGGGAGATCGCTGCCCACATGCAGAGCCTGGGCGGCCAGCATGTAGATGATCGACAGCAGCAGGATGCCCGCGATCAGGAACATGCCGCCGTACAGCAGCGTGAGCCGTATCCGGATGGTCGGACGCAGCCAGGGGTACGAAGGCTCCTGCTGCTGTTTGGGTTCCCAGGTGGGCTTGGGGGGTGGGGGCGGAGGGGTGGCGGACACGGACATCAGATCCGGTAACCGGAGCCGGGCACCGTGACGATCACCGGCGGCTCACCGAGTTTGCGGCGCAGGGTCATCACCGTCACCCGGACGACGTTGGTGAACGGGTCGGTGTTCTCGTCCCACGCCTTCTCCAGCAGCTGCTCCGCCGAGACGACGGCGCCCTCGCTGCGCATCAGGACCTCCAGGACGGCGAACTCCTTGGGCGCGAGCTGGACCTCCTGGCCGCCCCGGAACACCTCACGGCGGTTGGGGTCCAGCTTGATGCCGGCCCGTTCGAGGACGGGCGGCAGGGCGACGGTCGTACGCCGGCCGAGGGCCCGTACCCGGGCGGTCAGCTCGCTGAACGCGAAGGGCTTGGGCAGATAGTCGTCGGCGCCGAGCTCCAGGCCCTCCACCCGGTCGCTGACGTCCCCGGACGCGGTGAGCATGAGCACCCGGGTGGGCATGCCGAGCTCGACGATCCGGCGGCAGACGTCGTCGCCGTGCAGCAGGGGGAGGTCGCGGTCGAGCACCACGACGTCGTAGTCGTTGACCTCGATGCGCTCCACGGCCGCGGCCCCGTCGTACACGACATCGACGGCCATGGCCTCACGGCGCAATCCGGTGGCCACCGCATCGGCGAGCAGCTGCTCGTCCTCCACGACGAGTACGCGCACGGCGCTTCCTTCCCTAGAACTTCGCAACCAGAACTTCGCAAGCGGTCTGCACCACGGGGCTCCGGGGCGCCCGGGACGGCCACGCCGCCCGCGCAGCGGGCACGGCCCCGGCACACTTGTGCGGCTCCATCCTGCCCGTAACCCGCATAAACCGGCGGTAAGACGTCCCGCCCCGACCTGCGGCTTCGAGGAAGCGACGGGATTTTCGGGCCAGTTGAGGTTTCTCTGAGCTTCGTGCGGGGGAGTACGCATTCACACCCGCGATCACGTCTTCCCATGTGGCGTTGTCACAGGCCCCTCCGTCCCCCGGAGAGTGCGTGATCACCCGCCCTACCGCCTCGGCGGAGGGAAACCCGGGCACACCCCCGTGCCACCGACCCACGATGAGGGGGCGCTTCATGGACGCTTTCACCGCAGGTCTGCTGCAACGCATCAAGACGACCGAGGACGACCTCACGAAGGCCCGAGAGACGGGCGACGACTTCCTCGCGGACGTCGAGCAGAGCGAGCTGGACGACCTCCGTCGTCTCGCCGCCGAGCACGGTGTGCGGATCAGCACGACGACGAACGCCTGACCGTCGCTATGGGCCGAGGGCCCCGCAGCCGCTTCACAGCGGCTGCGGGGCCCTTCTGGCGTCCGGGGGGCCCGGGGAGCGCCCAGGATCAGTCGTGCCAGGCGCCCAGCCCGTCCAGGAGGGCCTGGAGCGGTTCGAAGACCCCGGGGGACGCGGCGACGGTCAGCTCGCCGTCGGCCGGCCGGCCCGGGCGCCCGCCGGTGAGGGCGCCGGCCTCCCGCGCGATGAGGTCGCCCGCCGCCAGGTCCCAGGGGTGCAGCCCGCGCTCGAAGTAGCCGTCGAGCCGGCCGGCGGCCACGTCGCAGAGGTCGATCGCGGCCGAGCCGCCGCGCCGGATGTCCCGGACCTGCGGGATGAGGTCGTGCGCCACCTCGGCCTGGTGGGCCCGGACCTCGGCGACGTAGTTGAAGCCGGTGGCCACCAGCGACTCGGCGAGCGGGGCGGTGGGCCGGCACCGCAGCCGGACGTGCTCGTCGCCGTGGGCGCCGCCCGTGACGAAGGCTCCGTGGCCGCGCCGCGCGAAGTACGTCTCGCCGCGCATCGGCGCCTCCACGACACCGGCGACCCGCTCACCGTCCACCTCGACGCCGATGGAGACGGCCCAGGACGGGAGTCCGTAGAGATAGTTCACCGTGCCGTCGAGCGGGTCGATCACCCAGCGCACTCCGGTGCTGCCCTCGGCGGTCGTGCCGCCCTCCTCACCGAGGTAGCCGTCCAGGGGGCGGCGCTCGACCAGGAATTCGGTGATCAGCTTCTCGGCGGCGATGTCCATCTCGGTGACGACGTCGACCGGGCTGGACTTGGTCGCGGCCACGCCCAGTCCCGCCGGACGCCCGTCGCGCAGCAGCCGGCCGGCGAGTCGCGCGGCTTCCAGGGCGAGGTCGAGCAGGACGTCCGATGAGTGCTCGGTTTCGGTCACGGCGCTCCCTAGGAGGTTGAGAGGGTGGAGAGAGACTTACGCGTAGGGGCTGTCGGCGCCCGCGGCGGCGGGCTTGGGCGCCCGGGCCGGGCAGCAGCCCACCGGGCAGAGGTCGTGGCTCGCGCCGAGCGTCCCGAGGGCGCACCGCCGCGGCTCGCGGCCCTGCTCGGCGGCGGCCCGCTCCAGGACGAGCTCGCGCACGGCGGCGGCGAACCGGGGATCGGCGCCGACCGTCGCGGAGCGGCGTACCGGCAGGCCCAGCTCGGCGGCCTTCGCGGTGGCCTCGGTGTCGAGGTCGTACAGGACCTCCATGTGGTCCGAGACGAAGCCGATGGGCGCCATCACCACGGCGGGGACACCTTCGCCGTGGAGGGCGTCGAGGTGGTCGCAGATGTCGGGCTCCAGCCACGGGATGTGCGGCGCACCGCTGCGCGACTGGTAGACGAGCCGCCAGGGGTGGGCCGTGCCGGTCCGCTCGCGCACCGCGTCCACGATCAGCCGGGCGACGTCGAGGTGCTCGGCGACGTACGCGCCGCCCTCCCCGTGCGCCTCCACGGGGCCCGAGGTGTCGGCCGCCGAGGTCGGGATGGAGTGCGTGGTGAAGGCGAGGTGGGCGCCGGGGCGCACCTCGTCGGGCAGGTCCGCCAGCGAGGCGAGGACGCCCTCCACCATGGGCTCCACGAAGCCGGGGTGATTGAAGTAGTGCCGGAGTTTGTCCACGCGCGGGACGGGAAGGCCCTCGGCCTCCAAGGCCGCCAGTGACTCGGCGAGGTTCTCGCGGTACTGCCGGCAGCCGGAGTACGAGGCGTAGGCGCTGGTCGCCAGGACGGCGATGCGGCGGTGGCCGTCGTTCACCATCTCGCGCAGGGTGTCGGTGAGGTAGGGGGCCCAGTTGCGGTTGCCCCAGTACACGGGCAGGTCCAGCCCGTGCTCGGAGAAGTCCTTGCGCAGCGCGTCGAGCAGGGCCCTGTTCTGGGCGTTGATCGGGCTGACGCCCCCGAACAGGAAGTAGTGCTTGCCGACCTCCTTGAGCCGTTCCTCGGGGATGCCCCGGCCGCGGGTCACGTTCGCCAGGAACGGGACCACGTCGTCCGGGCCTTCGGGGCCGCCGAAGGAGAGCAGGAGCAGGGCGTCGCAGGGGGCGGGATCGCGCAGATCGGACATGCCGTCGATCCTGCCACCCGCGCGCGGACGGGGTCGCGCCGACGTCCGGAGCGGGCGCTTCCGGCCCTCCGCACGGGGTGGTGGGAGGGGTGGATGCATATGCGGGAGTCGTGAGTATGATCCCCCTCCAACCGGCCGGTAACCCGTGGTTTCCGGCCGGGGAGACGCCGGCTGGGTGGGCCGGTTCCTAGGGAAGGGCGCGGGGAAGATGACCGAGACCTACACACGGACGGCGACGAGCCCGTGGCCCAACTGGGCGGGGACCGTCACCGCCAGGCCGGCCCGGACCGTGTCCCCCGCCTCCGTGGACGAGCTGGCCGAGGCCCTGCGCAGGGCGTCCGAGGACGGGCTGCGGGCGAAGCCGGTCGGCACCGGGCACTCGTTCACCGCGACCGCCGCCACCGACGGGCTGCTGATCAGGCCCGACCTGCTGACCGGCATCCGGGAGATCGACCGCAAGGCGATGACGGTGACGGTCGAGGCGGGCACCCCGCTGAAGCGCCTGAACACCGCGCTGGCCCGCGAGGGGCTCTCGCTCACCAACATGGGCGACATCATGGAGCAGACGGTCGCCGGAGCCACCTCCACCGGCACGCACGGCACCGGCCGCGACTCGGCGTCCATATCCGCGCAGATACGCGCCCTGGAGCTGGTCACCGCGGACGGCACGGTGCTGACCTGTTCGGAGACCGAGAACGCCGATGTGTTCGCGGTGGCGCGGATCGGGCTCGGCGCGCTGGGCGTCATCACCGCGATCACCTTCGCCGTGGAGCCGGTCTTCCTGCTGACCGCCCGCGAGGAGCCGATGAGCTTCGACCAGGTGACGACCGACTTCGATCAGCTCGTAACCGAGAACGAGCACTTCGAGTTCTACTGGTTCCCGCACACCGGGAACTGCAACACCAAGCGCAACAACCGCAGCGCCGGCCCCGCCGCCCCGCCCGGCAAGGTCAGCGGCTGGGTCGAGGACGAGCTGCTGTCCAACGGCGTCTTCCAGGTCGCCTGCGCGCTCGGCCGTGCCGTGCCCGCCACGATCCCCTCGATCGCCAGGATCTCCAGCCGCGCCCTGTCGGCGCGTACGTACACCGACATCCCGTACAAGGTGTTCACCAGCCCGCGCCGGGTGCGGTTCGTGGAGATGGAGTACGCGCTGCCGCGTGAGGCCGCCGTCGAGGCGCTGCGCGAGGTCCGGGCGATGGTGGACAGTTCGCCGCTGCGGATCAGCTTCCCCGTGGAGGTGCGCACCGCGCCCGCCGACGACATCGCGCTCTCCACGGCGTCGGGCCGGGAGAGCGCGTACATCGCCGTCCACATGTACCGGGGCACGCCCTATCAGGCCTACTTCACGGCGGTGGAGCGGATCATGACCGCGCACGGCGGCCGTCCGCACTGGGGCAAGATCAACACCAGGGACGCCGCGTACCTCTCCGGGGTGTACCCGCGCTTCGGCGAGTTCACGGCCGTACGGGACCGGCTGGACCCGGACCGGCTGTTCGGCAACGACTACCTGCGCCGGGTGCTGGGCGACTGACCCGGGCTCACTCCCCCGCTTCGGTGCCGGCCGGCGCCGGGACGCCGTCCGTGGCCGTCGGGTCGGGCGCCGCGCTCCCGCCGCCGTCGTCCGTGGCGCTCGGGGTGGGCGTGGGCGTGGGCTCGACGCCGCCGGCCGCCGGGTCCGAGGGGGTGGGCGAGGGGGTCGCGCCTTCGGTGGGAGCGCCACTGCGGTCCGGCTGCGGGGCGGTGCCGTCCTCGTCCTGGCCGCCGGTGCCGGGCGTCGCCGTGTCCTGGTCCCGCTGCACCGGGTCCGACGCGTCCTGACCGGGGCGGGTGGTTTCGTCGGGCGCGGGGGTGGAAGGGCCGTCGTGGCGCTCACCGCGTACGACGGAGCCCACGGTCGTCCCGTGGCCGCCGCTCAGATCGCCGCCGGAGATCAGTTCGTACGTGGTGATGCCGGCCATCGAGACCGCGAAGACCACGGCCGCGCCGATGGCCGACCGCTTCCAGCCGCGCATCCGGGTGCCGTGCGTGGTCGCCTCGGAGAACTCCTCGTCCGGCCCGGCCCCGGCGACGGGGCTGCGCAGCACGGTCGTCGCGTCGGGCTCCACACGGCGCAGGAGCGTCGTCTCGTCCGCCCGGCGCAGCAGCATCGTTTCGTCCGCCCGCGGGTCCACCCGGCGCAGGACCGTCGTGGCGTCGTCCACCGCTCCCAGCAGGACGGTCTCCTGCGGTGAGGGTTCCGACCGCCGCGCGCCCGTCTCACGGGTGCGGACGGTCACCTCGCGGTCCGGGTGCTTCACCTGGACCGTGACCTCGCGTATCTGCTCTCCCGTACGACGGAAGAAGTGCTGGAAGACCGAGCCGCCGCAGGTCGCCACGACGCTCATGACTCCGGCGCCCGCGATGGTTCCGTACACACCGAGCTGGGAAGCCGCCACGGCCGCCGCCACCGCGGCGACCGCACTGCCCGCCACCTGGGGCAGGCTCAGATCGATCCGCCTCTCCTTGAGTTCTATGTCGCTTTCCGGCTTCTGCACCATTTCCAGCCCTTGATTGACATCTCTCCCACCATGCACCAACTAGGGACACGTGAGCGAAGCCGAAAGTTCCGGTTGCGTGGATTATGTGAAGCACGACACGGATCATGGGCGCGAGGCGTCTGGAGGGGTAGGTCAACTCCCGCACCTCACGAGAACTTCGGCGGCGCGGCGGTCCACCCACATGGCCCGAATGGAGTACTGTGGCGAGCCCTGGGGCCGGACACCCGTGCGGGCGTCCGGAACCTTCGGGAGGGGGCCGAAGGAGGCACTCGATCCGGCGGCGCACGGCATCGCACGGCGGCCAGCTACACGGAGTGACCATCGGCCACTTTGCGTTGCGCAAAGGCTACCGTGGCATACCGGCGATCAAGGGCTCACGCCCGACACGCCGGGCAACACGGCAATGTTGTGGCAGGCTGCACCCGGGCAGGCCACACTCGACTAGCGGAAGCAGCGACGCACGTGACGTCGGCAGGCACCACCCGGGAGGTCCCCATGCCCGAACTGCGTGTCGTGGCCGTCTCCAACGACGGCACACGACTGGTGCTCAAAGCTGCGGACAGTACGGAGTACACGCTTCCGATCGACGAGCGGCTGCGAGCCGCCGTGCGCAACGACCGCGCCCGGCTCGGCCAGATCGAGATCGAGGTGGAGAGCCACCTCCGCCCGCGCGACATCCAGGCACGGATACGAGCCGGCGCCTCCGCCGAGGAGGTCGCCCAGTTCGCCGGGATCCCCGTCGACCGTGTCCGCCGCTTCGAGGGCCCCGTGCTCGCGGAGCGCGCCTTCATGGCGGAGCGGGCCCGGAAGACTCCCGTGCGCCGTCCCGGCGAGAACACCGGCCCCCAACTCGGCGAGGCGGTGCAGGAGCGACTGCTGCTGCGCGGCGCCGACAAGGAAACCGTCCAGTGGGACTCCTGGCGCCGCGACGACGGCACCTGGGAGGTCCTCCTCGTCTACCGGGTCGCGGGTGAGCCGCACTCGGCGAGCTGGACGTACGACCCGCCGCGCCGGCTGGTCCAGGCCGTGGACGACGAGGCCCGTTCGCTGATCGGCGAGACGGACGAGGTCGCCGCGCCCGAGCCCAGCTTCCCGTTCGTGCCCCGGATCGCCCGGCTGCCGCGCGACCGGCCGCTGGACCGCGCGCTGGACCGGCAGATCGAGCGTCCGGCCCCGCCGCCGCCCCCGGAGCCGGAGGAGCGGATCGCCGGGGTGACCGCGAGCGAGCGGGATTCCCTCACCAGCCTGCTGGAGGCGGTGCCCAGCTTCCGCGGTGACATGGTCGTACCGGAACGGCCCTCGCCGCCCGAGCCCCCGGCCATCGAGCCCCCCGAGCGGGAGCCGGAGGCCGAGGAGCCGCCCGCCGCGTCGGCCGGAGCGGGCTCCGCGTACGCGGACGTCCTGATGCCGCGCGCGGTCGCCGGCCACCGCGACCGGCTGACGGGTACGACGGACCGGCAGGCCGAGGCGGACGGGGTCCGGCCCGGGCGCAGAGCCGCGGTGCCCAGCTGGGACGAGATCGTCTTCGGCACCCGCCGCAAGAAGCAGGACTAGACGGCATGAAGAGGGCCCGTACGCGAGCGCGTACGGGCCCTTGTGCGTCGCGCTCGCGCGACGGCGTCCCGTTAGCTGGGGTCGGGTCCGGTGGCGACCGGGCGCGACTCGTCGGCGGACCAGTGCGACCAGGAGCCCGCGTAGAGGGCGGCCCGGTGCCCGGCGAGCTCCAGCGCCAGCACCTGCTGGGCGCCGGAGACACCCGAGCCGCAGTAGACACCGACCTCCGCGGTCTCCCCGCCCACGCCCAGCCCGGCGAACCGGGCGGCCAGACGCTCGGGGCTCAGGAAGCGCCCGTCCGCGTCCACGTTCTCGCCGGTCGGCGCGGAGACCGCGCCGGGGATGTGGCCGCCGACCCGGTCGATGGGTTCCACATCGCCCCGGTAGCGCTCGGCCGCCCGCGCGTCGAGCAGGACACCCGAGCGGGCCAGGGCCGCGGCACCGTCCGCGTCGAGCAGCGGCAGCGCCCCCGGCGCGGGCACGAAGTCGCCCTCGGCCGGCTCCGGGGCCTCCTTCGACAGCTCCCCCGTCCAGGCCGCGAGGCCGCCGTCCAGCACCCGTACGTCGGAGTGCCCCGCCCAGCGCAGCAGCCACCAGGCCCGGGCGGCCGCCCAGCCCTGACCGCCGTCGTAGACGACGACCGGACCGTCCCGGCGGACCCCGGCGCGGCGCATCGCGGCGCCGAACTCGTCCGGGTCGGGCAGCGGATGGCGGCCGCCGCCGGCGCCCGCCGGACCGGCGAGTTCCGCGTCGAGGTCCACGAAGACGGCGCCGGGGATGTGCCCCGCCTCGTAGTCGGGCCGGCCGTGCGGGCCGCCCAGCTGCCAACGTACGTCCAGGAGCACCGGCGGACGCGGCCCCGCCAGTTCGCTCACGCATTCGGATGCGGAGATGATGGGCTTCATGCGTGCCATCCTCGCGCACACGCCCGGTTGCCCGTGACAACAACCAAGCGGGTATACCAGGACATAAAGGTCCCCCTGGGACGAGAACCTGGAAGTGACGGCGCGGCCGGAGCGCATCCCGCGCCCGGTGGTGCAAGCATCTGCACGGGGCGTACCCGACTCGCACCGCACCACGGCGCACCGGCCCCGTTTTCCCGTACGACCACCACGATGGTCCGAGGAGAGTGACGATGACCGAGGCTGCCGCTCGGCGTGCACCCGGAACACCTTGCTGGGTGAGCCTGATCGTGCACGGCCTGCGCACGACCCAGAACTTCTACGCCGAGCTGTTCGGCTGGGAGTTCGGCCCCGGCCCCGAACAGCTCGGCCCGTACGTGCGGGCGCTGATCGGCGGGAAGGAGGTCGCGGGCATCGGACAGCTGCCGCCGGACCGGCACCTCCCTATCGCCTGGACGACCTATCTGGCCACCGACGACGCCGATCAGACGGCCGAGGCGATCAGGGCCTGTGGCGGCACGGTCGGCGTCGGGCCGCTCGACGCGGGCGAGGCGGGCCGCATGGCCATCGCCTCCGACCCGGGCGGCGCCGTCTTCGGGATCTGGCAGGCCGCAGCGCACATCGGCACCACGCTGGCGGGGGCGCCCGGCACCCCGGTCTGGAACGAGCTGGTGACCCGGGAGACGTCGACGGTCGCCAAGTTCTACCAGGCGGTCTTCGGCTACGAGACCAAGGCCGTCGTCTCGGCGGACTTCGACTACCAGACCCTGCACCTCCAGGGCCGCCCGGTCGCCTCGCTGCACGGCGTCGGCCATGCCCTGCTGCGCGACCGGGGGCCGCACTGGATGACGTACTTCGAGGTGGCCGACACGGACGAGGCCGCGCAGCAGGTGGCGGAGCTCGGCGGGCAGGTCCTGAGCCCGCCGAGGGAGGGCCCGAGCGGCCGGGTCGCGACGGTCGCGGACCCGGAGGGCGCGGTCTTCACGATCCAGCGCTCGGTGGCACGCTGACCGCACCGCGCACGAGCCGCCAGGGCGCGAGCTGGACGACGCCGAACGCCGCTTCGGCCACCAGGAACAGCCAGAGCCAGTACGGGGCGCCCTGGGCGAGCGCGTACGCCTGCCACAGGGCGAACAGCGTGCGCGCGAGGCCGTCGTACAGACCGTGCACCGGCAGCGGCCGGACGAGGCGCAGGAGCGCCCAGACGACCACCACCGACCCCATGAGGTTGGCGTAGAGGGTTTCTATCGGATCGAGGGCGGGCAGAGCGCCCGCCCCGATCGCCTCCCCGAGCCGGGACAGTGCGCTGTGCACCAGCCCGTACGTCCAGGGAGTGGCGAACCCCGCGGTGACGACGAGGTCGTACCACGCGCTCGCGCGTACGAAACGCGGATAGGCGGGGTGGGAGGGCGTGACGGTACGGAACACGGGGGGCTCTCCTGACGGCTTCCTTCACGGACGCCCCCGACCGTAAACACTGGAGTACTGTCCAAGGTCAAGTCCGCGAACCCAGAGGGCGGGAGAGCCGTGCGTATCGGGGAGTTGGCCGCGCAGACGGGGCTGAGCAGGGACACCATCCGCTTCTACGAGCGCACCGGGCTGATCTCCGGGCAGCGGCTGCCCAACGGCTACCGCGATTTCCCGCCCGAGACCGCGCCCTGGCTCGCCTACGTCCGCACCGCCCAGGCGCTCGGATTCTCCCTGGCCGAGATCGCACGTACGGGCGAAGAGCTGCGCGACGCACCGGACAGCGCGCAGGCACTGTCCGCGCTGTTCGAGGAGAAGATCGCGGTCATCGACGCACGCATGGCCCAACTCACCGCCCTGCGGGCCGACCTCACCGCGCGCGCCGGCACGGGCTGCCCGCTGCGGGCGGCGGGCTGAGCGTCAGGCGGAGGAGACCGGCAGGACGTCCGGGGAGAGTGCGCCCGCCTGGGCGGAGGCGGCGGTGGCCCGGCGGCGGTGGTGGCGCCGGCACAGGACCTCGTAACCGACCTCGCCCGCCGGGCGGTGCACATCGCCGACGACGACCTGCGCGCCCTCCACGACCATCTCGCCGTCCACGGTGCGGGCGTTGTGCGTAGCGCGGGCGCCGCACCAGCAGAGGGCTTCGACCTGGAGCTGTTCTATGCGGTCGGCCAGCTCGACCAGGCGCTGGGAGCCGGGGAAGAGCCGGGTGCGGAAGTCCGTCGTGATGCCGAAGGCGAAGACGTCCATCTCCAGGTCGTCCACGACCCGGGCCAGCTGGTCGATCTGTTCCGGGGCCAGGAACTGCGCCTCGTCCACGATCACGTAGTCGACGCGGCCGCCCTTGGACAGCTGGGCGACGAGATACGCGTACAGGTCCATGTCCTCGTCGGCCTCGACGGCCTCCGTGACCAGGCCGAGGCGGGACGAGAGCTTCCCCTCCCCCGCGCGGTCGTCCCGGGTGAAGATCACGCCCTGCAAGCCCCTCGCCGAGCGGTTGTGGCCGATCTGGAGGGCCAGGGTGCTCTTTCCGCAGTCCATCGTTCCGGAGAAGAACACAAGCTCGGGCATGGCGGGTTGAGCACCTTTCGGGACGGGAAGAGAGAGCGGCTGATCGGGGCGGAGCGGGCTACGAGCGTACTTCGAGGAGTGGGACGAACTGCTCGACGGGGGTCATGGAGCCGTGCATGCCGACCATGGCCGACTCGTGCGGCTCGTTGCGCGAGGCGGTGATCACCACGTCGTCGTGGGCGGCCGCGACCACGTCGCCGATCCTGCCGTACACCCGCTCGTCGATGGTGGGGCCGAACCAGCCCGCGGCGACGGCCTCGTCCCGGCTCGCCACCCAGAACTGCTCGCCCAGCACCTCGCGCCAGACGGCCAGCACGTCGGACGCGGCGCCGGGGACGGCGTACACATGCCGTGCCCGGCCCTCGCCGCCGAGCAGCGCGACGCCGGCGCTCAGCTCCCAGTCCTCGTCGAAGTCGATCCGGGACTGCTCGTCGAAGGGGATGTCGATCATGCCGTGGTCGGCGGTGATGTAGAGCGCCGTGCGCGGCGGAAGCTGCTCGGCGAGGCGCCGGGCCAGCCCGTCGACGTACATCAGCTGTCCGCGCCAGGCGTCGGAGTCGGTGCCGAAGCGGTGCCCCTTGCCGTCCACCTCGCTGTAGTACGTATAGACGAGCGAACGGTCCCCGGCGGCCAGCCGCTCGGCGGCGGTGTCCATCCGCTCCTCGCCGCTGAGCCGGCCGAGGAACGAGCCGCCGCTGAGCGCGACCTTGGTCAGCGGGGTCTGCTCGAAGGCGGGGGCGGAGACCTGCGCGGTACGCACCCCGGCCGCGTCGGCGAGCTGGAAGAGGGTGGGGTGCGGCTGCCACGCCTTCGGCGGGGTCCACGGTTTCCAGCGGAGCTGGTTCATCAGCTCGCCGGTCTCGGGGTTACGGACCGTGTAACCGGGAAGACCGTGCTCGCCCGGGGGCAGTCCGGTGCCGACGGACGCCAGCGAGGTCGCCGTGGTGGCCGGGAAGCCGGCCGTGATCGGGCGGCCGGTGCCGCCGCGCGAGGTCGGCAGCAGCGAGTGCAGGAACGGCGCCTCGTCGGGGTGGGCCTTTATCTGCTCCCAGCCGAGGCCGTCGATCAGGAAGACGCAGTTCCGGTCGGCGGGGGTGAGTTCGCCGATGGCCGCGTCGAAGCCGGGGACCTCCTGGCCCGCGAGCAGGGTCGGCAGCAGATCGGCGAGCGAGCCGCTGCCGTACTCCGGGACGGGCGCGGTGTCGACGGACAGCGGGACGAAGTCGTCCGGCCAGGCCGGCTGGGCCATCAGCGGCCGGCCGCGGGGGTCGCCACCGTGGCCTCGGAGAGCGCCTGGGCGAAGGCGAGGGTCTGGCGCACGGTGTCCGGGCCGTCGCCGGCCTCGCTGACCCGCAGACTCAGGTCGTCGGCGGTGGTGCTGCCGGTGTAGCCGTGGTCCGCCTCGCAGTTCGGGTCGCCGCAGGCGGCCGGCTCCAGGTCGATCCGGGAGACCGCGCCCCAGCCGATGGTCAGGACGACCTCGCGGGGCAGCGTGCCCGGCACGTACTTCTCCGGATTGGCGACGACGCGGCTGACCACGACCGAGGAGATCCGGTCCAGCTTGACCGACTCCGTCGAGGTCGTGGCGTACGGCGACGGGGAGCTGGTGTCCGCGTTCTGCTCGTCGGTGTGGCTGACGATGAAGCGGGTGTCCGTGAGCACCAGCACCGTGACGTGCCGGCGCACCTCGTTGGAGTCGAAGGTCGTCTCCTGGTGCACCAGGTACGAAGCGACCGGCTCACCCCCCACGGCGGCCTCCACCGCCTCGGCCACGAGGGCCGGGTAATAGCCGCTGCGCTCGATCGCCGCGCGCAGCCCCTGGGTCGTCGTACCGGTCTTAGCCATGAGAACCATCCTACGGGGGCCGGGTGGCTGCCGGGGACGCCGCCGGAGCCCCGCCCCGGCCCGTCCAGGGGGACGCGAGCGGGGGCCGGGTCAGTAGTTGGACAGGCGGCGCGGGCCGAGGTCGTTCCGGGCCGGGGGCGGCGAGAGGCGGACGCTCGCCCCGAGCACCGAGAGGCCCTGCGGGGCGACCACGACCGGTTCCAGGGCGATGGAGACCACCTCGGGGTGGTCGTCGACCAGCCGGGAGACCCGCAGCAGCAGCTCTTCGAGCGCGGCGGTGTCCACCGGCGCGGCACCGCGCCAGCCGAACAGGACGGGGGCCGCGCGGATGGACCGGATCAGCTCGGCGGCGTCGCGGTCGGTGGCCGGGACCAGGCGGTGGGCGGTGTCGCCGAGCAGCTCGGAGGGCGCCCCGGCGAGGCCGAAGGAGAGCACGGCGCCGGCGGCCGGGTCGATGGTGGCCCGGACGACGGTGTCGACGCCGCGCGGCGCCATGGCCTGGACGACGGGCCGCAGCTCCGCCGGCTTGCCGAGCAGTTCGGTGAGGTCGCCGTACGCGCGGCGCAGGGCCGCCTCGCTGTCGAGGTCCAGGCGTACGCCGCCGAGGTCGGCCCGGTGGCGCAGATGGGGCGCGGTCGTCTTGAGGGCCACCGGGTAACCGAGCCGGGCGGCGGCGGCCACCGCCTCCTCCGGGCCGGGGGCGGGCAGCGTGGGGCGTACGGCGATGCCGTAGCAGGCGAGCAGTTCGCGGGCCTCGTCGTGGCCGAGCGGCACGCCGCGCGGGTCGGGGTCGTCACCGAGCAGGGCGTCGATGCGGGCGGCGGCGCCCTGGGTGTCGATGGTGTCGTCGAGGAAGTCGGGCACCTTGCCGGGCACGGCCGCCTGGCGCCGCCACTGCGCGTACCGCACGGCCTCGGCGAGCGCCCGCACGGCGCGCTCGGCGGCGGGGTAGGCGGGGATGCGGCCGGTACGGGGGGCGCCCTGGGAGGCGCCGGGGGGCTCGGGGGCGCCGTCCGTGGCAGCGGGCTGTGCGGTGCCGGAGGGCGGGGTGGGGGGCCGGGGGGCGGGGTCCGTGGGTGCGGGAGGGGCCGGAGCGGGGGTGGCCGTGGCTGCGGGGGGCGTGGTGCCGGGGGCTGCGGGGGACATGATGCCGGCGCCCCTGGCTGCGGGCGGCGTGATGCCGGGGGCTGTGGTGCTCGGCGGTTCGGTGGGCGACCCCGTCGCGGGGGACCCCGTCGCACCCTGCGCCGCCGCCAACGGCTGCGCGGCCGTGCGCTGCTGCGCCACCGTGCTGGTGGCGGCCGCCAGCGCCTCCGCCAGGCCGCCGATCTCGACGTGGACCACGGCGACCGGCTTGGCGGGACCGGCGGCGGCCGCCGCGTGCAGCGCGGTGGCCAGGACCTCACCGTCGCCCGACTCCGCCTCGCCGTTCTCGCCGACCCAGGGGATCGCCGTGACGATCACGGCATCGCACGCCCCGTCGGCCAGCGCCGCCGACAGCGCGTCCCGGAAGTCCTGCGGGGTGGCGGAGGTGGTGAGGTCGATGGGCGGGCGCGGGCGGAGCCCCTCGGCCAGGCACGCGTCGTACGTGAGCAGCCCCAGGGACTCCGAGTTGCCGAGGATCGCGACGCGTCCGCCCGCCGGGAGCGGCTGGTCGGCGAGGAGCAGCCCGGCGTCAACCATCTCCGTGACCGTGTCGACGCGGATGACGCCCGCCTGCCGCATAAGCGCGGAGACCGTGGAGTCGGGGATGCGGCTGACCGGGACGGCGTGGCCGGGCGGGGTGGAGCCGCTGTGCCGGGCGCCCTTGACGACGACCACCGGCTTCACGGCGGCGGTACGGCGGGCGAGGCGGGTGAACTTGCGGGGGTTGCCCAGCGACTCCAGGTAGAGCAGGGCGACATCGGTGTCCGGGTCCTCGTACCAGTACTGAAGGAAGTCGTTGCCGGAGATGTCGGCGCGGTTGCCGGCCGAGATGAAGGTGGAGAGGCCCGCGCCGCGCCGGTAGAGCCCGGAGAGCAGGGCGATGCCGATGGCGCCGGACTGGGTGAACAGGCCGATGCGCCCGGAGGCGGGCCGGTCCGGGGCGAGCGAGGCGTTGAGCCGGACCGCCTCGGAGTTGTTGATGATGCCGAACGCGTTGGGCCCGATGATCCGCATGCCGTACGAACGGGCCTGGCGCACCAGTTCCCGCTGGCGCTCGCGGCCCTCGGCGCCCCACTCGGCGTAACCGGCCGAGAGGACCACCAGCCCCTGGACGCCGTGTTCGCCGCAGTCCGCGACGGCCTCCGGGACCCGGCCGGCGGGCACGGCGACGACCGCGAGGTCGACCGGCTCGCCGATCTCGCCGAGGGAGCGGTGCGCGGGGACCCCGTCGATGGTGTCCTGTCCGGCGTCGAAGGCGCTGTTGACCGCGTGGACGCGGCCGGTGAAGCCCGCGCCGAGCAGGTTGCGCAGGACGGTGCGGCCGACGCCGCCGGGGGTGCGGCCGACGCCGATGACGGCGACGGAGCCGGGGGCGAGCAGCCGCTGCACGGACCTAGCCTCGGCGCGCTGTTCGCGGGCGCGCTGGACGGCGAGGGATTCGGCGGTGGGTTCGAGGTCGAGGGTGAGGTGGACGGAGCCGTCCTCGAAGCTGCGCTGCTGGGTGTATCCGGCGTCCCGGAACACCTTGATCATCTTGGTGTTGGCGGGCAGTACCTCCGCGGCGAAGCGCCGGATGCCGCGTTCGCGGGCGACGGCCGCGATGTGTTCGAGCAGGGTCGAGGCCACGCCCCGGCCCTGGTGGGCGTCCTGGACGAGGAAGGCGACCTCGGCCTCATCGGCGGGGGCCGAGGCGGGGCGGCCGGTCGCGTCGATCCGGTCGTAGCGGACGGTGGCGATGAATTCGCCGCCCACCGTGACGGCCAGACCCACCCTGTCGACGTAGTCGTGATGGGTGAAGCGGTGGACGTCCTTGGCGGAGAGCCGGGGGTAGGGCGCGAAGAAGCGGTAGTACTTCGACTCGTCGGAAACCTGCTCGTAGAAGCTGACCAGACGCTCGGCGTCGTCCGTGGTGATCGGCCTGATCCGCGCGGTGCCGCCGTCGCGGAGCACCACGTCCGCCTCCCAGTGATCGGGGTAGGCGTGATGCGGACTCTGCTCCGGAGAGGGCTGCATGGGGAAAGCCTACGGCTGTCGCACGGGTCGCGGGGGTGCTGGGGCCGGGGCAGTCTGAGGTCTCCGGACGACCGTGGGCGCGGCACCCGGGAGGTCCCGCGGGTCTGCCCGGAGCATCGCGCACCACATGAGACACTGGTCTAGACAACCGTTGATTCTTGAAGGGCAGAACCATGGCTGAGCGCCGCGTAAACGTCGGTTGGGCCGAGGGCCTGCACGCCCGCCCCGCTTCCATCTTCGTCCGTGCCGCCACGGCCTCCGGCGTTCCCGTCACCATCGCCAAGGCGGACGGCAACCCGGTGAACGCGGCCTCCATGCTCGCGGTGCTCGGTCTCGGCGCCCAGGGTGGCGAGGAGATCGTGCTCGCGTCCGACGCGGACAACGCCGAGGCCGCCCTGGACCGCCTGGCGAAGCTGGTCGCCGAGGGCCTTGAGGAGCTTCCGGAGACCGTCTGAGCCCGAGCGGCCGACACTGCCGAAATTCTTACGGGAAAGCCGCGGCCCCCTGCATGGGGTGCCGCGGCTTTTGCGTGCGCGGGCCGAGGCCGTGACGGCGCGGACCGAATGGGCGGACACGGACCGAATAGGCGGGCGACGCCTTTTCCGATTTTTTACGTGCCTTTCTTTATTTGTACGCGCCCTTTGTTAATTCCGGCCGCTCGCGGTGTTTACGGCAGGTTGCGAAGCCCTCACACGGCCGGCCCGGGGAACGGTGGCGGGGCGGGCGGCGCGGCGGAGCCGGTGCGCGGCGCCGTGGCGTTCGGCGAGCTGCGCGGCCAGGACCCGCGCCCGCTCCGCGTCCCCGCGCGCCACTGCGTCCACCAGGGCTCCGTGCTCGGCCCAGGCTTCGGCCGGGCGGGCCGGCTGCTCGACCGCGTACATCCAGGCGATCTTGTGGCGGAGCTGGGTGAGCAGCGCGATCAGGCCGGGGCTGCCGGACGCCTGGGCCAGCGTCTCGTGGAACCAGCCGGCCAGGGAGCGCAGGTCCTCGCCCTCGCCCCGGCGGGCCCGCTCCTGACCGAGCCTGACCAGGCCGCGCAACACCTTGAGGTGGGCCTCCGTCCGGCGCTGGGCCGCGCGGGCGGCGCTCAGCGGTTCCAGGAGCATGCGGACCTCAAGGAGGTCGGCGGCCTCCTGCTCCGAGGGCTCGGCGACGCAGGCTCCGGCGTGTCTCCGGGTGACGACGAAGCCCTCCGACTCCAGGGTGCGCAGCGCTTCCCGTACGGGGACGCGGGAAACCCCGTAACGCCGCGCGAGCACCTCCTCGGTGAGCCGGCTGCCGCGTTCGAAGACACCGGAGACGATGTCGTCACGGATTGCCGTGCATACCGAATGCGCCGGAACACGCATGTCCGAACCTCCGCCTCAATCCCCGCGAACAGCGGCCGATCGACACCTCTGCCGTGACTCTATTGCAATGCGCTCGCATTTCCGATGCCGGGCGGGAATTCATGAATATCTTTTGGTCTCAGCCGGGCGCCGGGATCGTGTGCGGGGAGGTGCGGGAACGGCGAAGGCCCCGGCGGGATGCCGGGGCCTTCGGTGGGGAGCCGGTGACCGGTCAGACGTTGACGCCGTGGGCGCGCAGGTAGGCGACCGGGTCCATGTCGGAGCCGTAGGAGGGCGTGGTGCGGGCCTCGAAGTGGAGGTGCGGGCCGGTGGAGTTGCCGGTCGAGCCGGAGAGTCCGATCTGCCCGCCGGCCGCGACGCTCTGGCCGACGGAGACGCCGATCGAGGAGAGGTGGCCGTACTGGGTGTACGTACCGTCCGTCATCCGGAGCACGATGTTGTTGCCGTACGCTCCGCCCCAGCCGGCCTCCACGACCGTGCCGGCGCCGACGGCGACGACGGAGCTGCCGGACGCGGCGTGGAAGTCGATGCCGGAGTGGCTGCCGGAGGACCAGAGCGAGCCACTGGACTTGTAGCCGGTGGTCACGTACGAGCCGGCGACAGGCAGCTGGTAGGACGAGCCGAGCGCGGTGCGGGCGGTCGAGCGGCCGGCGCGGGCGGACGCCTCGCGGGCGGCCTTGGCCTTCGCCTTGGCCGCTTCCTTGGCCTTGGCGGCCTTCTCAGCAGCCTTCTTCTTCGCGGCCTCGGCCTTCTTCTTGGCCGCGGCCTTCGCCTTGGCCGCCGCCTTCTTCTCGGCGACCTCGGCCTGGTGCTGCTGCGCGGCGGCCTGGGCGTCGATCCGGTCGGCGAGGGTGTTCTCGATGGCGAGGAGCTGGGAGAGGCCGGTCTCGGTGGCGGCCGGGGCCGTCCCGGTGTCGGCGGCGAGGGCCGGGGAGGCCAGGGAGCCGATGACACCGCCGGCGGCGAGCGTCGCGACGCCGACGGCCTTGGCGCCGGCGCGCGTCAGGCGGCTCGGGGCACGGTGCTTCCCGGTGGCACGGGTGAACGCCATGGGGTGGCTGGTCCTTTCCTTCCTTCTCGCCTACCGGGTTAGCAGGGGGCACCCCCTGGCCCTTGAGGCCTTGGGGGAGGGTTCGGAGCAGGAAGGTCTCCTACGGACGTCTGGCCCCTGACGGAGCGCGGGCATCCGATTCACCCCAGGGACGGTGGGTCCCCGGCTCCCCAGGCTCGCGCCTGACGGGGACTCGGCGATGGCTGCCCGGTACGTCACGGATGCGCGTACGAGTGGCGGACAGCGGACCCGACGCTAAGCGGGTGGACTTCCCGCCACCAAACGGACACCGGGCTTTGTAGCGCATCCCACAGGGCAAATCGACATTCTTACTCCTGTAGGGCGTGAAAGCGAAGAAAAGGAACGAATTGCACGGGGAGGGTCCGGCGCGACCGTGCGCCGGACCCTCCCTGTTGCCCGTTCAGCGGGCTGGGCGACGGGTCAGCCCGTGACGACCGACACCTCTCCGATGCCGAGCGCCCTGACCGGCTCCTCGATGCGCGAGGCGTCACCGACCAGGACCGTGACCAGCCGGTCCACCGGGAAGGCGCTGACCACGGCCGCGGTCGCCTCCACCGTGCCGGTCTCGGCGAGGCGGGCGTACAGCGTCGCCTGGTAGTCGTCCGGGAGGTGCTGCTCGACCTGGTCGGCGAGGGTGCTCGCTACTGAGGCCGCCGTCTCGAACTTCAGCGGCGCGACGCCCACGAGGTTCTGCACGGCCGTCTCGCGCTCGGCGTCCGTCAGGCCCTCGGCGGCCAGCGTCCGCAGGACCTTCCACAGGTCGTCCAGCGCCGGTCCGGTGGACTCGGTGTCCACGGAACCGCTGATGGCGAGCATCGCGGCGCCCGTCGCACCCGAGACGGAGTCGGCGGCGCCGGAGCGGAGCACCTGGGCGAAGGCCCGCACGCCGTAGGTGTATCCCTTCTCCTCGCGCAGCACCCGGTCGAGCCGGGAGGTCAGCGTGCCGCCCAGGCAGTAGGTGCCGAGGACCTGGGCGGGCCACACGCTGTCGTGGCGGTCGGCGCCGATGCGGCCGATCAGCAGCTGGGTCTGGACCGCCCCGGGGCGGTCCACGATGATCACCCGGCCGGTGTCGTCGGCCGTGATCGGCGGGACGGGGCGGGGTTCGGCGGTGTTCCCCGACCAGTCGCCGAGGGTCTCGGCGAGCAGCGCGTCCAGGTCGATGCCGGTGAGGTCGCCGACGACCACGGCGGTCGCGGTGGAGGGGCGGATGTGCGCGTCGTAGAAGGCACGCACGGCCGCGGCGTCGATCCGCTCGATGGTCTCCTCGGTGCCCAGGCGCGGACGCGACATGCGGGCCGTGGCCGGGAAGAGCTCCTTGGAGAGCTGCTTGGCCGCGCGGCGGGCCGGGTTGGCCTGCTCGTGCGGGATCTCGTCCAGCCGGTTGCTCACCAGGCGCTCGATCTCGCTGTCGTCGAAGGCCGGCGCCCGCAGCGCCTCGGCGACCAGGCCGAGCGCCTTGGCCAGGCGGGAGACCGGGACCTCCAGGGAGACCCTGACGCCCGGGTGGTCGGCATGGGCGTCGAAGGTGGCGCCGCACCGCTCCAGCTCGGCGGCGAACTCCTCGGCGCTCTGCTTGTCGGTGCCCTCGGACAGGGCGCGCGACATGATCGTGGCCACGCCGTCGAGACCCTCGGGCTCGGCGTCCAGGGGGGCGGCGAGGAAGACCTCGACGGCGACGACCTGCTGGCCGGGGCGGTGGCAGCGCAGGACGGTGAGGCCGTTGGGCAGGGAGCCGCGCTCGGGTGCGGGGAAGGCCCACGGCCGGGCCTCGCCGGGAACGGGCTGGGGGTGGAACTGCATCGAAACTTCAGTCGCGGCAGCGTCGGTCACTGGTCCGCCCCTTCGTGCGCGTCGGTGTCGGTGGCGGCGTCGGCCTCTTCGTCGGCCTCGGCGGGCTCGACCGGTTCGTAGACCAGGACCGCCCGGTTGTCGGGCCGCAGCTGCGCCTGCGCGGCGGCCTTGACCTCCTCGGCCGTGACGTCGAGCACCCGGTTCACGGCGGACAGCGCGAGCTGCGGGTCGCCGAACAGCACGGCATACCGGCACAGTTCGTCGGCGCGGCCCGCGACCGTACCGAGGCGGTCCAGCCATTCGCGCTCCAACTGGGCCTGGGCGCGCTCCATCTCCTCGGCCGTCGGGCCCTCCTCGGCGAACCGGGCCAGTTCCTCGTCGACTGCGGCCTCGATCTCCGAGACCTCGACGCCGCCGGACGTCTTGACGTCCAGCCAGCCCAGGGAGGGCGCGCCGGCGAGCCGGAGCAGTCCGAACCCGGCGGCCACGGCCGTACGGTCACGCCGGACCAGGCGGTTGTGCAGCCGGGAGGACTCGCCGCCGCCGAGCACGGTCAGGGCGAGGTCCGCGGCGTCGCACTCGCGGGTGCCGTCGTGGGGCAGCCGGTACGCGGCCATCAGGGCGCGCGCCGGAACCTCCTCGCGTACCTCCTCGCGCAGCTGGCCGCCCATGATCGTGGGCAGCGAGCCGTCGCGCGGCGGCTGCTTGCCGTCGTGGGAGGGGATGGAGCCGAAGTACTTCTCGATCCAGGCGAGGGTCTGCTCGGGGTCGATGTCGCCGACGACCGACAGCACCGCGTTGTTCGGCGCGTAGTACGTACGGAAGAAGGCGCGGGCGTCCTCCAGGGTGGCCGCGTCCAGGTCGGCCATGGAGCCGATCGGGGTGTGGTGGTACGGGTGGCCCTCGGGGTAGGCCAGTGCGGTCAGCCGCTCGAACGCGGTGCCGTACGGGACGTTGTCGTAGCGCTGGCGGCGCTCGTTCTTGACGACGTCGCGCTGGTTCTCCATGGACTCCTCGTCGAGCGCGGCGAGCAGTGAGCCCATCCGGTCGGCTTCGAGCCACAGGGCCAGCTCCAGCTGGTGCGTGGGCATCGTCTCGAAGTAGTTGGTCCGCTCGAAACTGGTGGTGCCGTTGAGCGAGCCGCCGGCGCCCTGCACCAGCTCGAAGTGTCCGTTCCCCTTGACCTGGCCGGAGCCCTGGAACATCAGGTGCTCGAAGAGGTGGGCCAGGCCCGTACGGCCCTTGACCTCGTGGCGCGAGCCGACGTCGTACCAGAGGCACACCGCCGCGACCGGGGTCAGATGGTCCTCGGAGAGCACCACGCGCAGGCCGTTGGCCAGACGGTGCTCGGTCGCTGTCAAGCCGCCGGAGCCGGCCTGGGCTGTGGCCGTGTGACCCATGGGCATGTACGTCCCTTCGATCGCGCTACTGGATGTCCATATGAAGAAGCCGCTGCGGGAGGCTGCTTCGAAAGGTTGCTTCAAGACACCCGCCACTGTATGCAAGCGAACCGGCACCTGCCGAAGTTCCCGTGCGGCGAAGCTGCGAGCGAAATTCCCCGGAAGGTGGTCCTCCGCCGCCTCGGGACGGACGGCGCGGGGCCTTTGGGACGGGTCGAGGTCGGGGTTGTCAGTGCGGCGGTCCACAATGGACCGCGTCAGAACCTGAGGGAACCTGAGGTTGCCCGCTCGAAATCCGTGAAGGAGTCGCAGCAGCGATGGCCCGCCGCAGCACGAAGACCCCGCCGCCGGTCGACTTCGAGGAGAAGATCCTCGACATCGACGTCGTCGACGAAATGCAGGGCTCCTTCCTCGAGTACGCGTACTCGGTGATCTACTCACGCGCCCTCCCGGACGCCCGTGACGGCATGAAGCCGGTGCACCGCCGCATCGTGTACCAGATGAACGAGATGGGCCTGCGCCCGGACCGCGGCTTCGTGAAGTGCGCCCGGGTCGTCGGCGAGGTCATGGGCAAGCTGCACCCGCACGGCGACGCGTCGATCTACGACGCGCTGGTGCGCATGGCCCAGCCGTTCTCCATGCGCCTCCCCCTGGTCGACGGGCACGGGAACTTCGGCTCCCTGGGCAACGACGACCCGCCCGCCGCCATGCGGTACACCGAGTGCCGGATGGCCGACGCGACCTCGCTGATGACGGAGTCGATCGACGAGGAGACGGTCGCCTTCCAGTCGAACTACGACGGTCAGGAGCAGGAGCCGGTCGTCCTCCCGGCGGCCTACCCCAACCTCCTGGTCAACGGCACGACCGGGATCGCGGTCGGCATGGCGACCAACATGCCGCCGCACAACCTGGGCGAGGTCATCGCCGCGGCCCGGCATCTGATCAAGCATCCGGGCGCGGACCTGGAGACGCTGATGCGTTTCGTCCCCGGTCCCGACCTGCCGACGGGCGGGCGGATCGTGGGCCTCGGCGGCATCAAGGACGCCTACGCCAACGGCCGCGGCTCGTTCAAGATCCGTGCCACGGTCGCCGTGGAGAACGTCACGCCGCGCCGCAAGGGCCTCGTCGTCACCGAACTGCCCTTCACCGTCGGCCCCGAGAAGGTCATCTCCAAGATCAAGGACCTGGTCTCGGCGAAGAAGCTCCAGGGCATCGCGGACGTCAAGGACCTCACGGACCGCTCGCACGGCCTGCGTCTGGTCATCGAGATCAAGAACGGCTTCGTGCCGGAGGCGGTGCTGGAACAGCTCTACAAGCTGACGCCGATGGAGGAGTCCTTCGGCATCAACAACGTGGCACTGGTCGACGGCCAGCCGCTCACGCTGGGGCTGAAGGAGCTGCTGGAGGTCTATCTCGACCACCGCTTCGACGTGGTGCGCCGGCGCAGCGAGTTCCGCCGGACCAAGCGCCGCAACCGGCTGCATCTGGTCGAGGGCCTGCTCGTCGCGCTGGTCGACATCGACGAGGTCATCCGGCTCATCCGGTCCAGCGACAACTCGGCGCAGGCGAAGGAGCGGCTCATGGAGCGCTTCTCGCTGAGCGAAATCCAGACGCAGTACATCCTGGACACGCCGCTGCGCCGGCTCACCCGGTTCGACCGGATCGAGCTGGAGAGCGAGCGGGACCGGCTGGACGCCGAGATCGCCGAGCTGACGACGATCCTGGAATCGGACACCGAGCTGCGCAAGCTGGTCTCCGCGGAACTGGCCGCGGTCGCGAAGAAGTTCGGCACGGCCCGGCGTACGGTGCTGCTGGAGTCGGCCGGTTCGCAGGTCGCTTCGGTGCCGCTGGAGGTGGCGGACGACCCGTGCCGGGTGCTGCTGTCCTCGACGGGCCTGCTGGCGCGTACGGCCAACGACGAGCCGATCGTCGTCGGCGAGGGCGCCAAGCGGTCCAAGCACGATGTGATCGTCTCGGCGGTGGCGGCGACGGCCCGCGGTGACATCGGCGTGGTGACGTCCGGCGGGCGGCTGCTGCGGCTCGCGGTGATCGATCTCCCCCAGCTGCCGGACACGCACGCGGCGCCCAATCTGTCGGGCGGGGCGACGGTCGGCGAGTTCCTCACGCTGGAGGCGGACGAGGACGTCGTCTGCCTCACCACGCTCGACGAGTCGTCACCGGGTCTCGCCATCGGCACGCTCCAGGGCGTCGTCAAGCGCGTGGTGCCGGACTACCCGGCCAACAAGGACGAGCTGGAGGTCATCACCCTCAAGGACGGTGACCGGATCGTCGGCGCGATGGAACTGCGGACGGGTGAGGAGGACCTGGTCTTCATCACGTCGGACGCGCAGCTCCTGCGCTACCCGGCCGCGCAGGTGCGCCCGCAGGGGCGGCCGGCCGGCGGCATGGCGGGCGTCAAGCTGGGGGCGGGTGCCAGGGTGCTCTCGTTCGCCGCGGTGGACCCGGCGGCGGACGGCGCGGTGTTCACGGTCGCCGGTTCGCACGGCACGCTGGACGACTCGGTCCTGACCTGCAAGCTCACCCCGTTCGACCAGTATCCGCGCAAGGGCCGGGCGACCGGCGGGGTGCGCTGCCAGCGGTTCCTGAAGGGCGAGGACGTGCTGGTGTTCGCGTGGGCGGGCGCGCTGCCGGCCAGGGCGGCGCAGAAGAACGGCGCTCCGGCCTCGCTGCCCGAGCCCGATCCGCGGCGCGACGGTTCGGGGACGCCGCTGGAGAGCCCGGTCGCGGTGATCGCCGGCCCGGCGTAGGCCGTCCGGCCCGGCGGCGAAGCGCTCTACGCGTCGTCGTCGCCGGGCTGTTGTACGTAACGCAGGACGCCCCACATGGCTCGCTCATGTACGGCGTCCTGCCGCGTTTCCGCGGCCGGGTCCTCCGTAACCCCGCAGCTCTCCAGTTCTTGGCGCACGGCCGGTGCGTCGATGCCGGAACCGATCAGGACGAGCTGGGTCCGCTTCGGTTCGCCACGCGTCAAGGGCCTGGGGGTGAACCGCAGGAACCTGCCGACGGCGTGCACACCGTAGACGTTTCCGGGATCACCCGCGCCGAAGTCGACGTACCCCTTGATGCGGTACAGCCCCTCGGGCCGTGAGTCGAGAAACCGCATCAGCCGGCGAGGGTCCATCGGCACGTCGAAATCGAAGTCGACGCTCTCGTACGCGGCGTGCAGATGGCCCCCGTGCCCATCGCCGTCCTCCGCCGCACGCTCCTCCAGGTAGAGGTCCTCGAAGGTGAGCTGACGGGCCTTCTCCTCGGCCTCGGGCCGCAGCGCCGGGTCGAAGAGCAGCTCGGGGTCGATGCGCCCGTACGTGGCCGGGACGATCGCCGCCGTGCTCCCGGTCTCCGCGACGGCCTTCCGGACGCGGGCACACTCCTCGTCCCCGGCCCGGTCCGTCTTGTTGAGCACGACGAGATCGGCCACCGCGAGATGGCGGCCGATCTCCGGATGGCGCTCCCGGGTCGCCTCGAACTCGGCTGCGTCGACCACCTCCACCAGTCCCCCGTACACGATGTGCGGGTTGTCGCTGGCGAGGATCATGCGGACGAGCTCCTGCGGCTCGGCGAGGCCGCTCGCCTCGATGACGATGACGTCGAGCCGGGCGGAGGGCCGGGTCAGGGTCTCCAGATAGGTGTCCAGTTCGCTCACGTCGACCGCGCAGCACAGACAGCCGCCGCCCAGCGACACGGTGGACCCGACCTGCCCGGAGACCGTCATGGCGTCGATCTCGATGGACCCGAAGTCGTTGACGATCACGCCGATCCGGTTGCCCGCGCGGTGCAGCAGGAGGTGGTTGAGCAGCGTCGTCTTGCCGGATCCCAGGAATCCCGCGAGGACGATGACCGGGATACGGGGGCGGTGGGGCGACGACGAGCTCAACGGGGGCCTTCCTGCGGGGTCAGACTGCCGGGACCGGCTGGGGCGGCGGCGGACCGACGTAGCGGGCCGCCGGGCGGATGATCTTGGAGTCCTCCGCCTGCTCCAGGATATTGGCGCTCCAGCCCACGACCCGCGCCGTGCAGAAGGTGGGCGTGAACATCGCGCGCGGCAGTCCGCAGAGCTCCATGACCACCCCGGCGTAGAACTCCACGTTGGTGTGCAGTTCGCGTCCGGGCTTCAGCTCGGCGAGGATCGCCTCGACCTGCCGTTCCACCTCGACGGCGAAGTCCACGAGCGGGCCGCCGAAACCCTGGGCGATGGACCGCAACATGCGCGAGCGGGGGTCCTCGGTGCGGTAGACCGGGTGGCCGAAGCCCATGATCCGGTCGCCGGCGAGGACGCGTTCGCGGATCCAGCCGTCGATGCGGTCGGGGGTGCCGATCGCGTCGAGCGTGTCCAGGGCGCGGCTGGGGGCGCCGCCGTGCAGGGGGCCGGAGAGGGCTCCGACGGCGGCCACCAGGCAGGCGGCGACATCCGCTCCGGTCGAGGCGACGACCCGTCCGGTGAACGTCGAGGCGTTGAAGCCGTGGTCCACGGTGGAGATCAGATACTGCTCGACCGCCCTGGCCCGGTCCTCGTCCGGGACGGAACCGGTGAGCATGTACAGGTAGTTGGCCGCGTGCGGCAGGTCGGCGCGCGGCTCGACGGGTTCGAGGCCCTGGCCGAGGCGGTGCAGCGCGGTCAGCACGGTGGGGACGGCGGCGCAGACGGCCAGCGCGTCGGCCCGGCGCCGGTCCGCGTCGATGTCGTACACCGGTCGGAAGCCGGCCGACGCGCCGAGCAGGGACAGCGCCGTGCGCAGCCCGGACAGCGGGCCGGACACCGCGCTCGCACGCGCTATGGCGGGCAGCGCCTCGCGTACGGCGTCGGGCAGTACGCGCAGGGCGGCCGTGCGGGCGGCGAAGTCGGCGCGGGCGGCCGGGCCGGGCAGCTCGCCCTCGGTCATGAGGTACCAGACGTCCTCGAAGCTACGGGCCTGCGCCAGCTCGACCGCCGAGTACTGGCGGTAGTGGTAGAAGCCCTCACGGCCCCGGACGTCCCCGAGCGCCGTATCGGTCACGACGACACCCGCGAGACCTCGGGGGACGTCGAGCGGTGTTGCGCCGGTCATGGTCGTCATTGCTTCCTCCGTGGACAGTCGGGTGACTCCTTGGTATTGATTTGACTGTCCATGCATGACTAGATTTCTGTCAATGTTGATTGAATCAATACGTACGCATGGATACCGGGGACGCCATATGGATACGGTGGCGGCATGACGGAGCGAGCAGAGGCGGACGGACAGCGGCTTACGACGCGGGAAACCGCCGAGCGTCTGGGAGTGAAGCCCGAGACGGTGTACGCGTACGTCAGCCGGGGCCAGCTGAGCAGCAGCCGGATACCGGGCGGTCGCGGCAGTACGTTCGACGCGGCGGAGGTCGACGCGCTGGCCCGGCGAACGGGGCGCAGGGAGACGGCCCCCGCCACGGGCGAGCCGGCCGTCCGCACCGGCATCACCCTGATCGCCGACAACCGCTACTACTTCCGGGGCGTGGACGCGACGGAGCTGGCCGCGCGCTATGCGTACGAGGAGGTCGCCGAGTGGCTGTGGACCGGTGAGCTGCGACCGGGCGTCCGCTTCACGGCCCCGGAGCAGGCGATGGCGGCGGCCCGGCAGGCGGTCGGTGCGCTGCCGGTGCACTGCGGACCCACGGACCGGCTCCGGGTGGCGGTGGTGGCCGCCGCTGCCGCCGACCCGCTGCGCTTCGACCTGTCGCGCGAGACCGCGCTCGGCGGCGCGCGCAGCCTGATCCCGACGCTGGTCGCGGCGCTGCCGGCGGCGGGCGGCCGCGAGCACGACGCGAGGGATCCGGCCGGACCCGCCACGTCTTCCGGTCTGGCTGCCCAACTGTGGCCGAAACTCACCGCTCGCCGGCCCGACGAACCGTCACTCGCCGCGCTGAACACCGCGCTTGCGCTGCTGATCGACCACGATCTGGCCGCTTCGACGCTGGCAGCCAGGGTCGCCGCATCGGCCCGGGCCCATCCGTACGCGGTGGTGTCGGCGGGACTCGGCGTGCTGGAAGGCCCCTTGCACGGAGCGGCGAGCGGGCTGGCCCATCGCATGCTGGCCGAGGTCCTGGAGCGCGGTGGCGCGGCGCCCGTGGTGGCGGACCATCTGAGGGCCGGCCGCCGGGTGCCCGGACTCGGGCACCGGCTGTACACGGGCGAGGACCCTCGCGCCCGTACGCTGTTCGGCCTGCTCGAACGCGTGCCGCAGGCCGGACCGGCGCTGGCCGCCGCCCAGAACGTGGTCGCCACCACCGCACGGGACGTCCCTCTGCACGCCAACGTCGACCTGGCGCTGGCCGTGCTCTCGGTCGCCTCGGGCATGCCCGCGGAGGCCGGGGAGACGGTGTTCGCGATCTCCCGTACGGCGGGCTGGATCGCGCATGCGCTGGAGGAGTACGAGGAACGCCCGCTGCGGATGCGCCCCAGCGGGCACTACACGGGTCCCCGGCCGCCCCAGCCGCTCCCGTCCCCGTAAGCACGCAATTGACAGCTTCGGGGGTGCAAAATCCCGACGGTCAGCGGGCAGCCGTACGCGGGGGCTGGGCCGTGGAACCCCGGACGACCAGCTCCGGCTCGAAGAGGAGCTCGTCCGACGGCACCGCGCGACCGCCGATCTGCACGGAGAGCAGTTCCACGGCCGCACGTCCCATCGCCTCGATCGGCTGGCGGACGGTGGTGAGGGGGGGCTCGGTGCAGTTCATGAAGGCCGAGTCGTCGTATCCCACGACGGACACGTCGTCGGGCACCGACAGACCCCGCCGACGCGCCGCGCGCACGGCCCCGAGGGCCAGCGGGTCGCTGGCGCAGATGAAGCCGGTGACGCCCTCGTCCAGCAGCCGCGCGGCGGCGGCCTGTCCGCCCTCCAGCGAGAACATCGCCCGGCTCACCCACTCGTCCGGGATGGTCGCGCCGGACTCCTCCGCGAGCGCGCGGGCGGCGGCCAGCTTGCGCTGCGAGGGCATGTGGTCGGAGGGGCCGAGCACCAGGCCGATGCGCTCGTGGCCCAGCGACACCAGATGCCGCCACGCCTGCTCGACGGCCACGGAGTCGTCGCAGGAGACGCAGGGGAAGCCGAGATGGGCGATGGCCGCGTTGATCAGAACGACGGGGATCTTGCGGTCGGCCAGCACCTTGTAGTGGTCGTGCGGGGCGTCGGCCTGGGCATAGAGACCACCGGCGAAGACCACACCGGAGACCTGCTGCTGCAGAAGCAGTTCGACGTAGTCGGCCTCGGAGACGCCCCCCTTGGTCTGGGTGCAGAGGACCGGCGTGAGGCCCTGCTGGGCGAGCGCACCGCCGACGACCTCGGCGAAGGCGGGGAAGATCGGGTTCTGCAGTTCGGGCAGGACGAGGCCGACCAGCCGGGCCCGTTCACCGCGCAGCTGGGTCGGGCGCTCGTAACCGAGGACGTCCAGCGCGGAGAGGACGGCCTGCCGCGTGGCGTCGGAAACGCCCGGCTTGCCGTTGAGTACCCGGCTGACCGTGGCCTCGCTGACTCCAACCTTCTGTGCCACCTGAGCAAGTCGTCGCGTCATACGCGCAAGATTAGCGCAAGAAACGCAAGCAGATTGCGTGGGGTCGGAATCAGAGACGAATTTCAGCAAGTCCCTGCGGGCCGCTCCCCCTCCGCTCCCTCACCGGCGCCACCGTACCCGTCACCGCCCGGCCCAGGCACCCCTCGGGTGATGAGTCGAGCCGCCCCTACTCTCAAAGACATGAACGAGTTCGAGGGAGGCGACGGCCGGCACCTGTCCCTGACCAACGGCGGTACGGCGGTGTTCGTGGACGTACTCACGCTCGCCGTCTCGGAGCTGGCCCGGGAGCCCTGGGATTTCCGCTTCGCCGCCCTCCTGACGCTCCAGAACCAGAACGTGATGGGGCGCGGGGCGGTCGGCTTCGATCTGGGGGAGCTGGACTGGGGCGACTCGCCGCAGGAGGCCGCCGCGGCCAAGGACTTCCTG
Organism: Streptomyces sp. NPDC097595; assembly: GCF_044761525.1. Classification (NCBI taxonomy): domain Bacteria; kingdom Bacillati; phylum Actinomycetota; class Actinomycetes; order Kitasatosporales; family Streptomycetaceae; genus Streptomyces; species Streptomyces sp. NPDC097595. The sequence goes on along the minus strand of NZ_JBIWCN010000016.1, from coordinate 77,338 downwards.
CTGCGCGTCCTCGATCTGGCCCTGACCCGTCACCGGTGGGACGAGCTGACCTACGAACCGCCCCGGGTCGAGGACTACTTGCGCGCCTACCGGGCGATGGTGGAGGACTTCGACCCCGCCACGGCGGAGGCCGGCGAGGACGTCCTGCCGGGACCGCAGGAGGCCGCGAGGGCCTCCTGCGTACGTCACCGGGTGCTGAACGGGCTGCCGTTCTGGGAGGAGTGCGTGTTCTGCACGGATGGCGTCTGACCGTGTGCCCGGCGCTCAGACCGCCCCGGCCCCGGTCATCGCACGCACCTCGATCTCCGCGTGCTTGGCCGCGTCCGGTGGCTCGTTCGCGGTGACGGTCCCGATCCAGCCGGCGAGGAAGCCCAGCGGGATGGAGACCAGGCCGGGGTTCTCCAGCGGGAAGACCTGGAAGTCGGCACCGGGGAAGAGCGCGCTGGGACTGCCTGAAACGACCGGGGACAGCACCACGAGCAGCACGGCCGGGATCAGCCCGCCGTAGACGGACCAGACCGCCCCGCGCGTGGTGAAGTTCCGCCAGAACAGCGAGTAGAGCAGGACCGGGAGGTTGGCCGACGCGGCGACGGCGAAGGCGAGCCCCACCAGGAAGGCGACGTTGAGATCCTGGGCGAGCAGGCCCAGCCCGATGGCGGCCACGCCGATGCCTGCCGCCGCCACCCGGGCGACGGCCACCTCGCTGCGCTGCTTGGCGCCGGGCCGCTTGAGCGAGGCGTAGAGATCGTGGGCGACGGATGCCGACGAGGCGAGGGTGATCCCGGCGACGACGGCCAGAATGGTCGCGAAGGCGACGGCCGCGACCACGGCGAACAGGATCGTCCCTCCGGTGGAGCCCTCGCCCCCGCCCAGCGCCATGGCCAACAGCGGCACAGCCGTGTTCCCCGCGGCATTCGACTCCCGTACGTCGGCCGAGCCGACCAGCGCGGCGGCCCCGAATCCCAGCACGATGGTCATCAGGTAGAAGCTGCCGATGAGGCCGATGGACCAGACGACGGACCGGCGGGCGGCGCGAGCGGTGGGGACGGTGTAGAAGCGGGACAGGATGTGCGGCAGCCCCGCCGTGCCAAGCACCAGGGCGAGCCCGAGGCTGATGAAGTCGATGCGCGCCGTCCAGCTCCCGCCGTACCGGAGGCCGGGCGAGAGGAAGTCCTTGCCGTACCCGCTGCGGTCGGCGGCGGAGTTGAGCAACGCGTTGAAGTTCCCGTGGAAGTGGACCAGCACGAGCACGGTGAGCACCACGGTGCCCGCCATCAGCAGAACGGCCTTGACGATCTGGATCCAGGTGGTGGCACGCATCCCGCCGAGCGAGACGTACACGACCATGAGCGCCCCGACGCCGACGACGGTCCAGGAACGCGCGGCACCGCTCGTACCGCCGAGAAGCAGCGCCACGAGACTGCCGGCGCCGACCATCTGCGCCACCAGATAGAGCACGGACACGGTGACCGAGGAGGTCCCCGCGGCGATGCGGACCGGGCGCTCCGCCATCCGGGCCGCGACCACGTCGGCGAGGGTGAACCGCCCGCAGTTGCGCACGAGTTCGGCGACGAGCAGCAGAACGACGAGCCAGGCGACCAGGAAGCCGACCGAGTACAGCATGCCGTCGTAGCCGAAGAGAGCGATCAGCCCGGAGATGCCCAGGAAGGACGCGGCGGACATGTAGTCGCCCGCGATGGCGAAACCGTTCTCCATGGGCGAGAACAGTCGGCCGCCCGCGTAGAACTCCTCCGCCGAGCCGTGCCTGTTACGGCTCACCCAGGTGGTGATGCCCAGGGTGACCGCGATGAAGGCGCTGAACAGCAGCAGCGCCAGGGTCTGGTGGTCGCCGCTCAACGCCCGGCCCCCCGTGTCATCTCCTGCGTCTCCCACCGGAGATCGAGCGCGGCCCGGTCCCTGCGCAGCCGCGCGTGCCGTGCGTACGCCCCCGTGAGCAGGAACGTCGTCAGGAACTGGCCGAGCCCCACCACCATCGCCACATTGACCGCCCCGGCCACCGGCCGCGCCATCAGCCCGGGCGCGGTGACCGCCGTGACGACATAGGCGAGGTACCAGACGAAGAAGGCCGTGGTGGCGGGTACGACGAAGCGCCGGTAGCGGCGTCGCACCTCCTGGAACGCCTCGCTGCGCTGCACCTCCAGATAGATGTCGGCCGCGCTGTGGCCACCGCGCGGTGCGGCCGGTCCGGGCACCACGGCGGGCGTGGAGCCGGCCGCGCCGTCCGACTCCCCCCACCCGGAGGTGTGCGCGTCGTCCCACGGGTCGTCGAGCCGCATCGCCGCGGACTCGCGCCCTGCTTCCTTCTCCACCGAACAACTCCCCTTGTCCACGGACCACTTCGGCCGCATATCCAAGAATGGGCAGATCGGGAAGATCCAGGGCACTTCATTCGTGAGACTTCACCTCTTCAGGTGAAGGATCTCCCGGGTGGGCGCACCATCCCCCGCATGTACGCATAGCGCACCGCCTGAGCCCGGTCGCGCAGGCCCGCCTTGGCGAAGAGGTTGTTGATGTGGCTCTTCACCGTGGCCTGCGAGATGTGGAGGGCGCGCGCGATGTCCGCGTTGGACATCCCCTCGGCGATCAGGACCAGCACCTCGGCCTCCCGGGGAGTCATCCCGTCCGGCGGCTCCGGCTCACCACCGCCACCGGTCTGCAGCGGCCCCTGGGTCACCTGCTCCAGGAGCCGCCGCTGCACCGTCGGCGAGAGCCCCGCCTCACCCGAGAGCACGGCGTGGACGGCCCTCACGATCTCGTCGCCCCCGGCGTCCTTGGTGAGGTATCCCCGCGCGCCCGCCCTGAGCGCGGGGAACAGGGAGTCGTCGTCCGCGAAGGTCGTGAGCACCACGACCTGCGTGCCGGGGAACTCCTCACGGATGCGCCGGGTCGCCTCCACCCCGTCGCAGCGGGGCATCCGCAGATCCATCAGCACCACGTCCGGCGCGTGCTCGGCCACCTGCGCGACCGCTTCCTCCCCGTCCTTCGCCGATCCGACCACCTCGATGCCGGGCAGCAGGCCGAGCAGCATGACGATGCCTTCCCGTACCACCGCCTGGTCGTCGGCCACCACCACCCGCGCTGTCACGCGGGCACCCGCAGACTCACCACGAACCCCTCCTTGCCCGGGCCTGCCTCCAGCGTGCCGCCCAGCAACTCGGCGCGCTCCCGCATCCCGAGCAGACCGTATCCGGAACCGCTGACGGCCAGGTCCCCTTCCGGACTCCGCCCTCCCGAGTCCTTGACCTCCAGCACGACGAAGTCGGGCTGGTACTCCAGCCGGAGCTGCACCCTGGCCCCGGGCGCGTGCTTGCGCACATTGGTCAGGGCCTCCTGCGCCACCCGGCGGACCGCCTGCGACGCCTGGGCGGTCAGCGCGCGCCGCTCCCCCTCGACCCTGACCTCGGCCGGCTCAGCCGTCACCAGCTGCCGCAGGAAGTCCTCCACCGGTGACACCTCGCCCCGTAGCGCGGAGAGCGCCTGGCGGGTCTCGGAGAGGCCCTCGCGGGCCATCGAGCGGGCGGCGACCACCCGTTGCAGGACCTGATCCCGGAACTGCCCGGCGGGCTCTCTCTCGATCAGCAGGCGCGCGGCCTCCAGATGCACCAGCTGCGCGGAGAGGCTGTGGGCCAGCACGTCGTGGATCTCCCGGGCGATCCTGGAACGCTCGTCCAGCGCGGCCCTCTCCGCCTCCGCGACCCGGGCCGCCCGTTCCTGGGCGAGCAGCCGCTGCGCACTGCCCCGGGCCTCGGCGTCCAGCCGGAGCACATATCCGGCGAGGCAGAGGCCGACCGTGGTCGCGGCGGTGGTCAACCAGTCGTCGGTGTCGACCACCACGTAGGCGCCGAGGGCCACCGCTGTGGCCGGCGCTCCCGCCGCCAAGGGCAGCCGTTCCAGAGCGGTGACGGCGCAGGCGCACCAGAGCACCGTCGCAGGCACCGTCGCCCCCGCCTGTCCCGCCCCGAATCCGGCCAGAATGAGCATCCCGAGCAGACCGAGTGACGGCCACAGGCGGTTGTCGAGACTGGTCCGGAAGAAGGCGACACCGAGCAGTGCGCAGACGAGCACACCGATCAGCCCGACGACGATCTCCCAGGGCCCGAACAGCCCGTTGGTGAAGGTCCCCCACAGCATCAGAGTGAGCAGGCTGGTCCGCACGGACCAGCCGATCACTCTGCGCGGGCGGCTACGGGTTTCCCGGGCGAGTGCCTCCCTCGACGGCCAGCTCGTCCAGGCATCGGGTGTCACACGCGGTCCTTCCACTCCTGCCGCACCTCGGCGCCGACGACGGGCCCTCCGTGCGGCCCGGATATCGCTGCGGCCCGGCGTGCCAGCAGCCCCTGCCGTATCAGCAGAGTCGCCGCGAGAGCAGCCATCAGGGCGGGGCTGCCCTGATGCACGCCCAGCACCACCGCGACGCCGTACAGAGCCGCCCGCAGGGCCAGTCCGCCGACCCAGACCAGAGCCGTGGCCTTGGTCCCCTTGCTCCACAGGGAGCCGTCCTCGGCACGCCAGACCCGAGATGTCCACGCCCACCCAGCACCCGTGACCAGACCGACGAGAAGCTCGGCGCCCAGGACGACGGCCGAGGTTATCCGATGGTGGGGGTCGAGAAGTCCGGGCTCCCTCAGAGCCATGAAGCACAGGACGCCGGGGAGCACCCACCAGCGCCGGTCGCCGGAGATCCGTTGCGCCGAGCACTGGCGGACCACGACGAGGACGATGACCGCGATGATCACCAAGGTGTTGACGAGCCCGGACATGAGCGCCTCCGAGATGCGAGAAGTTCTGCGTCTCCGAAGCTACGGAAAAGCCCGGCCCAGCAGATCGGCTCCCGGGTGGATCATGGGTGGAGATGTCGTCTCCACCCATGGGTGGAGACGACATCTCGGTGCCGGCCCACGCCGGACTCGGTCCGGACCCCGGAGCCGACCCTCAGACGTCGATGCGCGAGCGGTCCAGCGTCGCCGCCGAACTGGTGATGAACTCCTTGCGCGGCGCCACCTCGTTGCCCATCAACAGGTCGAAGACCTTCTCGCTGGACTCCAGGTCACCGATGTTGATCCGGCGCAGCGTGCGGTGACGGGGGTCCATCGTCGTCTCCGCCAGCTGGTCGGCGTCCATCTCGCCCAGCCCCTTGTAGCGCTGGATCGAGTCCTTGTACCGGATGTTCTTGCGCTGGAGCTCCAGCAGCCGCTGGCGCAGCTCGTTGTCCGAGTAGGTGTAGATGTACTTGTCCTGGCCCTTCTTGGGCTGGACCAGCTCGATCCGGTGGAGCGGCGGCACCGCGGCGAAGACCCGGCCCGCCTCGACCATCGGACGCATGTACCGCTGGAAGAGCGTCAGCAGCAGGATTCGGATGTGGGCGCCGTCGACATCGGCGTCGACCAGCAGAACGATCTTGCCGTACCGGGCGGCGTCAATGTCGAAGGTGCGCCCGGAACCGGCTCCTATGACCTGGATGATCGCACCGCACTCGGCGTTCTTCAGCATGTCGGAAACCGACGCCTTCTGAACGTTGAGGATCTTGCCGCGGATCGGCAGGAGCGCCTGGAACTCGCTGTTCCGGGCGAGCTTCGCCGTACCGAGCGCGGAGTCGCCCTCCACGATGAACAGCTCGCTGCGCTCCACGTCGTCACTGCGGCAGTCGGCGAGCTTCGCCGGCAGCGATGACGACTCCAGCGCCGTCTTGCGGCGCTGGGCCTCCTTGTGCTGGCGGGCCGCGATCCGGGTGCGAGCGGCCGCCACCGCCTTGTCGAGAACGGCCCTGGCCTGAGCCTTCGCATCCCGCTTGGTGGAGGTCAGGAACGCCTTGAGCTCCTTGGCCACGACGTTGGCGACGATCCGGTTGGCCGCCGAGGTGCCGAGCACCTCCTTCGTCTGACCCTCGAACTGCGGCTCCGCCAGCCGTACGGTCACGACCGCGGTGAGGCCCTCGAGCGCGTCGTCCTTGACGATGTCGTCCTCGGCCACGCGCAGCAGCTTCGCGGAGCGCAGCACCTCGTTGACCGTCTTGGTCACGGAGCGCTCGAACCCGGTCACATGGGTGCCGCCCTTGGGGGTGGCGATGATGTTGACGAAGGACTTCACGTTGGTCTCGTACCCGGTGCCCCAGCGCAGCGCGATGTCCACGCCCAGTTCGCGGGTGACCTCGGTGGCCGTCATGTGTCCGCGATCGTCCAGGACCGGGACGGTCTCCTTGAACGTGCCCTGCCCGGTCAGGCGCAGGACGTCGCAGACGGCCTTGTCCTGGGCCAGGTACTCGCAGAACTCGCTGATGCCTCCGTCGTAGCGGAAGGTCTCTTCCGTCTTGCCCGCTCCTTCCAGGCCGCGCTCATCGCGTACGACGAGGGTCAGGCCGGGTACGAGGAAGGCCGTCTGGCGGGCTCGCTGGTAGAGCGTCTCCAGGCCGAGCTTGGCGTCCTTGAGGAAAATCTGCCGGTCGGCCCAGTACCGCACCCGCGTGCCGGTGCGCGTCTTGGGGACACGCTTCCCCTTGCGCAGCCCGTTGGCCGGGTCGAACGGGCTGTCCGGGCCCTGCTCGGTGAAGATCCCCGGGACACCGCGCCGGAAGCTGATCGAGTGGGTCGCGCTGTTGCGGTCGACCTCGACGTCGAGCCGGGCGGAGAGGGCGTTGACCACGGAGGCGCCGACGCCGTGCAGCCCGCCGGACGCGGCGTAGGAGCCGCCGCCGAACTTGCCTCCGGCGTGCAGCTTGGTCATGACGACCTCGACGCCGGAGAGACCCGTCTTGGGCTCGACATCGATCGGGATGCCCCGGCCGTTGTCCCGGACCTCGACGGAGTTGTCGTCGTGGAGTACGACCTCGATGTGATCGCAGTAGCCACCGAGGGCTTCGTCGACGGAGTTGTCGATGATCTCCCAGAGGCAGTGCATCAGACCGCGGCTGTCGGTGGACCCGATGTACATACCCGGGCGCTTGCGAACCGCTTCGAGCCCCTCGAGTACGAGCAGGTGCCGCGCGGTGTAGTTGGAACCGTCTCGGTCTGCTCCGGTCAGCAGCGCAGTGGACGGCACGGACGTATCGGCGGTCACGCGGTTCGCTCCTCGCTGAATTTCATTTGGGGCCCTGTGGGTCACGGGCTCGGCTTCGGTGCCGCTGTGAGGGTACCGATGCCTGGTAGAGCGGGTGAAACGCCACCCTAGAAGAACCTCACCCTAAACCAGACTCGTATACATGTTCGATCCCCTCGCAGGGGTGACGTGCACATCACGTTCCCTTCCAGGCATGAACCATTTAGGCTCCGGGCACGTCCTCATGAACAACCGGCAAGCCAGCCGGCCCGGACTGACCCAAGCCAAGCAACGCGAAACCGTAGCGCCACGCAATACGGCACATTCGCCGCGAACCGGCAACAGACAGCCATACCGAGAAGAAGTTTCGAAGAAAAGCCACGAGCGGGAACGTTTTCGGCCTGGTTGGATGTTGACCCTGGTACGACAGCTCGTCGAGCTAGAGAAGAGGCGACGTGACTACTGTTCTGACCCCCGCGAGCCCGCTGACCGCAGCAGACCGCTGTGACCGTTGCGGCGCCCAGGCATATCTGCGCGTCGTGCTCATCAGTGGCGGTGAACTGCTCTTCTGCGCCCACCACGGTCGCAAGTTCGAGCCGGAACTCAAGAAGATCGCCGCGGAAATACAGGATGAGACGGACCGGCTGACGGCCGTGCAGGCCCAAGCCGCCGAAGAGGAACACTGACACCTCTGCATCCACGACGAGCCAGGGGCCGGTCCCGGACCGGCCGACGGGCGGCCTCCCCGTGAGGGAAGCCGCCCGTTCTCGTATCTGCGGAGCCCGCGCCGGTCAGCCGGCGTTCGCCATCCAGCCGATGGCGGCGGAGATCCGTGTATAGACGCCGGGGCTCCCGGCGCGCCCGCAGCCGTTCCCCCACGACACCAGCCCCACGAGCCGCCCCTGCGCCACCAGAGGGCCTCCGCTGTCTCCCTGGCACGCGTCGTACCCACCCTCGGGTTCGCCCGCGCAGAGCATCGATGAGGCGTCGTACGCACCGGTGCTGCCGCCCGGGTATGCCTGTTCGCACGAGCTGTCGGGCAGGATGTCCACCTGGGCGGACCTGAGCGACGACGCGTAGTCGCCGTATCCGGTGGTGTCACCCCACCCGTAGACGACCGCGGGTGTACCCGCCCGGTACGCCGAGTCACCCTCCTCGGCCAGGGGGATCGTGTCTCCCTGGGGCAGCGCCTCGGAAAGGGTGAGTACCGCGACGTCCCCGCTGTTGGTGGTGGCGTCGAACCCGGGGTTCACCCACGTCCCGCTCACCGGGACCTCCTTGCCGCCCGTGCCGTTCAGCTCGTCCCGGCCGGAGATGATCCGCAGATCGCTCACCTGGTCCACGTCGGTGCCCAGCGCCTCACGGCTCAGGCAGTGGGCGGCAGTGAGCACCTTCTTCGGCTCCACCACGACACCGCCACAGAACTGACCGGCCCGGGTACCCCCGAACCGGTCACGGCTGGACAGCGCCACCACCCAGGGGCTGTCCGCCACGTGGGCAGGCTGGCCTCCGATAATGATGCTGTCGGCGACCGCCGGGGCGGGGGAAGCGAGCGGTATCACGGCCGTGGTGGCGGCAAGGGCGAGCGCCCCGGTCAAGGTGCGGACGACAGTGCGGGACATGCGTACTCCTGACTCTGTGATGGACCATGCCTACCCAGAGTCATTCCAGCGACACCGATGCGCACCTCCGCCGCGCATCGCCCGTGAAGATCGGCACGCGACGTGGTGAGGGCCCGGATCCCCCATGGGATCCGGGCCCTCACTACGTGGTGACGCCGCTGCGGCCTAGTCGAGGTAGTCGCGCAGAACCTGCGAGCGCGACGGGTGGCGCAGCTTGGACATGGTCTTGGACTCGATCTGACGGATGCGCTCGCGCGTCACGCCGTAGACCTTGCCGATCTCGTCCAGCGTCTTCGGCTGGCCGTCGGTGAGGCCGAAGCGCATGGAGACCACACCCGCCTCACGCTCGGAGAGCGTGTCCAGCACCGAGTGGAGCTGTTCCTGGAGGAGCGTGAAGCTCACCGCGTCGGCCGGGACGACCGCCTCGGAGTCCTCGATCAGGTCACCGAACTCACTGTCCCCGTCCTCACCCAGCGGGGTGTGGAGGGAGATCGGCTCACGGCCGTACTTCTGGACCTCGATGACCTTCTCGGGGGTCATGTCGAGCTCCTTGGCCAGCTCCTCCGGGGTGGGCTCGCGGCCCAGGTCCTGGAGCATCTGGCGCTGGACACGTGCGAGCTTGTTGATGACCTCGACCATGTGCACCGGGATACGGATGGTGCGGGCCTGGTCGGCCATGGCGCGCGTGATCGCCTGACGAATCCACCAGGTGGCGTACGTGGAGAACTTGTAGCCCTTGGTGTAGTCGAACTTCTCCACCGCGCGGATCAGGCCGAGGTTGCCCTCCTGGATCAGGTCCAGGAAAAGCATGCCGCGACCGGTGTAGCGCTTGGCCAGCGACACCACGAGACGGAGGTTGGCCTCCAGCAGGTGGTTCTTGGCGCGACGGCCATCCTCGGCGATAATCTCCAGCTCGCGCTTGAGCTTGGGGGCGAGCTTGTCGGAGTTCGCCAGCTTGTCCTCGGCGAAGAGACCCGCCTCGATGCGCTTGGCGAGCTCGACCTCCTGCTCGGCGTTGAGGAGCGGGACCTTACCGATCTGCTTGAGGTAGTCCTTGACCGGGTCGGCGGTGGCACCGGCGACGGCGACCTGCTGCGCGGGCGCGTCGTCCTCGTCGTCGTCGGAGAGGACGAAGCCCTTGTTCTCGCCCTCGCCCTCCTCTTCCTCGCCCTTGCCGGCCTTGACCTCCTCGACGACGTCGTCGCCGTCGAGAATCTCCTCGTCCTGCTTGCCGGCCTTCTTGGAGGCCGTCTTCTTGGCGGCCGTCTTCTTCACGGCGGTCTTCTTGGCGGCCGTCTTCTTGGCTGCGGCCTTCTTCGCGGGCGCGGCCGCGGGAGCCTCCTCGGCCGCCGGGTCCGCGGGCTCGGCGGACGGGGCGGCGGGCGCCGCCACAGTCCGCGTCACCGTCGTCTTGGCCGCGACGGTCTTGGTGGCGGTGCGCTTGGCCGGGCTCTTCGCTGCAACGCTCTTGCGGGCGCGCTTCGACGGCTCCGCGGCACTGACCATCAGCGTCACACCCTCTTCCTCGAGGATCTGGTTGAGGCTGCGCAGAACGTTCTTCCACTGGGTTGGCGGAATCTGGTCAGCCTCGAAGGCCCGACGCACGTCATCGCCGGCGATCTGCCCATCAGCCTTTCCCCGCTCAATGAGCGCCATCACAGATTCGGACTCGGCGATCTCCGGCGGGAGCGTACGGGATGTGCTGGCCGACACGAACAACCTCTCGGAACGATGGAAACGGCTTCCGGTCCGGCCCGGAGAGGGCTGGAACCGACGACCGACGGGCGGGGAATGCACCGACGGCGCGGGTTTGGCCTCAGAACTGCACAGCGCCCTGGGCGGCTGCTGTATTCCTTCTGCGACGGTCACCTCTTAAGTCATCGCGCTGTTTCAAGGAGTGTTACGGCCGTTCCGCGTGGCCCGAGTCACACCCCAATTGCGATGAACGCGACCAAGGCGACATCTCTCCGCCACGTGCCGCCGGACCACCGGGGTCCGACGGCACGTGGCGCGTACAGCCTGCCCGCGCCCGCAGTCAGTGCTGCTCGCGCGGCGCCGGCACCACGCGTTCCGTCTCGTGGTGCCCGACCAGCAACTGACGCATGGCCGACTCGGCGCCCGCCGAGTCACCGGACGCAAGGGCGTCCACGATGCGCGCATGCAGGGCCAGCGACGCCTCGCTGGGCCGGTCGCATGCGGTGGCCGGGCCGCCGGACACCTGCAGCGCCGCGGAGACGATCCCGGAAAGGTGCTCCAGCATGCGGTTGCCCGCGGCCTGGATGAGCAGGGCATGGAACTCGGCGTCGGCGCGGGCGCACGTGATCATGTCGCCCTGACCGAGCGCGTGCCCCATGATCTCGACCATGTCGACAAGGCGCTGCTGAAGGTCCTCGCGCCCATGCCCTGCGGCGAGGCGGGCGGCAAGGGGCTCGATGGTCCACCTGAGATCGCCCAGCTCACGACGCTGGTCATCACGCTGCGGGCCGAAGGCGCGCCATTCGATGATGTCGGGATCGAGCAGATTCCAGTCACTGACCGGCCGCACCCGGGTACCGACATTGGGGCGGGCACTGACCAGCCCCTTCGCCTCCAGTACGCGCAGCGATTCCCGCACGACGGTCCTGGAAACCTCGAAACGCTGGCCGATCTCTTCGGGCACCAGGGGGCGGTCCGCGCCGAGGTCGCCGGAGACGATCATCTGCCCCAGCTGCTGAACAAGTTGGCCATGGAGCCCGCGGCCACGGCTGGCCGAGCCCCGTCGGCCGACCCGGCCGAGTTCGGCTTCGGCGCCGTCCCAGGAGCGCGCGGCGGCGCGCTCGCCGGCCGGCGCCTCCGCGTACGAGTAACGGTCGAGTTCACCCGGGCCGGCGAGGCCGGAATCGGCGGAGCGGGCGGTGGTCATCATGGTGTGCGCAAGGGTACTCACGCATCCTTTGTCGGCGGGTCCCATCCGCCCCTTGAGGTCTTTGGTGAAAAGCACACGAAAGGGTGATCAGCACCCGCCCCTCAATTGACGCCTTACTGGTATAAACAGGACGTTTCACGGAAGGGGTTACGGAGACACCGCCTCCCGCCGCGCCGCGCGCTCACCAACGAACTCTCCCGCGAAGGCTGGTGAGCAGAAACGCGCAGGTCAGGGCCGACAGGGACAGCGCCAAGGCAGCACCCACGGGATGCGCCACGATCCGCGCGCCGGCCAGAATCCACCGGTCTGCCTCCCCCGGCCATTGGAGCCAGGCCAAGTCCCGCAGCCTGCCCGGAAGCCCGGCCATCGAACGTGTGGTCGCCGCTTTCGGCATTCGCTCGACGAGCGGCACCATCACCACAGGTACGGCGAGCACGGCGGCGATGCCCGCGGCCGTCACGCGGAAGATGCCGGCGGCCAGCAGTCCGGCCCAGGCGCAACCGACAGTCAGGGCGGACCAGCTCACCGCCAGCGACACCACATTCGAGGGGACGTCGAGCAGGCCCCCGCCGTACACGACGCGCAAGGTCGCAGCCGAGCCGAGCACGGCGAGCAGCGCCAGCAGGAGGCCGATCCCTCCGGACACCGCCAGTTTGGCGACGAGCAGCCCGAGTCTGCGGGGCACACTCCCCCGCCCGGCTGCGAGTGCCGGGTAGCGGAACTCGTCGCCGAAGGAGAGCGCACCGAGGAGCCCGGCCCCGAGCGCGGCGGGTGGAAGCGGCAGCAGCGAGGGCCAGGCGGCGATGACATGGACCAGCGAGGTACGGCTGTCACGGGCCAGCAGTACGGAGAGACCCAGGGAAGCCGCCAGAACGACGGCCAGGATCACGGTCGTCGTCCGTACGCCGAAGAGGCGGCGCAGTTCGTACCGCACCGGCCGCAACGGCCCCCGTGCCGGGCGCCGCCTGATCGGCGGTGGGAGCGCGCCCCGCGAGAGGCGGGGCGGGGCGGCCGAGTTGTCCCCGCCGACGCTCCGCGATGACGCTGCCGGGCCATCGGTCGTGCCCACGGGGCGCATGTCGCCCACCTCGTCGGCGAGCTGGTGAACGGGGAGCCCGTGCCGGAACGCGGCGTCGCCCACTTCGGCACAGCTGCTGCCGTACACGGAGAGCCGGTTGCCGGCCGCCTCGGCGACGACCTCCACCGAGCGCCGGACAGCACGCGCTTCCCGGCTGACGATCGCCGCGAGGCGGGCCGCCTGCGGGGAGCGAACCGCCACACGAGGTCGCAGGCGGGTATGCGAAAAGGCCGCCCCGTCCTGGTCGGCGACCACACGCCCGCCTTCGAGGGTGACCACATGGCCTGCCGAGCGTGCGGCCTCCTTGGGGTCCCTGGTCGCGAACAGCACGGTCCCGCCCCGCTCGGCGTGGGAGCGCAGCATCCCGCGGAGCCAGTCGGCCTCCCTCGGCGCCAGCCCCTCCGCCGGATCATCCAGAAGGAGTGTGTGCGGGTCCCCGAGCAACGCGCAGGCGAGCGCCAGCCGGCGATCCATGCCGAGGGAGAGCGTGCCGATGCGCTGATCCCTCAGACCGGCGAGGCCCACCGCTTCGAGCAGTTCGTCGGCCCTGGAGACGGGTACGCCCGCCGCGGCGCAGAGCATGCGAAGCTGCCCTCGAACGGTGCGTGCGGGGTGCCCAGGCACATCGCCCAGCACCACCCCCACCTCACCGGCCGGGTTCGGAACGCGATGCAGCGGCCTGCCCCGGAAGTAGGTGACCCCACGGCCCGGCTGCAGTTCGAGCATCAACCGAAGCGCTGCGGTCTTTCCGGAGCCCGGGGCCCCTAGCAGTGCGGTGACGCACCCCGGCTCCGCGTCGAAGGTGAGGTCGTCCACGGCGAGGGCTTGCCCACGGGAGGGGGCGCTGGTGAGTCCGATGGCCTGGAGCATCGCTTCTCTCGCAGGAAATGGGACGGCGAAGGCGAAGCCGCCCGGCGGCGAGTGAGTACCGCAGCACGATAACCCGACATATCGGACTTTTTACGCAAGGCAGGGTGCGCGGCGTCCCCGCCCTCCGCCCAGGAGGGGCAGAACCTAGACCTCGGGCCTCAGCATCGGCGGGTTGAGCACGGTCGCCGTGCCCGACCGGAACAACTGGGCCGGGCGACCCCCCTGCCGGGTGGTCGTCCCTCCCGTGGGCACCAGGAAGCCCGGCGTACCCGTCACCTTGCGGTGGAAGTTCCTCGGATCCAGCACCACACCCCACACCGCCTCGTACACCCGGCGCAGCTCACCCACGGTGAAGGCAGGCGGGCAGAAGGCAGTGGCCAGCGAGGAGTACTCGATCTTGGAGCGGGCCCGCTCGACCCCGTCGGCGAGGATCTTCGCGTGGTCGAAGGCCAACGGCGCCTGGTGCTCGCCGTCCGGGGCGTAGCCGCCCTCAGGGCCGAGCAGGTCCTCGACGGGTGCCCATCGCGCACTGTTCGCGTCGCCACCCGCCCTGGGAGCTGGCAGATCGGGGGCCAGCGCGAGATGAGCGACGCTGACGACCCTCATCCTGGGGTCCCGGGCAGGATCCCCGTAGGTGGCGAGCTGTTCCAGGTGGGCGCCGTTGCCTACAGCCGGTGCGGCCGGATCCTGCGCGCACAGGCCGGTCTCCTCGACAAGCTCACGTGCCGCCGCGGCGCCGAGATCCTCGTCGGCCCTGACGAAACCGCCCGGCAGGGCCCACCTGCCCTGGAAGGGGGCCTCGCCCCTGCGCACCACCAGCGCGCAGAGGGCGTGCCGACGCACCGTGAGCACCACCAGGTCGACGGTGACGGCGAACGGCGGAAAGGTCGACGGGTCGTAGGGCGGCATGCCGTGATCATAGTCGTCTTCCTGACGATAAACACTCCCTTCCCGGTGACTCTTCAACCGCCTCCGGAGCCCGCTCCCCGGCGTCCGGCAAGAACGCGGGCAGGGCCTCCCTGTGTCGGCGCGAGGCATACGACCGGCCCCGCGTGCGGCGCCGGGGCCCGGCGCCGCACTGGTCTCAACGGCCGGTCCTGGTCCCGCGACGCCCTTGCGCCCCCGGCCGGGCGGGCCGCCGCCTGTCCGCCGCGCCGGACCCGGGCCGAGTGGAGCCGGGACGCGTCCTGGAGCGCCCGGCCGGCCTCACTCGTACGGGACGGGCCCCCGCGACCCGTTCCGCACCCCGGTCGTGCCGGCCTGCCCGCTTGCTGCGCTCGCCGCGCAGGCAACGCCGCAGGGTCTCCGGGTCGAGCCCTTGATTGCACGCCTCGTGCAGCAGTTGCGCGAAGGTGTAATGCGGGTCGAGGCGCAGGGCGAGCCCCAGCGCGACGCGCGCCGCCGGTTCGTCGCCGGTCGACCAGGAGACCCAGCCCGCCAGGGTGAGAGGGGCTGCGGCGTGTTCTTCGTAGGGGGCGACGCAGCGGCGGGCCAGCGCTCGCCAGAGCCTCAGGGCGGCATGTGCCTTCGGGCCTTCCATCCACTCAGCCGCCCTGTCGCGGGTCTCCCTGTCCTGGAGACCCAGAATCATCGACGCGGCCTCCTCGTCGCTGATCAGTCTGTCGTCGTTGATGTCTGCGAGGGATGGCGCCGTCGCAGGCGCCTTCCCGAGGCGGTCGATCAGACGGGCGGCGAGCTTCAGCGTGTCACCGCCGACCTCCTGGCGACGCTCCTGGTCGAGCAGCAGGGGCACCATCGCACTGCCCGCCGCGTCCAGGGCGCGCAGTTGGGCGGCGGCAGATGTGCGAGTGAGCGGTGTGAGCCTGGCCTCCATCTCGCGCAGCGATCCCCGTACCTGAATGCCCGCATAGGTGGCTGCCGCCGCCATCACCGAGGTGCCGGGCATGGCCAGCAGGTTGCCTTCGGCCGGGCAGCAGCGGGCATCGGGGCAGACGTAGGACCAGAAGCGGTTGCCCGAGATGCACAGCACTTCGAGGACAGGCACGTCCAGCGCTCCGCAGGCCGTACGCAGCCGCTGGGCGAACGGCCGCAGGCGCTCCATGGTCTGATTGCCCGTCTCGCCGTCCACCGGGTCCTGGCAGAGGAAGACGACGATGGCGTCGGGCCGGGCGTCACGCCGCTCGCTCCCCTTGATCAGGCACTCGGCGAGCTGGTCGGCGACCGTCGGCCATTCCAGCGAGGACTGCGGGATACCGAGCCTGAGCCTGGCTCCGAACCGGCCTCGGCCACCATGCAGGGCGACCATGACCACGCTGTCGCTCGGGTGGAAGCCCATGAGATAGGGAAGAGCGTCGGCCAGCTCGGCCGGGCCTCGCAGGGTGATCTGCTGTTCCTCGGAGGGACCGATTGATTCGGGGTGCTTGTTCATGGCCAGACCGTCTCGCGGACCACAAATTTTCGCTACCCCCTGTGGATAACTTATCCACAGGGGGTAATCGACTGTTCGCGGTTGTCGGCCCCATCGGGTTGCATGGGGGCATGACCCACGCACACCGCGCAGAGCTCAGGGCTTCGGCCGATTCCATACTGGCCCGACTCGTCGGAGACGCCTCCGGCACCGCACGGCTGCGTGAGGACCAGTGGCGGGCCATCGAGGCACTTGTCGCGGACAAGCGTCGAGCACTGGTCGTCCAGCGCACGGGCTGGGGGAAGTCCGCGGTGTACTTCGTCGCCACCTCCCTTCTGCGCGCCCAGGGCGCCGGGCCGACGGTCATCGTCTCGCCGCTGCTGGCCCTGATGCGCAACCAGGTCGCGGCGGCGGCCCGCGCAGGCATAAGCGCGCGCACGATCAACTCGTCCAACACGGAGGAATGGAACACCGTGCAGGCCGAGGTGGCCGCCGGTGAGGTCGACATCCTGCTGGTCAGCCCCGAGCGCCTCAACAATCCTGACTTCCGCGACCAGGTTCTGCCCCAGCTCGCCGCGACCACTGGTCTGCTCGTCGTGGACGAAGCGCACTGCATCTCCGACTGGGGCCACGACTTCCGGCCCGACTACCGCCGGCTGCGGACGATGCTCACCGACCTTCCCGCCGGAGTCCCGGTGCTCGCCACCACCGCCACGGCGAACGCCCGCGTCACCGCCGACGTGGCGGAACAGCTGGGTACCGGTGCCGGGGCGGACGCGCTCGTACTGAGGGGCTCGCTGGACCGCGAGAGTCTGAGCCTCAGCGCGCTGCGACTGCCCAACGCGGCCCACCGCCTGGCGTGGCTCGGGGACCATCTCAAGGAGCTCCCGGGCTCGGGGATCATCTACACGCTGACGGTCGCGGCCGCCGAGGAGATCACCGCGTATCTCCGCCAGTGCGGGCACACCGTCGCCTCCTACACCGGCCGCACCGAGAACGCGGAACGGCAGCAGGCAGAGGATGATCTGCTGGCCAACCGTCTCAAGGCACTGGTGGCAACGTCCGCACTCGGCATGGGCTTCGACAAGCCCGACCTCGGCTTCGTCGTGCACCTCGGGTCGCCGTCCTCCCCCATCGCCTACTACCAGCAGGTGGGCCGTGCCGGACGCGGTGTCGAACACGCCGAGGTGCTGCTCCTGCCGGGCAAGGAGGACGAAGCGATCTGGCAGTACTTCGCGTCGGTCGGCTTTCCGCCGGAGGAGCAGGTCCGGCGCACCCTCGACGCGCTGGACCAGGCCGGGCGGCCGCTCTCGCTGCCCGCCCTGGAGCCGCTGGTCGACCTCCGTCGTGCGCGGCTGGAAAGCATGCTCAAAGTCCTCGACGTCGACGGGGCGGTCAGGCGGGTGAAGGGCGGATGGACCACGACGGGAGAGCCCTGGGCCTACGACGCCGAACGCTATGCGTGGGTGGCCCGTCAGCGTGCTGCCGAGCAGCAGGCCATGCGCGACTACGCCACGACGGACGGCTGCCGCATGGAGTTCCTGCGCCGTCAGCTCGACGACGAGGCGGCGACCGCGTGCGGGCGTTGCGACAACTGTGCCGGCGCCCGGTTCGGCGCGGGAGTCTCCGACGCTGCTCTGGACACCGCCAAGGGTGAGCTCCGCAGGGCCGGCGTGGAGGTGGAGCCCCGCAAGATGTGGCCGACCGGGCTCGCTTCGGTGGGCGTCGATCTCAAGGGCAGGATTCCGGCGGCGGAGCTCTCCGGCACCGGCCGGGCGCTGGGCAGGCTCACCGACATCGGGTGGGGCAACAGGCTGCGCCCGATTCTGGCGGCTCAGGCACCCGACGCTCCGGTGCCGGGTGACGTGGCCGATGCCGTGGTGACCGTGCTGGCCGACTGGGCCAGGGGTCCCGGAGGCTGGACTCCTGGAGCCGTCGATGCCGTTCCCCGCCCGGTCGGTGTCGTCACCATGGCCTCGGACCGCAAACCCCAGCTCATCGAATCGCTCGGCAGGCACATCGCAGAAGTGGGACGGATGCCCCTGCTGGGGCGCGTGACCCTGGCTCCGGACGCCGATGCCGTCCGGATGTCGCAGACCAACAGTGCGCAGCGGGTCCGCGCCCTGCACGAGAGGCTGGTCGTCGCGCCCGAACTCGCGGATGCTCTGGCGACCGCGGACGGACCCATCCTGCTCGTGGACGATCTTTCGGACACCGGCTGGACGCTCGCCGTGGCGGCCCGCTTGCTGCGTCGGGCCGGAGCGGAGGCAGTGTTTCCGCTGGTCCTCGCTGTTCAGGCGTGACGGGAGGCGTCGGGCGGGGCCGGACTGGGCAGGGATAGCAGGGATATCCGTGTCATTCCGGCTGAATACCGTCAGCCTCGCCAATTGCTCGTTGCCGCCTGCCGATACGCCAGGAAGAATTGGACTCGCTCCCCGCACGGTCTTTTCGCGGGCCCGGAAGGGCTGTGCCGCGGCGCGCCCTCACCCGACCCTGCCCGCATCGTGGGCGCGTATGCGAAGGGAGGACCGTGACCTTCGGATTCGCTCCGTCCGCAGCCACTTCGATGTCGGCAGCCGCCGACTCCGCCAACCGTCTTGCCAGAATGCTCGAACCTGCCGAGTGGGCAGCGGCCGGAATACCCCTGCTGCGCAGCCCGCGTGAGGTGGTGAGCGGTCTGCACGCCAGGCACCGGCCGACACCGGCCACCGCTGTGGTCGCCGTCCTGGACCACGAGGAGCGCCTGACGGCAAGCGCCTCATTCGCCCGCCGCTCGGTGACGGCCGACGGCTGGGAGTTCCGGAACTCACTGCTGGCGCACCTGCGCCGAGTGATCCCGCACGATCTGCGCCGCCGTACGCCCGTCCGCACCGCCGTTCTGCTCTACTGCCGCGAAGGTGACGAGCGTTGGACGGAAGAGGACGGAGCGTGGATGTGGGGGCTGCGGGACGCCTGCACACTGCACGGGCTGCGGTGCGGCGCGTACATCACGCTGACCCGGGGCGGCTGGCAGGTCCTGGGCGAGGGCAGGGGCGGCCGCCGTCCGAACTCCATGTCGCAGCCTTCGGCCCTCGCCGATACCGCCCTGACCTCCGAGCAGGTTCCGTCGCGGACCGGCGGCGGAGCGGCGCAGGCACTGCACCGCTCCGCCGCACGGTGACCGGTCACGCTTCGGCGGTCCGGCAGCCCTCGCGGACGGCCGGACCGCCGACGGTGATGCTCAGACGCCGGCGCCGAGCGCGGCGTTGATCCGCTGAGGGTCGCCGCAGACGATCAGCAGCACAGCGGCGGACTCCCGTGCCTTGGCCAGCGCACGCGCGGACGCGTCGTCGGCCGGGCCGTTGACCGCGACGATCACCACGGGCCGGGGCTTGACCCGGTCCGCCGCCGCGGCCGCGGCGAAGAAGACGTCTTCGCCCGCTTCGTGCTGGGCCCAGTAGGCGGCCTCGCCGAAGGAGAGCTCGTGGGTCGCCCACGGGTGCTGGCCGCCCGTGGTCAGCACCAGGATGTCGCCGGGTGCGCGACCCGAGTCGAGCAGCAGATCCACCGCCTCGTCGGCGGCGTCGAGCGCCTCGTCGGCCGATGCGGGAATGACCTGGAGTTGCGGTGCGGAACGATTCTCCGACGGCACCGCCTGGGGCCTGCCGGAGGTGGAGTGCTGGCGCTGCGCCGGGGGCGCAGGCCGCGGGCCGGGCACCGGACGACCGGGGCGCGGCGTGGCCGCTGAACGCGGACCGGGTACGGGACGAGGGGTCGACGCGGCGCGGCCGGTGGCCGGGGTGGCGCGGGGACCCTGGGCGCTCTCGTGAATCTGAGGCTCCTCGGGGATGAGAGGCATGGGTGGTTGTCTATCAAACGCCGATACCGCGGGCATCGGCGGGTGGGCACATATGCGCGATCAGAAGTCGAAGCCGAGCTGGCCCCCGCTTTCCAGTGCGGCCGCCTCGGCGGAGAAACGGACCTTCTTCAGGTGCTGCCACCGGGGCAGCGCGTCGAGGTAGGACCACGAGAGACGGTGGTGGGCGGTGGGCCCACGCTCCTCGAGTGCGGCCCTGTGCACGGGGGACGGATAGCCGGCGTTGGCCTCGAACGCGAAGTCCGCGTACTCGCCGTTCCGCGCCCCGAGTTCGGCCATCATGGCGTCCCGGCGGACCTTCGCGATCACCGATGCGGCGGCCACCGCGACGCAGGACTGGTCCCCCTTGATGACGGTACGGACCTGCCAGGGGCTGCCCAGGTAGTCGTGCTTGCCGTCCAGGATCACCGCGTCGGGGCGGACCGGCAGCGCCTCCAGGGCGCGTACGGCCGCGAGCCGGAGCGCGGCGGTCATGCCCAGTTCGTCGATCTCCTGGGGGGAGGCGTCACCGAGACCGTACGCGGTGACCCAGCTCTCCAGCAGCGGAGCGAGCTCCGCACGGCGCTTGGGGCTGATCAGCTTGGAGTCGGTGAGTCCGGCGGGGGGCCTGCGGAGACCCGTGACCGCGGCGCACACCGTGACAGGCCCCGCCCACGCTCCGCGTCCGACCTCGTCGACACCGGCGACGATCTTGGCACCGGTGGTGGCGCGCAGTGAGCGCTCGACGGTGTGCGTGGGTGGTTCGTACGGCATGGCGTCTGTCAGCGTACGCCGAAGGGGGCGCCAAGAACACCCCGGGGCACCCCTCGCGGGCTCGCCCCGGCGGGGGGGGGGGGGGCGGCGGCCCCCCCCCCCCCCCCCCCCGGGGGCCCCCGGGGGGGGGGGGTACTCAGAGCGCGACAAACACCCACGCCGCCCCCCCCCCCGCACCGACGCCACGAGACGACTCCCCGCCGGCAGCG
>NZ_JBIWCN010000016.1:0-56614 GCF_044761525.1 Streptomyces sp. NPDC097595 | reverse complement strand
GTTGGGTGTGGTTTTTGGAGCGGTTGGGTTTTTGCGGCTCTCGGGC
Source organism: Streptomyces sp. NPDC097595 (assembly GCF_044761525.1). Taxonomy (NCBI): domain Bacteria; kingdom Bacillati; phylum Actinomycetota; class Actinomycetes; order Kitasatosporales; family Streptomycetaceae; genus Streptomyces; species Streptomyces sp. NPDC097595. The sequence continues at coordinate 56,568 of NZ_JBIWCN010000016.1, read as the reverse complement.
GTGGGGGCCCAAAAACCCCCCGGGGCCCCCCGGGGGGGGGCCCCCGGGGGGGGGGGGGGGGGGGCCCCCCCCCCCCCCCACGGCTCCGGGCAGGGCCCTCAGTGAGAGCCGGAGCGGAAGAACGGCACGGCGACCTGATCGATGAGCGCCTCGATCTCCGCGTCATCCCACTCGCTGCCGCCCACCTTGGTGCGGTACATCATCAGCGCGGGAATGACGTCGAAGGCCAGCTCCGTCATGGCCCCTGGACGGACCTCGCCTCGCTCGACACCTCGGCCCACCACTTCCCTGATGAGGTCGGTGGATGGCCGGATCACGCCGTCGAGGATCACCGACTGGAAGCGTTCGGCCGTCCCCGCATCGCATTCGTGAATGACCGAGCGCAGGGCGGAACCGGAGGTGGACAGCATCGCGTCACGCATGCCCCGGCACAGCTGATAGAGGTCGTCGCGGACGTTGCCCGAGTCCGGGGCCCGGCCCAGGGACGGCATCGCGCTGCGCAGCGCCTCTGCGACCAGCTCCTCCTTGGAGGACCAGCGCCGGTAGATCGCCGCCTTTCCCGTCTGGGCGCCGGCGGCCACGCCTTCCATCGTCAGGCCGTTCCAGCCCACCGTGCTCAGGGCTTCCAGCGCCGCTTCGAGGATCGCGCGTTCCAGCACGGATCCCCGTCGGCGCAGGGACACCACCGGCTGCCGAGCGGGGGCGGCCGATCGCGAAGTGACCATGTGCTTCTCTCCATCGAACAGATTCGGTTCGCCTCCGTGAATCTCCCGGAATCGAGGCCGGACAGACACGGAAGCGGAAGGGGCGGCGCGGGATCGAGCAGCTCCCGACCGGAGTCGACGGCTCCGGAAATTTCCGACAACGAAGATCCAGTGAACGCTTGCGTTCCTTGGAGGGGACTCAGTAACGTTGACGGAACAGTGAACGGAGCCGTTCACTAATTCTTTTGTGGGGGAACTCCAGTGACGACCTCTCAGTTAGACGCACGAAGCACACCGGGCGCGGCACGTCGGCAAGGCCGCCCTGGGATTGCCCTGGCCGTCATCGCCGCTTGTCAGTTGATGGTTGTGCTCGACTCCACAATCGTCAACATCGCACTCCCGCACATCCAGGAAGCCCTGAGTTTCTCGACCACGGATCTGTCCTGGGTCCTCAGCGCCTACACGCTCACCTTCGGCGGCCTGCTCCTGCTCGGCGGCCGCGCCGGAGACATCCTCGGCCGCCGCCGGGTGTTCATGGCCGGCATCCTCGTCTTCACTCTCGCCTCGCTCCTCGGTGGATTCGCCCAGGAGCCTTGGCAGTTGCTCACGGCCCGCGCGCTGCAGGGCATAGGGGGCGCGATCGCCTCGCCGACTTCGCTCGCGCTCATCACCACGACATTTTCCGAGGGTCCCGAGCGCAACCGCGCGTTCGGCGTCTTCGCCGCGGTGTCCGCCGGTGGCGGCGCCATCGGGCTGCTGGCGGGCGGGATGCTCACCGAGTGGCTGGACTGGCGCTGGGTCTTCTTCGTCAATGTGCCGATCGGCGTCCTGATCGCGGTCCTGGCTCCGATGTATATCAACGAGTCCGACCGGCACTCGGGCCGTTTCGACATAGCGGGTGCCCTGACTTCGACGCTCGGCATGGCCTCCCTGGTCTACGGATTCATCCGGGCCTCCGAGGAGGGCTGGCGGGACTCGCTCACGCTGGCGTCGTTCGGAGCGGCGGTGCTGCTGTTGGCTGCCTTCGTACTCGTGGAGATGAGGGCCAAGGAGCCGATCACACCCCTGCGGATGTTCGCCGACCGCAACCGCTCAGGGACGTACGTGATCATGCTCAGCCTGGTCGCGGCCATGTTCGGCATGTTCTTCTTCATCGTGCTGTTCGTGCAGAACGTCCTGTCCTACAGCCCCATCGAGTCCGGCCTGGCCTTCCTACCCGTTACCGTCTCGATCATTGTCGGAGCGGGACTCTCGCAGCGGTTCCTCCCGGTTCTGGGGCCGAAGCCATTCATGATCACCGGTTCGGCACTCGCCGGAGTGGGGCTCTTCTGGCTCACCTTCATCTCCCCCGACAGCTCCTACCTGTCCGGAGTACTCGGTCCGATGCTGGTATTCAGCTTCGGCATGGGGCTCAACTTCGTGACTCTCACGCTGACGGCGGTCTCCGGAGTCGCCCAGCAGGAAGCAGGTGCGGCTTCGAGTCTGCTCAACGCGAGCCAGCAGGTGGGCGGTTCGCTGGGGCTGTCCATCCTGGTCACGGTCTTCGGAACCGCCAGTCGCAACGAGGCGGAGAAGCAAGTGCCCGCCTTCCTGGCCCAGGGGTCACCGGAACAGAAGGCGCAGTTCGCCAAGAGCGGCGAGCTGCCGGGCGGCTGGGGCCACGCGGTGCTCGCCCAAGGCATATCCACCGCCTTTCTCGCCGCGGTGGCCATGGCCTCGCTCGCCCTGCTGACCGCCCTGCTGATCATCCGGGTACGCAAGAGCGACCTGGACGCCCTGAGCGGCAAGGCCGCTGCCGGAGGGCCGGCAGCCTGAACCGCGGGGATGTCGAGCGAAAAGGAGGGGAAGGCTCGCTGCGGGCCGTCCTCGCCTGAGGAACGGCCCGCGCGATGGACGTAGGCGGAGCTACGGACGGCAGCCCGCAGACACCCACTTACAAGTTGATCAGTAGGGGTCGTACGGGTCGTAGACGTCGTCCGTCCCGCCGCCGCGCTCGTCGCCGTTGTCGCCCGTGCTCAGCCCCCGGCAGTCGAGTGCACGGTAGCCGGGGTCCCAGTCGCCGAGGATGTCGCGGGCTCGAGCTTCGCCCCAACTCGTCGCGTACCAAGGGTCGTCGGAGTTGCGAAGCGTGCGCTGGATGTCCTGCAGCGCGCAGGAGCGGAGGGGTTCGGGAAGGGTGTCCAGAGCGGGTACGGCGTCGGCCGACAGGCCCTTGAGGTACTCGATGTCGATCGAGTGATCGTTGCGGTATCGCTGGACGTTCTGCTCGGCGATGAGCCCGTCGGGCGAGACGAGACCGAAGGCCAGTACGCCGACGGCCGCGCTGACCGCGACGGCACGCGGCAGCAGGCGGGGGCCGAACACTCCGGCCGCCATGATCAGCACGAGGACCACGCCGAGCCAGAGTTCCACGGCGGCGACGGAGATCCGCAGCCTGGTCAGGCCGTACGCGTCGACGTAGAGGTCCATACGCCGTAGGGCCGAGGCGACCACGACGAGGGTGAGGAAGCACAGGGTGCCGAGCACACAGCGGACGAGAGTGCGGTCGCGGGTGCCGCCGCGCGGGGCCCAGCGAAGCGCGAGCGCGATGACGCCGAGCGTGAGCACCGTGGCCCAGAGCAGTTGCCAGAAGCCCTGGCGGGCGTATTCGGAGTAGCTGAGATCCGTCTCGGCCATCACCTTGTCGTATCCGCCGAGCAGCACCGTGAGCTGGATGGTGAGGAACGCAGCGAAGAGAAGGTTCAGAACGATCAGCGGAAGGGCCCACTCCAACCGCCCGCGCGCCTTGCCCGGTCGTACGGTCACCCCGTCCCAGCGGACCGGAGCGGCTGCGGTGTAGGCAGCGGCGAGGGCACCGACCAGACCGAGGAGGCCCAGGAAGATCCGCCATGGACCGTCACCGACCGACACGTCCGGGGTCAGGTTGCCCAGCAGGTCCGCGAAGGCGGCGTCGGCACTCGCGAAGAGCGCGCCGAACACGATGACCAGGACGATGGCCACGGCCACGGACCGGAACACGACACCGAACCGGCCCCGGGACCCCGACATGCGCTCGCGCACACCCCGGACCCCCCAGCCCAACGATTCGAACACGGAGGTGAACACACCCAGGGAACCCAGGAACACGCCGAGCCAGCTTCGGCTGCCGTGCAGCGCCAGCGACCCGAGTGCCAGCGCGGAGACCATCGCGAGGAAGATCGGCCAGCCGGCGTCCCGGAGCGCGGGGACGACCAGGAGCGCCAGCCCGCCGATCGCCCACACGGCGGTCCAGGGGCGGAGCGTGCGGCCTGCCGCCCTGGCGGACATGTACGCGCCGGCGGAAGCGGGCAGCGCCACGATGAGCAGGTTCAGCCCGATGCCGTCGCCCAGCAGAGCCATGCTGAGCAGGGTCGTCGCGAGGGTGGCCCAGAGGGTGCCGGTCTGGACGGGCCCGGGCTTCACGGCTCGGAGCCGCTTCGTGACCGAGGGCTGTGGCGGGCCCCAGGGGCTCGGCGGCCTCTGTCCGCCGGGGCGCTGCGCCGCGTAGGCGGGGATCTTGGGTGGCTCGGGCATCGACGCCGTACCGCCTCCCGCCTCGCCCCTGCCTCCGGCCGCGGAGGCGCCGGCCGGCACGGATATCTGCTCGCCCCGTGCCCCCGGGACGGCGGTTCCGGGCGCGGTCTGCCTGCTGCTGGCCTGCCCGCTGTCGGCCTCCCTGGGAACACCCTGCTTCGGCGCGGCCTGCGCGCTGTCGGCCTCCCCAGGAACACCCTGCTTCGGCTCGGCCTGCCCGCTGCCGGTCTGCCCGGGGACGCCCAGACTCGGTGCGGCCTGCCCGTTGCCGGCCTGCTCGGGGGCAGCAGTTCCCGGCGCGCCCTGCCCGCTGCCGGCCTCCCCGGGAACGCCCCGCTTCGGCTCGGCCTGCCCGCTGCCGGCCTCCCCGGGAACGCCCTCGTCCGGCGAAGGCCGGGGTGAGGTGGGCTTGTCCGGCGCGGGCTCGGGCCGGGGTGAATCTGGCGGTGTTTCGGACACGGGACCCCTCCCCACCGGGGTCCGCTCACGCGAGCCCTGGGCAGCGCGCGGCCCCCCGGCGTCTCGTTCGGTGCGCACCCGTCGTCATGATCACCGAGGGCGGCGTGGCCGAAAGAGTAACCCCGCGTCACGGCCGCCAGCCGTGCGAGGGCGTGCTGTGGCAGGACCGTGACACTTGAAGTGCCGGTCCGCCGCGCGGCCGCACCTGCCGCGTCGGCTAGCGGGACATCCAGTCCGGCAGGGGTTCCGTCCGGGCCGTCCAGTGCGCGGGAGGGGCGCCCGCAGTGCTTGCCGCGATCACGCCGCCGACGATGGCGCAGGTGGTGTCGACATCGCCGCCGGCCTGGGCCGTCACCCAGAACGCCTCCTCGAAGTCGCCGAGGCTCCGCGCCGCCGACCACAGGGCGAAGGGGACGGTGTCGTGCGCGCTGGTGCGGCGTCCGTTGCCGAGGACCGCCGCGACGGTGCCCGCGTCCTTGTAGTCGAGCATGTCCCGGGCCCGCCGCAGCCCTGCACCGACGGCGCTGCGCGGGACGAGCGCGACGACACCGTCCAGCAGGTCCTCCGGAGCGGGCGGCCCGGCCGGTGAGGCGACGAGAGCCGCGGCCGCCGCGACGGCCATCGCGCCCACGACGGCCTCCCGGTGCTGGTGCGTGGTGTACGAGGAGATCTCCGCCTGGTGCGTGGCCTGCTCCGGGTCGTCCGCGTACCAGGCGCCGAGCGGCGCGATACGCATCGAGGAGCCGTTGCCCCAGGAGCCCTGTCCGTTGAACAGGGAGGAGGCGAGCTCGCGCCAGTCGCCGCCTTCGCGGACCAGGCGCAGCATGCGGTTCACGGCCGGGCCGTATCCCCGGTCGAAGTCGTGGTGGTGCGCGAAGGACCGGGCCAGGGCGTCCTGGTCGATGCGGTCGTGCTGCTGGAGTACGGCCACGACGGAGCAGGCCATCTCCGTGTCGTCGGTCCACTGCCAGGGCCCGGCCGGGAGGGCTCGGTCCTTCAGGAGCGGATAGTTGGCGGGCACGAAGAACTGGGAGCCCAGGGCGTCTCCCACGGACAGGCCGCGCAGGCTGGCCAGGGTGCGTTCGAGGCGCTGGTCGGAAGCGGATTCGGTCATCGCTTCCACTCTATCCGGAGATGCCGTAGGGCTCAGGAGTACGCCAGCGCGCGAAGGGCCGGTCGAGCGTGTACCGCCCGTCCTTGCCGAGCACCAGCGTCCGCGACTCCCCGTTTCCGGGGTTGGAAAGCGACTCGAATTCGGCCACGGTCCAGTGGAACCAGCGCATGCAGAAGAGCCGCATGGTCAGACCGTGGGTGACCAGCAGGACGTTCGGCGGGTGGTCCGGGGCCTCGAAGCTGCGGTGCAGGCTCTCCAGGAAGGCGCCGACCCGGTCGTACACATCCGCACCGGACTCGCCCTGCGCGAAGCGGTAGAAGAAGTGCCCGTAGGCGTCCCGGTAGGCCTTCTGCAGCCTGACGTCGTCGCGGTCCTGCCAGTTCCCCCAGTCCTGCTCGCGCAGCCGGGGCTCCTCGCGGACCCGTACCCGCCCGGCGTCCAGGCCGAGGGATGCGAACGTCTCGTGGGTGCGCCGGTAGGGAGAGACGTACACGCTGACCCGCTCGTCCCCGAACAGCCCGCGCAATCGCTCCCCCGTCTCGTGGGCCTGGCGCAGCCCGGTGGGGGTGAGCCTCAGCGCGTGGTCGGGTTCGCGCTCGTACACGGTGTCGTCGGCGTTGCCCTCGGACTCACCGTGGCGGACAAGAACGATTCGTTGCGGTCGTGCCATACGACGACACTAGATCGAGTCGTCGCCGTTCGAGCACCTGTCCGGAAATCGTCGGTGCATGTCGCCGCCGTACCCCCGCTCGGGTACGTCACACCGTCCAGGACGGTTCAAGCTGCACCACGTCGCCGGCGAGTGCCGCCACGTCCTCCTCCGTACCCGCGCGCTGCGAGAGCCGGTCCACGCTGCCCGGCCGGTATTTGCCGCGTTCCGCGCTGGACTGCCACATCGACAGGACCAGGAACTCGTGCCCGGGCGCCTCGCCGAAGACCCCCCGCAGCATCCCCGGTGATCCCGCCATCGCCGGGTTCCACACCCGCTGCTGCATCAGCGCGAAGTGTTCGACCCGGTCCTCGTGAACCCGGCTGTGGGCCACCCTGAGCACATCCGCGTCCGTGAAGCGGGGCTCGAATCCGGTCTTCACGTCGAAGCGGTACTCGAAGAGCTTGACCTGGAGGTCCTGGTACGTGCCGGACTGCGCCGCGGCCAGTGCGTCGTGGCCGCGCGCCATGAAGGAGTCGTAGAAGACCCGGTTCTCCCAGAAGGCGAAGACGTGCGCCACCTCCGGCCGGACGCGGCTCCAGCCGCCGCCCTGCCCCCTGAACCCCGGCTCACCCAGCAGCCCCGCCCACTTCCGCTGCCCCTGTTCGAATCCCCGACGGTCCGACACACTGCAGCGAATCCACTTGACCAGCACGGCGCCATCGTACGGCGGTCGGGCGTGGCGTGGGTCACGCTCCCACGGAGTCCACCGGAACCGGCCGTCTCCCGCCCGATCCTGGCCCGTTTCAGCCGCTCGTCCCCAATCGGGTTGGTTCGGGGGCGCGTTGCGGACATGATCGGGGGACGGTACCGGAGCGTCGTCCCCGCGCGCAGGAGGGAAGTCCGATGAGCACTCCCAACAAGGATCTCGACAAGGTCGAGGTGCGGATCAAGTGGGACCCCAGCGACCAGGGCGAGGCTCCCAACGACCTCGACATCATCGCGGCGACCTACCCCGCCGACGAGCCGTACGGCAGTCCCGCGTACCTCGTCCACTTCGACAGCCGGGCGCCCGACGGCACGATCACCCTCGACCGGGACAGCAGGACGGGTCAGGGCCTCGGCTACGACGAGGTGATGACGCTGGAACTGAACCGGCTGTCCGACGCCTATGCCCGGGTCGTCGTCGGCGTCGCCATCCAGCAGCGCGACGGGCGCAAGACGTTCGGCGCCATAGAGCACACCGGGGTCCAGGTCCGCGAGGGCTACACGACGCTCGCGGAGGACGACTTCTCCGCGGTGCGGGGCGCCACCGCGGCCGTCGTGGCCGAATTCGTACGGGACGAGTCCGGCGGCTGGCACTTCCACGGCACCGTCCGGGGCTTCGACGGCGACCCCGAGGAGTTCGCGGCGGCGATGGGCGGCCGTGCGTTCGGCGCCTAGGCGCCACGTAACAGCAGTGCGGGCAGGGCCTCCGGGGAGGACCTGCCCGCACTCACCGTTCAACGATCAGCTGCAACCGCTGGTGGAGCCGCAGCCCTCGCAGATGTAGCAGGAGCCGGCGCGCTGCATCTTCGTACCGCAGGAGAAGCAGAGCGGGGCGTCCGCGCTGATGCCGAGCTGCATCTCGACCAGCTCGGCCGAGGTGTGCGCCGTCTTCGGGGCCGGCGTGCCGGCCTCCTGCACCGGGGCCACGGCCTTCAGCGGCTCCGGCTGCCGCACGGGGGCGGTCTGGGCCAGACTCTCGGCCTCCAGCTGCTCCTCCTCGAACGTCGGCTCGTAGGAACCGGTGTCGAGGTGGCGCTGACGCTCCTCGGCGGAGTGGATGCCGAGGGCCGAGCGGGTCTCGAAGGGCAGGAAGTCGAGCGCCAGGCGGCGGAAGATGTAGTCCACGATCGACTGCGCCATCCGCACGTCCGGGTCGTCCGTCATGCCGGCCGGCTCGAAGCGCATGTTGGTGAACTTCGAGACGTACGTCTCCAGCGGGACGCCGTACTGCAGACCGACCGAGACCGCGATGGAGAAGGCGTCCATCATGCCCGCGAGGGTCGAGCCCTGCTTGGACATCTTCAGGAAGACCTCGCCCAGGCCGTCGTCCGGGTAGGAGTTGGCCGTCATGTAACCCTCGGCGCCGCCCACCGTGAAGGAGGTGGTGATGCCGGGCCGGCCCTTGGGCAGACGCTTGCGGACCGGGCGGTACTCGACGACCTTCTCGACCGCGGTGCGGATGGTGTCCTCGGCCTTGGCCGTGACGGCCTCCTTCTCCTTCTCCTTGGTCTTGGCGGAGAGGGGCTGGCCGACCTTGCAGTTGTCGCGGTAGATCGCGAGCGCCTTGACGCCCATCTTCCACGCCTCGAAATAGACCTCCTCGACGTCCTCGACGGTGGCCGTCTCCGGCAGGTTCACCGTCTTGGAGAGCGCGCCGGAGATCCACGGCTGGATGGCCGCCATCATGCGCACGTGGCCCATCGCGGAGATGGACCGCTCGCCCATCGCGCAGTCGAAGACCTCGTAGTGCTCGGTCTTCAGGCCGGGGGCGTCGATCACATTGCCGTGCTCGGCGATGTGGGCGACGATCGCCTCGATCTGCTCCTCCTGGTAGCCCAGGCGGCGCAGGGCCTGCGGGACGGTGCCGTTGACGATCTGCATCGAGCCGCCGCCGACGAGCTTCTTGAACTTGACCAGGGCGAGGTCGGGCTCGAGACCGGTGGTGTCGCAGGACATGGCGAGACCGATGGTGCCGGTGGGCGCGATGACCGACGCCTGCGCGTTACGGAAACCGTTCTTCGCGCCGAGCCGGATCACGTCCTGCCACGCCTCGGTCGCGGCGGCCCAGATCGGGTTGTCCAGGTCGTCGGCGTGCACGGCCACGGCGTTGGCGTCGGCGTGCTGCTTCATGACGCGCTGGTGCGGCTCGGCGTTGCGGGCGTAGCCGTCGTACGGGCCGACGACGGCGGCCAGCTCGGCGGAGCGCTTGTACGAGGTGCCGGTCATCAGCGAGGTGATGGCGCCGGCGAGCGCGCGGCCGCCGTCGCTGTCGTACGCGTGGCCGGTCGCCATCAGCAGGGCGCCGAGGTTGGCGTAGCCGATGCCGAGCTGGCGGAACGCGCGGGTGTTCTCGCCGATCTTCTCGGTCGGGAAGTCGGCGAAGCAGATGGAGATGTCCATCGCGGTGATGACCAGCTCGACGACCTTGGCGAAGCGCTCGGACTCGAAGGACTGCTTGCCCTTGCCGTCGTCCTTGAGGAACTTCATCAGGTTCAGCGAGGCGAGGTTGCACGAGGTGTTGTCCAGGTGCATGTACTCGCTGCACGGGTTCGAGCCGTTGATGCGGCCGGACTCGGGGCAGGTGTGCCAGTGGTTGATCGTGTCGTCGTACTGGATGCCCGGGTCGGCGCAGGCCCAGGCGGCCTCGGCCATCTTGCGGAAGAGGGACTTGGCCTCGACCTCTTCGATGACGTCGCCGGTCATCCGGGCGCGCAGCCCGAACTTGCCGCCGGACTCGACGGCCTTCATGAACTCGTCGTTCACGCGGACCGAGTTGTTGGCGTTCTGGTACTGGACGGACGTGATGTCGTCGCCGCCCAGGTCCATGTCGAAGCCCGCGTCGCGCAGGGCGCGGATCTTCTCCTCCTCCTTCACCTTGGTCTCGATGAAGTTCTCGATGTCGGGGTGGTCGACGTCGAGGATGACCATCTTGGCCGCACGGCGGGTGGCGCCACCGGACTTGATCGTTCCGGCGGAGGCGTCGGCGCCCCGCATGAAGGAGACGGGACCGGAGGCGTTGCCGCCGGAGGAGAGGAGTTCCTTGGAGGAACGGATACGGGAGAGGTTCAGGCCGGCCCCGGAGCCGCCCTTGAAGATCATGCCCTCTTCCTTGTACCAGTCGAGGATCGACTCCATGGAGTCGTCGACGGCGAGGATGAAGCAGGCGGAGACCTGCTGCGGCTGCGGCGTGCCGACGTTGAACCACACCGGGGAGTTGAAGCTGAAGATCTGGTGCAGGAGGGCGTACGCCAGCTCGTGCTCGAAGATCTCCGCGTCGGCGGGGGAGGCGAAGTACTGGTAGTCCTCGCCGGCCTTCCGGTACGTCTTGACGATCCGGTCGATCAGCTGCCGCAGACCGGTCTCGCGCTGCGGGGTGCCCACGGCGCCCCGGAAGTACTTACTGGTGACGATGTTGACCGCGTTCACCGACCAGAAGTCGGGGAACTCGACGCCACGCTGCTCGAAGTTGATCGAGCCGTCGCGCCAGTTGGTCATGACGACGTCACGGCGCTCCCAAGTCACCTCGTCGTACGGATGCACGCCGGGGGTGGTGTGGATGCGCTCGATACGCAGGCCCTGCTTGGACGCAGTCGACTTGGTCCCCTTGTTGCGGGAACCTCGTGCCGGGCCGCTCGCCGTCTCTGTCATGCCGCCTCCCATATGTGGGCAAAAACGCCCTGAAGTGCCGAGAACTTCCCCGGGCACAGTGTGTGTCTGATGCTTCGGCCGCCGCATTCGTCATACGTCGCCCGGAGCAAGGTCCAGGTGCCGGCCCGCGCGATCCCCGGATCGGCGCGGTCGGCGGCTGCCGCTCAGTCGGCGGCGACGGCGGGGGCGGGGACCTCAAGGGTCTCGCCACTCCCGCATGATTCCGCGCGGGGCCGCCGCTCACGGAGTTCCGTGATGGCGGCCTCGAAGTCTTCGAGGCTGTCGAACGCCCGGTACACGGACGCGAAGCGCAGGTAGGCGACGAGGTCGAGTTCCTGCAGGGGGCCGAGGATGGCCAGGCCCACGTCGTGAGTGGTCAGCTCGGCGCTGCCGGTCGCGCGCACCGCCTCCTCGACCCGCTGGCCGAGCTTGGCGAGGGCGTCCTCGGTGACGGGCCGCCCCTGACACGCCTTGCGCACACCCGAGATGACCTTGGTGCGGCTGAAGGGCTCGGTGACCCCGCTGCGCTTGACCACCATGAGTGAACAGGTCTCCACCGTGGTGAAGCGGCGGGAGCAGTCGGGACACTGGCGGCGCCGGCGGATCGAGGTCCCGTCGTCGGTGGTGCGACTGTCGACGACCCGGCTGTCGGGGTGCCTGCAGAAGGGGCAGTGCATGGCTCCCAACCCTCCTTCACAGCACGACTGAATAGCCTCTTCAGGCCCCGTCAGGGCCCTCGAAGCGGTCTCAAGCATAGGCGATGACCGCACCCCCGATAGACGGGGGACCACTACATTCGGGGCGGTCGGAAGTATCCAACCACTAGATCTTGGGTCCGGCCGCGCAATCGGCCCTACGCGCGTGTCGCGCCGGAGGGCGGCCGGAAGGCAGCGTAAGGCCGACCAAGAGGGTACGGGAAGCGCCCGGACGGCGGACGACCGGGCAACCACCCCACGACGGCCCCGCACGGGGCGCCGCGTTACGGTCCAGTGGCGGCCGCGAGGACCGCCGGGGCGAGCGGCGCCACCCCCGAGGGCACCCGCTCGTCGCGCACTGTAGGCAGCCTCATACACCCGGCGGTGAAGCCCCGACAGTCTTTTATTCGTTTTTCACTCGAACGTGTGTTTGGCGCAACCTTTCGAAAGCTACTACCGTTGTGCAGCCAGGGAGACCATTCGAGAGGGGCCGCCGACGTGACCACCACCGCAGACAGTGCCATCATCACTGCCCAGGACCGCTCCCAGAGCCGACTCGAGCCGGTGCATGCCATGAATGACTCAGTCACGAACACGGAGGGCCCGGAGCCCGGGCGCCCAGCGCGCTCGCTTCCCGGACGACCTCCCGGAATCCGGGCGGACAGCTCGGGGCTCACGGACCGGCAGCGGCGGGTGATCGAGGTCATCCGGGATTCCGTGCAGCGGCGCGGCTATCCGCCGTCGATGCGGGAGATCGGTCAGGCGGTGGGCCTCTCCAGCACCTCCTCCGTCGCCCATCAGCTGATGGCGCTGGAGCGCAAGGGCTTCCTGCGCCGCGACCCGCACCGCCCCCGGGCATACGAGGTACGCGGCTCGGACCAGCCGAGCACGCAGCCGACCGACACCACGGGCAAGCCCGCCGCCTCGTACGTGCCGCTGGTGGGCCGGATCGCCGCCGGTGGGCCGATCCTCGCCGAGGAGTCCGTCGAGGACGTCTTCCCGCTCCCCCGCCAGCTGGTGGGTGACGGCGAGCTCTTCGTCCTCAAGGTCGTCGGTGACTCGATGATCGAGGCGGCGATCTGTGACGGCGACTGGGTCACCGTGCGCCGCCAGCCCGTCGCGGAGAACGGCGACATCGTGGCCGCGATGCTGGACGGCGAGGCCACGGTGAAACGCTTCAAGCGCGAGGACGGCCATGTCTGGCTGCTCCCGCACAACGCCGCGTACCAGCCGATCCCCGGCGACGAGGCGACGATCCTCGGCAAGGTCGTCGCGGTGCTGCGCAGGGTCTGAGACCCGCACCTCACGCTCTCTGGGAGAAGGGGCCCCGGGTCCGGCTTCGCGCCGGACCCGGGGCCCCTTTTCGTGTACGTGTCCGTACGCCCCCGAGAGGCTATCGCCCGTCCGCCTTGGCCGCCGCGTCGATCGCGGCGAGCGAGCGGCGGGCCTGGTTACGGTCGGTGGTGTACCAGAAATCGGGGAGCGAGGCCCGCAGATAGCTGCCGTAGCGCGCGTTGGCCAGGCGCGGGTCGAGCACCGCGACGACCCCCTTGTCCCCCGTGGCCCGTACGAGACGGCCGGCGCCCTGAGCCATCAGCAGCGCGGCATGCGTGGCCGCCACCGCCATGAAGCCGTTGCCCCCGGCCTCCTCGACCGCCTTCTGGCGCGCGCTCATCAGCGGGTCGTCGGGCCGGGGGAACGGAATCCTGTCCATGACCACCAGCTGACAGCTCGCCCCCGGGACGTCCACGCCCTGCCACAGCGACAGGGTGCCGAAGAGGCAGGTCTCCGGGTCGGCGGCGAAATTCTTGATCAGCTCGCCCAGGGTCTCCTCGCCCTGGAGCAGAATCGGCTTGTCCAGCCGCTCGCGCAGCTCCTCGGCCGCCGCCTTGGCCGCCCGCATGGAGGAGAACAGCCCCAGCGTGCGCCCGCCGGCCGCCTCGATGAGCTCGGACAGCTCGTCCAGCATGTCCGTGCGGGAACCCTCGCGGCCGGGGGTCGCCAGATGCCGCGCGACGTACAGGATGCCCTGCTTCGGGTAGTCGAACGGGGAGCCGACGTCGAGGCCCTTCCACTGCGGGACGTCCTCGCCCGCCGTGCCCTCCGGGGCGAGGCCCAGGGAGGCGCCCACGCCGTTGAAGTCGCCGCCCAGCTTGAGCGTGGCGGAGGTGAGCACGACGGAGCGCTCGGCGAACAGCTTCTCGCGCAGCAGCCCGGAGACGGAGAGCGGGGCGACCCGCACCGAGGCCCCGAACCGGTCATGGCGCTCGTACCAGACGACGTCGTACTCGGAGCCCTCCGTGATGCGCTCGGCGACGGCGTGGACGGACTCCACCGAGGCCAGCGCCTGCTTGCGGACGGCGTCCTCGTCCTGGACGGACTTGTCCCGCGTGGCGCCGATCGCCGAGATCACCGTGCGCGCGGCGTCCCGCAGGGCCATCAGCGCGTACCCCAGGTCCTCCGGCACCTCCTCCAGGCGGCCGGGGAGCGCCAGCTCCATGACCCGCTCGAAGCCCTCGGAGGCGGTCTGCAGCGCGTCGGCCGCCTTCTCGTTGACCAGCTTCGCGGCACGGCGCACCGCGCGGTTGACCTGGCCGGGGGTGAGCTCGCCGGTGGCCACACCGGTGACCCGGGAGACCAGCTCGTGGGCCTCGTCCACGATCAGCACCTCGTGCTGCGGGAGGACCGGGGCGCCCTCGATGGCGTCGATCGCGAGGAGCGCGTGGTTGGTGACCACCACATCGGCGAGCTTGGCCCGCTCCCTGGCCTGCTCGGCGAAGCACTCCGCCCCGTACGCGCATTTGCTCGCGCCCAGGCACTCCCGCGAGGAGACCGAGATCTGCGCCCAGGCCCGGTCCGAGACGCCGGGCGTGAGGTCGTCCCGGTCGCCGGTCTCCGTCTCGTCGGCCCAGTCGCGCATGCGCAGCAGGTCCTGACCGAGCTTGCTGGACGGCGCCGCCGCCTCGAACTGGTCGAACAGGCCCTCCTCCTCGTCCTGCGGCACGCCCTCGTGGAGCCGGTGCAGGCAGAGGTAGTTCGACCGGCCCTTGAGCATGGCGAACTGGGGGCGGCGGCGCAGCAGCGGATGCAGCGCGTCGACCGTACGCGGCAGATCGCGTTCCACGAGCTGGCGCTGGAGGGCCAGCGTCGCCGTGGCCACGACGACGCGCTCGCCGTGCGCCAGGGCCGGCACCAGGTAGCCGAGCGACTTGCCCGTCCCCGTGCCGGCCTGGACGAGCAGGTGGGATTGGTCGTCTACGGCCTCGGCGACGGCGGTGGCCATGGCGGCCTGGCCGGGCCTCTCCGTACCGCCGACGGCGGTCACGGCGGCGTTCAGGAGCTCGGGGAGGGATGGCTTCGTCATAGCCCGGCCAGCCTACGGGGCTCCACTGACATCGACGGGCACTCCCGGCCTCACTCGGAGAGGTGGAGCGGGTTGGCCACACTGCCGTGCACCGCCGCGTGCGGGCGTACGGGCCGGTCGCGGTAGCCGTCCAGATGCAGGCGATTCCGGTTCAGACAGAGGCGGTCGATGCGCGGGGTGAGCATGTCGAACATCTCGAACCGCTCCTTCAGCTCGGGGAAGCGGGCGTGGTGGCGCAAAATCTCCGCCCGGACGAGTGACCAGAATTCGCCCTCGGGGACGCCGAGCTGTTCCTCGCAGAGCGGGGAGAGAAACCTGAAGACCCCGGTGAAGAGCCCGGAGTGGATGAACTGGGTGAGGAAGGCCGGTTCCTCGGTCAGCAGGACGCGGCGCACGTCCGCCGGCATGGTGTCGTGCTCGGGCAGCGGCTGCGCGCTCACGTTGACGTCGTCCACGAAATCCTTGATCGCGAGGCGCACGGGCACGTCCTGCCCGTCGAAGACCACGATCGCGTTCTCGCCGTGCGGGGAGAAGACGGTGCCGTAGCGGTAGAGGAAGTGCAGCAGCGGCGGCAGCAGGGCGGCGAAGAGCCGGGTCAGCCAGACGGTGGGCGCCAGTCCGGAGCGTTCGACCAGCTCGGCGGTGAAGGCGCGCCCCTCCGGGTCGGTGTGGAGCAGGGAGGCGAGGGTACGGGCCCGCTCCCCCGGTGCCAGGCGCGGCGGCAGCGGCTCGCGCCAGATCGCCCCGAGGATCTCCTTGAACTGGTACGGCGCCTCGGGGAGGTGGTCGTACAGCGGGTGCTCGACGGTGACCGAGGCGACCTCGCCGAGGAGGATCACGCCGCAGGTGTCGCGCAGGAACGGGTCGTTGTCGCGCAGCCCCAGCACCCAGCCGGTGACGGCGGGCGCGGCGATGGTGCGCTCGGTGGGCAGCCCGCGCCAGACCAGGGTGTTGAGGACCGACAGCGGCAGCTTGACCGTGTGCCGGTCGGGCCGTGCGAGGTTGGCGAAGGTACGGATGGACTGCTGCGGCAGCCGTACGTCCGGGTCGGCGGGCAGCGGCACGATGTCGCCGGCGGCGATGGCCGGTGCGAACAGGGGCACGATCCACTCGTCCCACTGCCAGGGGTGGACCGGCAGGTAGTGATAGCCGTCCGGGTCCAGGTCGCGGGCGCGCAGGCTGTCGGCGAAGGACGCGCGGACGGACGGGTCGAGCTCCTGGGTGTAGAGCTCGTCCGGGGTGGAAAGGGCGGGGACGCCCCGGTACTCGGCGATCCGGTGGGAGACGGCGAGCCAGGGCAGCCGGACGGGCTCGCGGGCCTCGGGGGTGTAGCGGGCGGCGTCGGTGGCGGAGAAGCCGAGCCGTCCCTTGTTGGCGACGATCCAGGGGTGCCCGGTCTGGTGGCCCTCCAGCTCCGCGTAGCCGAGTCCGGCGAGCTCGGCGGCGGTGAGCGCGGTGTGGTCGAGGCGGGCGTCCGCGGCGAGCGTGGTCGTCAGCTCGCGGAGGAGGTGGCCGAGCGTGGCGCCGTCGAGGCCGAGGAGGCGGCGGGCCCGCGTCACGAACAGCAGCGGATCGCGGAAGGGCACGCTGCCCGTCGCGGGGTCGGGGCCTTCCGCGCGGATCGATGCGGGGTCGACGCGCCAGCTCCCGTACACACCGCGCCGGGCGGTGAAGGAGAGGCTGCCGCCGTCGTCGAGCGGGAGGGTGTACGTGCTGCCGCCGGCGGTTCGCGGAGCCGGCTCGATGACTTCCTCGTAGGCGAATTCACCGAGCATCTTCGCGAGCATCCGGGAGGCGGCCCGGTCCCAGGCGTCCCGGTTGAGCTCCGGGGTGGTGAGCGGTGCGGGCGGCTCCGTTGCGTCGTGGTGCGCGGGGTATGTGGGCACGGGGACTCCTCGGGTGGGAACCGATGGGGTTCGAGCGGTGCGGACAGGTCGGGGATGCGTTCATGGCCGGGTGCGGTGGGCTCGGTCGCGGACCATCAGCGCGGCCCGCTTCTCCGGGAGTTCGATCTCGGCGGAGGGGCGGAATCCGGCGCTGCGGAACGCGGAGACGGACGGGGCGTTACGGACGTCGGGCTCGGCAACGACCCGTGTGCAGAGGGGGACGTGGTCGAGCACCAGGCCGGCCACGGCACGCAGCAGCGTCGTGCCGGTGCCCCGGCCCCGGTGGCGCCCCTCACCGATGAGCAGGTGGACGCCCATGTCGTACGGCCGCGCCGGGTAGTGACGGGCGAGCGGGTCGAGGTCGGCGCGGTACAGCTCCCAGTAGCTCATGGGCATGCCCGACAGCACCCCGAGGTACGGGGTGCTGTGGCTGTCGACGGCGAGCTGGGGGGCGAGGTGCCGGGCGGTGACGCTCTCGTCGCCGGCCAGCTCCCAGAAGGCGGCGACGACGGGGTCGTTCATCCAGCGGGTGAGGGTCGGAAGATCGCGCTCCGGGCGGACGGGGACGAGCTGGAACTCCCCGGCCGGTGTGGGGACGGGGGCCAGGTCCGCCCGGAGGCCGGGACCGGCGGGCGCGTCGGGGGGAGACACGGATGGCGCTCCTCTCTCAACTCGCGGCGATGCTCTCGGCGGCGCCCTCGGCGATCGGCCCTTCGGGCCCGGCTCTCAGCCGTGCAGGGGGTTCGTGATGGTGACGTAGACGGACTGGGTGTCGACGGGGCCGACCAGTTCGTCAAGGCCGTGCAGGCGGGTCAGCATGTTGGCCTTGCAGCGCAGGCGCGGGTTTTCAAGCAGGTGGACGGGGAACGGCGAGCCCAGTTCGCACGCCGACTTCAGGAAGCGCCGGAAGCAGTCGATGAGCATCTGCTCGTCGGCGAGCCCCTGGGAGCCGAACGCCCCGATCAGTCCGAATACGTTGTTGATGCCGAGGTAATAGGCGAAGCGTTCGTCGGTGACGGCGTCGGAGACGAAGGTGTCGCTGACCGATCCGATGCCGGGGAGCCTGTGGTCGAGCGCGGTGCGGTGCGATTCCCGGAAGTAGTAGCCCTGATTGTCACGGTAACGGCCGCCGGTGGGCCAGCCGTCCGCGTCCAGCAGTACGAGGGTGTTCTGCTGGTGGGCTTCGAGCGCGACCCCGGCGTGGGCGTCGAGCCAGAGCACCGGGTGGACGACGCGCTCCAGGTAGCGGAGGAACCACTCGGCGGCCACCGCGGTCGTCGTCCGCGCGGTGGCCGCGGCGAGGCGGTGGACCACGTCGGCGAGGCGCGAGTGCAGCCCCGTCCGGCCGGGCCAGGGGCGTGGAGCGGTGAGCCCGGCGATGCAGACGGCGTCGTCGTACCGGCTGAAGGGGTTGTGCCGGAGCATGACGTCGAGGCCGTGCACGGGCGCGCCGTCCGGGGTGTCCACGGCGAGCCAGGCGGGGTCGCGCACGATGTCGAAGCCGGGGTGCGCCGCGTGCCATTCGCGGGCGAGTCCGGTACGGAGCAGCCGGTGGACCTCGACGCCCCGGTGGAGCTCCTTGCGGAGGTTCTCCCGGCGGGAGTTGGTGATCCGGACGCCGAGGGAGAGCTTCAGCATCAGGTCGGTCCCCGGCCGGTGCACGGTGCGCACCGACGAGGTGGGGTGCCAGGGGGCGCCGTACGGACCGAGGTCGTGCAGGAGGCCGGCGTCGAGCAGGGCGGCGACCTCGGGCCTGCTCCGCAGCTCGCGGGCCTGCCAGGGGTGGAGGGGCAGGGGCGCGGTGTGGTCGGGGAAGGCCAGGCCCGGGGCGTGCCGGGCGACGAGGTCGGCGGCGGGGACGGGGCGCCCTTGGTCGGTCCACGCGGAGTCGGTGGCCAGCACGGAGCGGTCGGCGGCCATCCAGTGGAGCGGGAAGGAGCCGTGGAGCTCGGGTGAGTAGAGGCGCGCCTCGGCGTCGGTGAGCCCTTCCCTGCTCTTGGGCGAAGGGTGCAGGGGGTGGCCGAGGAGGAGTGACTGCTCCGCGGTGAGGAAGAGGTCCGCCTCGTCGGGCGCGGCGGGGCGGCGGCGCCGCTCCTCGATGAACGCGGCGGTGCGCCGCACCGAGTCGGCGACCCGGCCGGCCATGTCGGCGCCGTCGTGGTGGCCGGCCTCCCGGCCGAGCAGGGCGGCCACGGTGACCGCGTCGGCGGTGGGCGCGGCGGCCGGTGCATGCTCCAGGGCGGGGGGCCCGAAGCGGTGCCAGCCGGTGGCGGACCAGTGGCGGACGGGGACGAGCAGGGCGGTGCCGCTCGCCGGGAGCGGGACGCGCAGGGTCTCCCCGGCCGGCTGGGGGAGGTCGTTCTCGCGGACCCAGCAGCGCAGCAGGTTCTCGATGCCGGCCGCGTCGGCGGCGCGGAGCGGGTCGGGATGGTCGAGGGGGTCGGCGGCCGGGTCGTCCGGGGCGGCTGCCGCCGGGTCCTCCTGGTGTACGGCGGTGTGCGGCGGGGAAGCGGGCCGCGACGCGTGCCACAGGTCGTGCGGGGTCTCCTTCTGGCGCGGCACGGTCGTCGCCTCGACGGCGAGCCCGCCGGGGGCGTCCGACTCGGGGAGGTGGCTGGGGGGAGGGCCGTCGGCCTCGGGCGCGGGGGTGGGGTTCACGGCGGTCTTCCTGTGCTGGTGTCCGTGGTCAGCGGAGCGATCCGGTCGGCAGGCGGCGGTGCGGTGAGCGCTCCGCCGCTGCCAGGGCGTCGGCGAGGCGGTCGACCACCGCTGTCGCCTGTTCGTCGGTGAGCGTGAGGGGCGGCAGCAGGCGTACGACGGTGGAGTACCGGCCGCCGAGTTCGACGATGAGTCCGCGGCTCAGGCACTCCTGCTGGACGGCGGCGGCGAGGACCGGGTCCGGGGGCGGTTCGGTGCCGGTGCCCTGCGGGCGGGCTTCGGGGTCCACGATCTCGACGCCGATCATCAGGCCCCTCCCCCGGACGTCGCCGACGCACGGATGGTCGGCGGCGAGCGACCTGAGGCTCGCCAGCATGCGGCCGCCGAGGACGCCGGCCCGTTCGGCGAGGCCGTTCTCGCGGACGTATGCGAGCGTTGCCGTGCCGGCCGCCATGGCGAGCTGGTTGCCGCGGAAGGTACCGGCGTGGGCGCCGGGCTGCCAGGTGTCGAGCTCCGAGCGGTAGACGATCACGGCGAGCGGGAGGGAGCCGCCGATGGCCTTCGACAGCACCATGACGTCGGGCACGATGCCGCTGTGCTCGACGGCCCAGAAGGCGCCGGTCCGGCCGACGCCGGTCTGGACCTCGTCGGCGATCAGCGGGATGGACCTGGTCTCGGTGATCTCGCGCATCCGGCGCATCCAGCCGTCGGGCGCGGGGTTGACCCCGCCCTCGCCCTGGACCGGTTCGAGGATCATCCCGGCGGGGGCGGGCGTACCGCTCTTGGGGTCGTCCAGCAGGTTCTCGGTCCAGTGGGCGGCGGTCCGCGCACCGGCCTCGCCGCCGATCCCGAAGGGGCAGCGGTAGTCCTGCGGGAAGGGCAGCCTGGTCACCCGTACGTCCTCGGCGCCGCCCGAAGCCGCGAGGGCGCCCGCCGTCATGCCGTGGTAGGCGCCGGTGAAGGCCAGCAGGCCGCTGCGGCCGGTGGCGGCGCGGACCAGCTTGAACGCCGCCTCGACCGCGTCCGTACCGGCAGGTCCGCAGAACTGGACCCGGGCGTTGTCGGCGAACTGCCGGGGCAGCGTGCTGAACAGCTCGGTGACGAACGCGTCCTTCACCGGGGTGGCCAGATCCAGCACGTGCAGCGGGGCGCCCGAGTCGAGGACCCTCTTGATCGCCTCCAGGACGACGGGGTGGTTGTGGCCGAGCGCCAGCGTCCCCGCTCCGGACAGGCAGTCGAGATAGCGCCGCCCGTCCGCGCCCTCGATGGTCAGCCCTCGGGCCCGCACCGGCACGATCGGCAGCGACCTGGCGTAGGTGCGGGCGGCCGATTCACGCAGCGACTGGCGGCGCAGGATGCCTTCGTGGGCGGCCAGGGGTGGCGCCGGAGCTGGTTCGGTCACGGCCACGGCTCTTGATCCTCCCGCTGTAACAGTTGCGTTGCACGTCAGTACGATTCCGCAAGGACGGCCTGCGAGGGTGAACGCTGTCTCCGTGCCCCCCACGCGTACCAACGACCGAGGGGGCGAAGGATCACGGGTAAATCCGAAGATCCTTGCGGAGCGCAACCCTGCCGCGCACCGCCGACAGCGGCACCGGCATAGTGGGGGCCGCGCCGGGCTCGGGCACGTCCCGAAGACCGCGCTGCTCCCTGCCCGTTCGGCGGACCTTGCGGCGCGCCGGACACAAGTGCAGTACGAAAGCGTTGAGTTACGAAGTCCCAGGGGGATCAGCAGATGCGTCTCGTTCGACCAGGAACCACCACACGCCGGGGCAGGAGTGCGCGTCGCGCCTCCTCCCCTGTGCTCGTCACCGCTGCGGTCACCGCCGTCCTCGCGCTCACGGCCACCGCCTGCGGGCCGACCGAGGACGACGCGAAGTCCGAGCCGGCCAGCAGCGCCTCGGCCGGTGCGACGTCGGACGGCAAGATCGCCATCCCCGACGATCTGAAGGACCGGCTCAAGGCACACGGGATCGACATCGACAAGTGGAAGGGTGGCGAGTGGAAGAACTGGGACAAGGACAAGTGGCTGCGTGAGGCCCAGGACTACATCAACCCGATCATCGCGGGCCTCTGGGACCCGGACCGCATGCAGGACGCCGACAAGCCGCCGGAGAAGCCGGTCGACAACGACATCTCGGGCGACGAGGGCGTGACGGACCCGACGCCCGCTCCGGTCCGGGCCGCGGGCGTGCAGACGCAGTACCACGCCAACGCGCCGGAGTCGGGCAAGCTGTTCTTCGACGGCCCCGAGGGCTCGATGGTCTGCTCGGCGACCGTGGTGAAGGACCCGGCGCACCCCGGCAAGTCCAACATGGTGTGGACCGCCGGCCACTGTGTGCACGCGGGCAAGAAGGGCGGCTGGTACCGCAACATCGCCTTCGTCCCCTCGTACAACAACAGCGGTCTGTCGACGGCCGAGCTGCGGAACAACCCGCCGAAGGAGAAGGTCGCCCCCTACGGCATCTGGTGGGGCACCTGGGCGCAGACCTCCCAGCAGTGGATCGACCAGGGCGCCTCGGTCGGCGGCCTCGGCGCCCCGTACGACTTCGCCGTGCTGCACGTCACGCCCGAGGAGGGCTCGGGCGGCAAGTCCCTGGAGGAGACGGTCGGTTCCGCCCTGCCGGTCGAGTTCAACGCCCCGGCGGTGCCCAAGATCACCGACATGACGGCCACCGGCTTCCCGGCCGCGGCGCCGTACGACGGCCAGAAGATGTTCCGGTGCACGGACAAGCCGGGCCGTCTGTCGCTCGCGCAGGACGACCCGACGATGTACCGCATCGGCTGCTCGATGACCGGCGGTTCCTCCGGCGGCGGCTGGGTGGCCAAGGGCCAGGACGGCAAGCCCGCGCTGGTCTCGAACACCTCCATCGGCCCGGTGACGGCCGGCTGGCTCGCCGGACCGCGCCTCGGCCCGGAGGCCAAGGGCGTCTACGACGCGGTCAGCGACAAGTACGCGGACAAGTAACAAGCAGGACCGCGCCCGCACGGGCGTGTACGACGGAAGCCCAGGGGCCTCCGGAGCGGGAGAGTCCGCTCCGGAGGCCCCTGGCACGCAGACAGCAAGTGTGCAGATTTCAGGGGGAATTCTTTTCATGCGATCCATACGTCCGCTGCTCGCCGCGACCGGTCTGGTCGCCGCGCTCGCGCTGACAGCCACGGCCTGCGGCCCCACCGAGGACGAGGGCGCCGACAAGCCGGCCGCCACCGCCTCGGCCACCGGTGGCACGGACAAGGGCAGCGGCCTTCCCGCCGGTCTGGCCGACACTCTCAAGAAGCACGGGATCGACCCGGACAAGTGGCGCGACGGCGAGTGGAAGAACTGGGACAAGGACAAGTGGCTGCGTGAGGCCAAGGACTTCGTCAACCCGGTCATCGAGGGGCTGTGGAAGCCGGACCGGATGAAGTCGGCGAAGGACCCAGCCAAGACCATGTCCGCCGGTGACTTCTCCGGCGACCAGGGCGTCACCGACCCGGAGCCCGAGCCGGTCACCGCCGAGCGCGAGAAGACGCCGTACCACGACTACGCGGCCCCGGTCGGGAAGGTCTTCTTCGACTCCCCCAAGGGCCACATGGTCTGCTCGGGAACGGTCGTCAAGGACCCGAAGCACCCGGGGAAGTCCAACCTGGTGTGGACCGCCGGCCACTGTGTGCACGCCGGATCCGCCGGCGGCTGGTACCGCAACATCGTCTTCGTGCCCGCGTACAACGACCAGGGCAAGAGCGCCGCGGCGCTGGAGAACGCGCAGCCGCAGGAGATCGCCCCGTACGGCGCGTACTGGGCGGACTGGGCCAGCACCTCCGGTGAGTGGATCAAGGACGGCGGGCCCACCGGCGGCGAGGGCGCCCCGTACGACTACGCGGTGCTGCACGTGAAGCCGGAGCACGGCACCAAGTCCCTCGAAGAGACCGTGGGCAACGCCCTCGCGGTGAACTTCGACGCCCCCGAGGTCTCGCAGATCGGCATGATGGGCGCTTGGGGTTACCCGGCGGCCCCGCCGTACGACGGTCTGATCATGCACAAGTGCGTCGACCGTCCTGGCCGGCTCTCGATCAGCCCCGCCACACCCACGATGTACCGCATCGGCTGCTCGATGACCGGTGGTTCGTCCGGTGGCGGATGGTTCAGCGAGGGAAGTGACGGGAAGCTCGCGCTGGTCTCCAACACGTCCATCGGCCCGGCGACGTCGGGCTGGCTGGCCGGACCGCACCTCGGCGAGGGCGCCGAGCAGATCTTCACGATGATGAGCGAGAAGTACGGCGCCCAGTAGCGGCACCCGCCCGTACGAAGGCCGGAAGGCCCGTCCCCTCGCAAGGGGACGGGCCTTCGGGTCGTTCCGGGTGCGGTACGGCGGTACGGCTCAGTGCACGGCGGGGATGAACGAGGCGAGCTCCGCGGCCAGCTCCTCGTTGACCCGGGCCTTGATCAGCGTGCCCTCCGAGGTGTGCTCCTCGGAGACCACTTCGCCCTCGGCGTGCACCCGGGAGACGAGTCCGCCCTGGGTGTACGGCACGAGTGCCTCGACCGCGACCGACGGACGGGGCAGCTCGCTGTCGATCAGCGCGAGCAGCTCGTCGATGCCGGCTCCGGTGCGGGCGGAGACCGCGATGGCGTGCTTCTCGTTGCGCAGGAGGCGCTGGAGGACCAGCGGGTCCGCCGCATCCGCCTTGTTGATCACGACGATCTCGGGCACGTCCGTCGCGCCGACCTCGCGGATCACCTCGCGCACCGCGGCGAGCTGCTCCTCCGGCACCGGGTGCGCGCCGTCCACCACGTGCAGGATGAGGTCGGAGTCGCCGACCTCCTCCATGGTGGAGCGGAACGCCTCGACCAGGTGGTGCGGCAGATGCCGAACGAACCCGACGGTGTCGGCGAGCGTGTAGACCCGGCCGCTCGGCGTCTCGGCCCGGCGCACGGTCGGGTCGAGGGTGGCGAACAGGGCGTTCTCCACCAGCACTCCCGCCCCGGTCAGGCGGTTGAGCAGCGAGGACTTGCCGGCGTTGGTATAGCCGGCGATGGCGACCGAGGGCACCTTGTTGCGCCGGCGTTCCTGGCGCTTGAGGTCGCGGCCGGTCTTCATCTCCGCGATCTCCCGGCGCATCTTCGCCATCTTCTCGCGGATACGGCGCCGGTCGGTCTCGATCTTGGTCTCACCGGGACCACGAGTCGCCATGCCTCCACCGCCGCTGGTACCGCCACCACCCATCTGACGGGACAGCGACTGACCCCAGCCACGGAGCCTGGGCAGCATGTACTGCATCTGCGCCAGGGAGACCTGCGCCTTGCCCTCTCGGGACTTGGCGTGCTGGGCGAAGATGTCGAGGATCAGGGCGGTCCGGTCGACCACCTTGACCTTGACGACGTCTTCGAGGTGGATCAGCTGGCCCGGGGACAGCTCACCGTCGCAGACGACGGTGTCGGCCCCGGTCTCGACGACGAGGTCACGCAGTTGGAGTGCCTTGCCGGAACCGATGTACGTGGCCGGGTCGGGCTTGTCACGGCGCTGGAAGACGGCGTCGAGCACCAGCGCGCCCGCCGTCTCGGCCAGGGCCGCCAGCTCGGCGAGCGAATTCTCCGCGTCCTGCACGGTGCCCGAGGTCCAGACACCGACGAGCACCACGCGCTCCAGGCGCAGCTGCCGGTACTCGACCTCGGTGACGTCCTCCAGCTCGGTGGAGAGGCCGGCCACGCGTCGCAGCGCGGCACGCTCCGAGCGGTCCAGCTGCTCGCCGTCCCGCTCTCCGTCGATCTCGAAGCTCCAGGCGACGTCCTCTTCCATCAGGGCGTCGGCCCGCAGGCCCTCGGTGAGGCTCTCGGTCGCGTTCTCCGTGGCACTCTGCGCGTTGTGCGCGTCCTGGGGAAGGGAAGAGGAGGTCATTGGATCCTTACGTCGATAGAAGTGGGTGCATCAGTCACAACGCGTGACCTGTGCGGAAGATTCCCGAGGGGGAGATCCTCCGCTCCGGCCGCCTCGGCGACCCGTCGATAGTGGCACGGCGGGCGCGGGGCGTCACCCCGGTTTACGAGGCGGCCGGCGCGGTGCTCCGCCAGTCCGGGTGCCCCGGCATGGGCGGTGTCTTCGTCCCGTACAGCCAGCCGTCGAAGAAGGAGGTCAGATCGCGTCCCGCCACCTGCGAGGCGAGCCGGACGAAGTCGGCCGTGTCCGCGTTGGAGTCCCGGTGCTTGTGGACCCAGAGCCGTTCCAGCCGGTCGAAGGCGTCGCGGCCGATCTCCTGGCGCAGCGCGTACAGGACGAGGGCGCTGCCGTCGTAGACGACGGGCCGGAACAGGCTGATCTTCTGGCCGGGCTTCGGGGCCGCGGGCCGGGCGGGAGGCCCTCCGGCGGCGCGCCAGGTGTCCGAGCGGATGTAGGCGTTCCGCATACGTGCCTCCAGCGGGGCGTCCATGTGGTCCTCGGTGTACCGCGCCTCGTACCAGGTGGCGTGCCCCTCGTTCAGCCAGAGGTCGGACCAGGACTGCGGGGAGACGCTGTCGCCGAACCACTGGTGGGCCAATTCGTGGACCATGACCGACTCGACGTACCACGCGGGGAAGCGCGTATCGGTGAACAGGCGCTTCTCGAAGAGGGACAGGGTCTGGGTCTCCAGCTCGAACCCGGTCTCGGTGTCGGCGACGAGGATTCCGTAGTTCTCGAAGGGGTACGGGCCGACCTGCTTCTCCATCCACTCCAGCTGGGCGGGGGTCCTCTTCAGCCAGGTTTCCACGCGGTCCCGGTCGGCGGTCGGCACGACGTCGCGCACGGGCAGTCCGTGCGGTCCGGTCCGCCGCACGACGGTCGAGCCTCCGATGCTGACCTGGGCCAGTTCGGTCGCCATGGGGTGCTCGGTGCGGTAGGTCCAGGTGGTGCTGTCGCCGTTGCGGCTGCGGCCGGTGGGGATGCCGTTGGCGACGACGGTCAGGTCGTTCGGCGCGGTGACGCGGAAGGTGAAGTACGCCTTGTCGGCGGGGTGGTCGTTGCTGGGGAAGACCCGGTGCCCCGCGTCGGCCTGGTTGGCCATGGCGAGCCCGTCGGCGGTGCGCACCCAGCCGCCGCTGTCCTGTTCGCCGGTGGGGTCGCTGGTGTGGCGGACGGTGATGCGCAGGGGCACTCCGGCCGGGATGCGGCCCATCGGCCGTACGACGAGGTCCTCGCCCGCGGTCTCGAAGCCGGCGCGCAGCCCGTTGACGGCGACGGAGCGGACGGTGCCCCGGGTGAAGTCGAGGTTGATCCGGTCCAGCGGCTCGGTCGTCCGCGCGTCGATCGTGGTGACGGCGTCCATCGGCTCGTCGTTGCGGCCCTTGTAGGTGAGGCCGATGTCGTACGCGAGCACGTCGTACCCAGGGTTGCCGAGGTGCGGGAAGAGCGGGTCGCCGATGCCGAGGGGCACCGGGTCGGCGGGGAGGGTGGCGGCGACGAGGGCGGCCGACGCGGCGGCCAGCACGGCGGCCCGCGAGCGGCGGGAGAGGAACGGCATGGACTACGGCTATCAGCGCCGCCCCGCCGGACGGGCGCGGCGCGCGCCGCGCCACCCGAATGAGAACGCGGTTGACGGCCCTGCACTAAAGGGAGCGCGGTCGACCGCCCGGTGCCAAAGAGAACGCGGTTGACCGGCCCGGTACCTCAGAGCGCCCCGGCCGGATGCTGGGCGCGGCTCACGTCGTACACGCCGGGCACCTCGCGCATCGCGCGCATCAGCGCGGGCAGACCGGCGGCGTCCGGGAGCCGCAGCGTGTAGGTGTGCCGCACGCGCTGTTCGCTCGGCGGCTCGACGGTCGCCGAGATCACCGCGGCGTCGGCCCCCGCGATCGCCTCGGTGAGGTCGGCCAGGAGGCGGGGGCGGCCGAACGATTCGGCGACCAGGGTCACCCGGCACGCCTGCTCGTCGCCCCAGCTCACCGCGACCGGCGTCCGGCCGACCGCCTCCATGCGGGCCACGGCGGGGCACTCCAGCCGGTGCACGGTGACGGCGGCGCCGCCGCGTACGGGGAAGCCGGTGACCTCGTCGGGGGGCACCGGCGTACAGCAGCCGGCGAGCCGGACCGCGGCGTCCGGCCCTTCGGCCACGGCGGTCGCGGTGCGGGCGCGGGCGGTCCGGGGCAGTGAGGGCGGGGCCGGCTGGGGGTCGGGGTCGGCCGGCACGCCGGGCCGGCCGGTCTCCGCCGTCTGCGGGTGGGCGTCGAACCAGCCGGTGATGGCGATGCGGGCGGCGGGCGTGCGCACATGGTCGAGCCAGTCCGGCGAGGGGCCGGAGGCGGCGTCCTCGGCCAGCAGCGGCTGCACGGTGTCGCCGTCCTTC
Source organism: Streptomyces sp. NPDC097595 (assembly GCF_044761525.1). Taxonomy (NCBI): domain Bacteria; kingdom Bacillati; phylum Actinomycetota; class Actinomycetes; order Kitasatosporales; family Streptomycetaceae; genus Streptomyces; species Streptomyces sp. NPDC097595. Next base: position 28,773 of record NZ_JBIWCN010000016.1, on the reverse strand, counting down.
AGCACGGTGCTCAGCGTGGCCAGCCGGCCGTTCACCCGGGCCCCGATGCAGGCGTGGGCGGCGTCGCCGTGCTGGGCGTAGGCCGCGTCGACACAGCTGGCGCCGGCGGGCAGGCCGAGTGTGCCGCCGTCCGTACGGAAGACGGTGATCTCGCGGTCCTGGGCCAGGTCGGCGCGCAGGGTGGTCCAGAAGGTGTCGGGGTCGGGCGCGGACTGCTGCCACTGGAGGAGGCGGGAGAGCCAGCCGGGGCGGGTGGGGTCGGCGCGTTCGCCGTCGTCGGCCGGTTCGGCGGTCTGCGGGGCGCCCTCGGAGGCGTACGGATTGCCGAGGGCGACGACGCCGGCCTCGGCGACCTTGTGCATGCGGTGCGTGCGGATGAGGACCTCGGCCACCTCGCCGTCCGGGCCGACCACCGCGGTGTGCAGCGACTGGTAGAGGTTGAACTTGGGGGCGGCGATGAAGTCCTTGAACTCGGAGATCACCGGGGTGAAGCAGGTGTGCAGCTCGCCGAGGACGGCGTAGCAGTCGGCGTCCTCACCGACGAGCACCAGGACCCGTCCGAAGTCGCTGCCGCGCAGTTCGCCGCGTTTGATCCGGACGCGGTGGACGGAGACGAAGTGGCGGGGCCTGACCAGCACCTCCGCGGAGATGCCGGCCTCGCGCAGTACCGAGGCCACGTTCCCCGCCGTGGCGCCGAGCGGGTCGGGGCCGTCGGCCGCCCCGGTGATCAGCGCGTCGGTGCGGGCGTACTCCTCGGGGTGGAGGATGGCGAAGACCAGGTCCTCCAGCTCGGTCTTGAGTGCCTGGACGCCGAGCCGTTCGGCGAGGGGGATCAGCACGTCGCGGGTGACCTTGGCGATCCTGGCCTGCTTCTCGGGCCGCATCACGCCGAGGGTGCGCATGTTGTGCAGCCGGTCGGCGAGCTTGATCGACATGACGCGGACGTCGTCCCCGGTGGCGACCAGCATCTTGCGGAAGGTCTCGGGTTCGGCGGCGGCCCCGTAGTCGACCTTTTCGAGTTTGGTGACGCCGTCGACGAGGTAGCAGACCTCCTCGCCGAACTCCTCCCGCACCTGGTCGAGGGTCACCTCGGTGTCCTCGACGGTGTCGTGCAGCAGGGACGCGGTCAGGGTGGTCGTCTCGGCGCCCAGCTCGGCGAGGATGAGGGTGACGGCGAGCGGATGGGTGATGAAGGGCTCACCGCTCTTGCGCATCTGCCCCCGGTGCGAGGTCTCGGCGAGCAGATAGGCGCGCTGGAGGACCGAGAGGTCGGCGTCGGGATGGTGGAACCGGTGCACCTCGGCGACATGCGCGATGGCGTCGGGGAGCCGGTCGCGGGAGACCGGACCGAAGAGCGCGGCTCTGCCGAGCCTGCGGAGGTCGATCCGGGGACGGCCCCGCCTGCGGATGGGAGCACCTGGGCTGGTGGCCTCTGCACTCATGGGGGCACCTCCGGCGACGTCGACCGGCGGAGGGGAGGCGCGGCGCGCCTCCGGGCCGGTGCTTGATGCTACCGAGCCCACCACGTGGCGGAGTCCCGCTCTCGCCCAGCGTGAAACGGATCACCCATTCGAGCGAAGCGTTACTCGTTCGGCGTTTCGAGCCAGGCCGGATCGATCATGCCCTCGGCGACGATGACGGCCGGTCCGGTCATGTCGATCCCGCCGTCCGGGTGCTCCGTGATGGCGAGGCTGCCGCCGGGGAGGTCGACGGTGTACGTGACGGGCTCGCCGGTCCTCGCGGGGTCGGCCTGGTCCCGGCGGGCGGCCGCGACGGCCACCGCGCAGGCGCCGGTGCCGCAGGAGCGGGTCTCGCCGGAGCCGCGCTCGTGGACCCGCATGGCGACGTGGCGGGGGCCCCGGTCCACGACGAACTCGATGTTGACGCCCTCGGGGTAGACGGCGGCCGGGGCGAAGGAGGGCTCGGTGAGCAGATCGCCGGCGTGGGCCAGGTCGTCCACGAACGCGACGGCGTGCGGGTTGCCCATGTTGACGTTGCGGGCGTCCCAGGCCCGGCCGCCCACGGTGACGGTGACGCCGTCGGTGGGGAGCAGGGCGTGCCCCATGGAGACGGTGACGTCGCCGTTCTTGGCGAGGTGGACCTTCTTGACCCCGCCCCGGGTGGCGACCGCGAGGTCGCCCGCCTCGACCAGGCCGGCGCGCTGGAGGTAGCGCGCGAAGACCCGCACTCCGTTGCCGCACATCTCGGCGACCGAGCCGTCGGAGTTGCGGTAGTCCATGAACCACTCGGCGTCCTCGGCCATCGCCTTCGCCTCCGGGTGCGCGGCGGAGCGCACCACGTGCAGCAGCCCGTCGCCGCCGATGCCGGCGCGGCGGTCGCAGAGCCGGGCGACGACGGAGGCGGGCAGGTCGAGGGCGTTCTCCGGGTCGGGAACGATCACGAAGTCGTTCTCGGTGCCGTGGCCCTTGAGGAAGGCGATCTGCGAGGTGGTCACGGGACAACTGTACGAGGCGGCACGGACAGCCGGAAAACGGTCCGCTGCGCGGACGGGGCCCGAAGGCACTCCCCGCCCCATGGCTCCCGGCCGGTCAGCGCAGCCGGGCCACGCGCCAGACGGCGAGCGCGACGAGCACGGCGCAGACACCGGCGTAGAGCGCGATCACGCGCCAGTCCGGCCGCTGCGGCGAGCCCTTGGACGGCAGTCCGGGCCAGGCGTAGCCGACGCGGCGGGCGGCCATCATGGACCACCCGGCGGCGCAGCAGCTGATCAGGAGGCCCAGCATGGCGACGACCGCGCCGCCGTCGCCGAACTCGAAGGCCAGCGGGAAGGCGAACATCAGTGAGCCCACCGCGGCGAGCATGACGATGGGCGCGAGCTGCCAGATGCGCAGCCGGCGGGCGGGCCGCAGCTCGACCTCGACCTCGGGGGTCACTTCGAGTTCGTCGGGCCCGTCCGGGCTGAGGCTGTCCGCCTCACGCCCGGCGCCCGGTGCGCCGTGTTCCGGTGCGTCTTGTTCCGTGTCGCGAGGGCCGGCCTCCATCGCCACGCGCCCTCCCAACTCGGACTCCAGTCGATCGATGCTCGATGATGGCACGGCCGCGGTCGCCGAAATGACGGGCGGAGCGTCCCGATGCCATCACGTGATCAGGCTGTGACCGCCCGTTCGACCAACGCCAGCGCCTGACTGGGGAGTTCCCCGCGGTGCTCCACGGCGCCGCTGAGCCATTGGACGCGCGGGTCGCGGCGGAACCAGGAGTCCTGACGGCGCGCGAAGCGTTTGGTGGCGCGCACGGTCTCGGCGCGCGCCTGGTCCTCGGTGCACTCACCGGCGAGCGCGGCCAGCACCTGCTGGTAGCCGAGGGCCCGCGAGGCGGTACGCCCTTCGCGGAGCCCCCGAGCCTCCAGGGCGCGCACCTCGTCCACGAGGCCCGCCTCCCACATGCGGTCGACGCGCAGGGCGATGCGCTCGTCGAGTTCGGGGCGCTCCACGTCGACGCCGATCTGGACGGCGTCGTAGACCGCGTCGTCGCCGGGGAGGTTCGCGGTGAACGGCTTGCCGGTGATCTCGATGACCTCCAGGGCGCGCACGATGCGGCGGCCGTTGCTCGGGAGGATCGCGCGGCCGGCCTCGGGGTCGGCGGCGGCGAGCCGGGCGTGCAGTGCTCCGGAGCCGTGCTCGTCCAGCTCCGCCTCCAGTGCGGCCCGGACGCCGGGGTCCGTACCGGGAAACTCCAGGGCGTCGATCGCGCCCTTCACGTACAGGCCGGAGCCGCCGACCAGGATCGGGGTGCGGTCCTCGGCGAGGAGCCGGTCGATCTCGGCGCGGGCGAGGCGCTGGTACTCGGCGACGCTGGCGGTCTCGGTGACGTCCCAGATGTCCAGCAGCCGGTGCGGTACGGCGGCGCGCTCGGCGAGCGTCAGCTTGGCCGTGCCGATGTCCATCCCCCGGTAGAGCTGCATGGAGTCGGCGTTGATCACTTCGCCGCCGAGCTGCTGGGCGAGGTACACCCCCAGGTCGGACTTTCCTGCTGCGGTGGGACCGACGACGGTGATGACCCGAGGTGCGGGAGCTGAGCTTGTCACCGGCTCAGTCTCCCTCAAACCTGCGCCGCGTATCCCGAATGAGGGAAGCCCGGGCGGGGAAGGTGACGCGACAGTGCGGTCTTCCCCGTACAGTGGTTGTACATATGGGTTATTTCTCACAGTTTCCGAGCGGAGAAGGTGCCCGATGGGCTTCATGGACAATGTGAAGGCGAAGCTGGCCCCGGCCAAGGAGAAGGTCAGCGACCTCGCCCAGCAGCACGGGGACAAGATCGACCAGGGGCTCGAGAAGGCCGCCCGGACGGTGGACGAGAAGACCAAGGGCAAGTACAGCGACAAGATCGTGACGGGCCGGCAGAAGGCCAAGGACGCGGTGGACAAGCTGGCGAACAAGGACGGCGGCACGCCTCCGCCGCCCCCGCCCGCAGCCTGACAGCGGAACGCGTGGAGGGCCCCGGAGCGGTGATCGCTCCGGGGCCCTCCACGTGTCCGCCGGCCGTCAGGACCAGGTGGCGACCAGGTAGCCGACGCCGTACGGCGCGTCCTCGTACAGCAGCCGGCCGGTCAGACCGGCCCCCTCGGCCGCGCCCGCCAGCACCTGCCAGGGCGCGCGCCCCGCGACCTTGAGCTCGTACGCGAGTGCCTCGTCCAGCACGGCCAGCGCCTCCGGGTCGGCGGCGCCCAGCGCCCGCGCGGCCTCCGCGTCGAAGGCCGCCGCGCGCTCGTCCAGATAGCCCGGGGCCTTCACGGTGCGGCAGGCACTGCCGTCGCCCATCACCAGCAGCGCGACCCGGTCCGCCCGGCGGGCGAGCTCCCGCCCGGTCTCCGTGCAGCGCGCGGTCTCCAGCGGCTCGCCGACGCCCAGGCCCTCGACGGGGGCGCCGGCCCATCCCGTACGGGCGAGGAGCCAGGCGCCCACCGCGAGCGAGGGCGGGAGGGGGCGGGCGTCGCGCGTTCCCCGGTCCCAGCCGAGCCGAACCTCCAGGTCGACGCCGAATTCCCGGAATCCGCCGACGGCACCCTCGGGGTGGACGCCGCGTCCGTCGGGCCCGGCCGGGCCGAGCACCACGAGCAGGTCGGGCCGGGCGGCGGCGAGGACGCCCAGGGCGTCGGTGCACGCCGTCCTGGCGTCGTCCAGCTCGGGTGCGGCACCGGCGGCCACGTCGGGGACGAGCAGCGGCGGACAGGGGCAGACAGCGGCGGCGACAAGCATGGTCGGCAGCGTACTGCGGCCGCTCCCCCGGACCGACCGGCCGGCCCGGCCGAACAGCTTCCGGCCGGGGCGGCGCCCCCTCCCCCGTGTCTCAGTCGCAGCCGCAGCCCGGGGCCGCCGTCGCGGGCAGGGGCGCCGGGGCGCCGATGCCGGGCAGGCCCAGCATGACGCCGGCCGGCTCGGCGGCCGGGGCGGCGTTCCGCTTCTCCCAGGCATCGCCCGAGCGGGTCCGGCGCACGGCGACCGGGGTGCCCTCGGCGAGCAGGTGGTGCGGGGCCGCGTAGGTGATCTCGACGGTCACCACGTCGCCGGGGCGGACGTCCTGGTCCGGCTTGGTGAAGTGGACCAGGCGGTTGTCGGGGGCGCGGCCGGAGAGCCGGTGGGTGGCGCCGTCCTTGCGGCCCTCGCCCTCGGCGACCATGACCTCCAGGGTGCGGCCGACCTGCTTCTTGTTCTCCGCCCAGGAGATGTCCTCCTGGAGGGCGGAGAGGCGCATGTAGCGCTCCTGGACGACCTCCTTGGGGATCTGGCCGTCCATGTCGGCGGCGGGGGTGCCGGGCCGCTTGGAGTACTGGAAGGTGAAGGCGTTCGCGAAGCGCGCCTCACGGACCGCGTGCATCGTCTGCTCGAAGTCCTCCTCGGTCTCGCCGGGGAAGCCGACGATGATGTCGGTGGAGATCGCGGCGTCGGGCATCGCGGCCCGCACCTTCTCGATGATCCCGAGGAAGCGTTCCTGCCGGTAGGAGCGGCGCATCGCCTTGAGGACCTTGTCCGAACCGGACTGCATCGGCATGTGCAGCTGCGGCATCACGTTCGGCGTCTCGGCCATGGCGGCGATGACATCGTCGGTGAAGTCACGCGGGTGCGGCGAGGTGAAGCGGACGCGCTCCAGGCCCTCGATCTTCCCGCAGGCACGCAGCAGCTTGGAGAACGCCTCGCGGTCGCCGATGTCGGAGCCGTACGCGTTGACGTTCTGGCCGAGGAGGGTGATCTCGGAGACGCCCTCGGCGACCAGGGCCTCGATCTCGGCGAGGATGTCGCCGGTGCGGCGGTCCTTCTCCTTCCCGCGCAGGGCCGGGACGATGCAGAACGTGCAGGTGTTGTTGCAGCCCACGGAGATGGAGACCCACGCGGCGTAGGCGGACTCGCGGCGGGTGGGCAGCGTGGAGGGGAAGGCTTCCAGGGATTCGGCGATCTCGACCTGCGCCTCCTCCTGGACGCGGGCGCGCTCCAGCAGTACGGGCAGCTTGCCGATGTTGTGCGTGCCGAAGACGACGTCGACCCAGGGCGCCCGCCGGACGATGGTGTCGCGGTCCTTCTGGGCGAGGCAGCCGCCGACGGCGATCTGCATGCCGGGGCGCTTGGTCTTCATCGGGGCGAGCCGGCCGAGGTTGCCGTAGAGCTTGTTGTCGGCGTTCTCGCGGACCGCGCAGGTGTTGAAGACGACGACGTCGGCGTCGCCGTCGGAGCCCTCGGGCGCGCGCACATAGCCGGCATCCTCCAGGAGCCCCGACAAGCGCTCGGAGTCGTGGACGTTCATCTGGCACCCGTAGGTGCGCACCTCATAGCTTTTTCTGACGTCCACTGCTTCGCTCCGGTTGCCGCTGCTCATGTGACAAGGGTAGGTGGTGTCCGGGCTCTCTCCGTCTCGGGCGGGCGATCCGACGAAGCCCCTGGCCACGGCCGGGAACGACCTGGCAGGATCGCCGCCATGCTCCCGGCCCTGTCCCGAATCGGCCGGCGTCGCTCCCTGCGGGCGGGCGCCGCCCTCGCCGTCGTGCTCGGGCTGCTGCTCTGGTGGCTGCTCCCGCTCGGCGACCCGGCACCCACCGGCACCCTGTCTTTCAGTACGGGGGTGCGCAGCGGCGTCTACCAGCGCTACGGGGTGCGGCTGAAGGGAGCCCTGGCCAAGGATCTGCCCGATGTGTCGATAAATCTCCAGACGAGCGAGGGCTCGCAGCAGAACCTGGCCAGGGTCGCGGCGGGCAAGGCGGACTTCACCATCGCCACCACCGATGCCGTCGCCACCTATCTGCGCGCCCGCAAGCCCGGCTACGAGCGGCTGCGCGGCTGTGTCCGGCTGTACGACGACTACATACAGCTGGTCGTGAAGCGGGACTCGGACATCGCCAGCGTGGCCGATCTGCGCGGCCGTAAGGTCGCGGTGGGGCAGCCGGGGTCCGGGGTGAAGCTGGTCGCGGATCGCCTGATGACGGCCGCCGGTCTCGATCCGGTCCATGATGTGACGCCGTTGCCGGTGGGCATCGACACGATGCCGAAGCTGCTGGAGGAGGGCAAGCTCGACGCGTTCTTCTGGTCGGGCGGGCTGCCCACGACGGCGGTGACCGATCTGTCGGAGCGGTTCCCGATCAGGCTGGTCCCGCTGGAGGAGCCGTTGGTCAAGCAGCTCCAGGCGGCGGGCGGCCCCACTCGCTATTACCGGTCGGCCGTGATGCCCGCCGACGCGTACCGCGACGCGCAGCAGGGCCAGGCGGTGCCCACGGTGGCGGTCGCCAATGTGCTGGTCACGACGGACCGCACGGGCGCGGCGATGACCGAGGCGTTCACGCGGACCGTGATCGACAGCCGCGACCGCATCGGGCGCGAGGTGCACGCGGCGCAGCTGGTGGACCTGCGGACGGCCATCTACACGGATCCGCTCCCGCTGCACGAAGGGGCGAAGCGCTACTACCGCTCGGTCAAGCCGTAGAGGTCGGACCTCTCAGCCCTTGGGGTCGTGGCGCGGCACGGAGACCGTCACGCTGAGCCCGTACGGCTCCTTGCGCGCGTACGAGAGCGAGCCGCCGCCCGCCGCCAGGAGCGCGTGGGAGATGGAGAGGCCGAGGCCCGAGCCCTGGACGTTCTGGTGCTGGGAGCTGCGCCAGAAGCGGTCCCCGACCCGTTCCAGCTCCTGGTCGGTGAGACCGGGGCCGCCGTCCGCGACGACGACCGTGACGTCCTCGCTGCCGGAGGCGACGGTGACCCGGACCTCCTCGTCGGCGGGCGTGAATTTGAGGGCGTTGTCGATGATGGCGTCGAGGGCGCTGGACAGGGCGATGGGGTCCGCCCAGGCCGTCACGGCGGGCGGCCCGTCGGCTCGGAGCCGTACACCCTTGTCCTCGGCCACCGGCCGCCAGGACGCGACACGTTCGGCGGTGAGGGCGCCGATGTCGGTGAGGCGGAGGTCGCTCTCGGCGTGCTCGGCGAGCGCGAGGTCGAGGAGGTCGTCCAGGACCTGGCCGAGGCGGCGGCCCTCGGTGCGCACGGAGGCGATCTCCTCGTTGCCCTCGGGCAGTTCGAGGGCGAGCAGTTCGATGCGCAGGAGCAGGGCGGCCAGCGGGTTGCGCAACTGGTGGGAGGCGTCGGCGACGAAGGCGCGCTGCTGCTCCAGCACGTCCTCGACGTTGTCGGCCATCTCGTTGAACGAGCGGGCCAGCCGCCTGAGTTCCGGGGGCCCGCCGGACGCGGCGACCCGGGAGCGCATCCGGCCGCTGGCGATGTCGTGGGCCGCGGCGTCCAGGGTCTTGACCGGCAGCAGGACCCAGCCGGTGAGCCGGATCGCGGCGCCGACGGCGACCAGCATCGCGACCGCCTCGCCCGCCGCGATCAGCAGCCAGCCCCGGATCGTGTCGCCGCGCATCTGGCCGGTGGGCGAGTCGATGACGACGACGGCGATGACGTCGCCGTCGCGTACGACGGGTGAGGCGACGACCACGCGGCCGTCCTGCCAGGGCCAGACCTGGGGCGGGTCGTGGCTGCGGCGGCCGAGCAGCGCCTCGCTGAAGGCGGCGCGCCCCTCCCCCTCGACGGGCAGCCGCCAGGCGTCCGGGGCCTTCGCCATGGCGGAGTCGTCGCGGTAGAAGACACCGGCGCGGATCCCGTACACCGAGTTGTACGTTTCCAACTCGGTCTGGAGGGTACGGCGCCGTTCGTCGTAGCCGCGTGTCCGCTCGGTGATGAACTGGGCGAGGGCGGCGAAGCGCGCCGTGTCGTCGATGCGGTCGATCACCACGCGCTGCTGTTCGGCGGCGGCCACGCTGACGGCGAGCGGGAAGCCGAGGGCGAGCAGGACACTCGCCATCAGGATGATGAGCAGCGGGAGCAGCCGGGTACGCACCGGGGACGTACGCCTTTACGCGGACGGGGAGACGAGGCGGTAGCCGACCCCGCGCACCGTCTCGATCAGGGCGGGCAGCCGCAGCTTGGAGCGGAGCGAGGCGACGTGCACCTCCAGCGTGCGGCCCGTTCCCTCCCAGCTGGTGCGCCACACCTCGCTGATGATCTGTTCGCGGCGGAAAACCACACCGGGCCGCTGGGCGAGCAGCGCGAGCAGGTCGAACTCCTTGCGCGTGAGCTGTACTTCCGTGCCGTCCACGCTGACCCGGCGGGTGGGCAACTCGATGCTGACGTGCCCCAGGCGCAGCGCCGCGACGGGCGTGGACACGGTGTCCTCGTTGCTCGCGTTTCGCCGGCTGACCGCGTGGATACGGGCCAGCAGCTCCCCGGTGTCGTACGGCTTGGTCACGTAGTCGTCGGCGCCGAGGTTGAGTCCGTGGATGCGGGAGCGTACGTCGGCACGGGCGGTGACCATGATCACCGGCACGGAACTGCGCTTGCGGATCTTGCCGCACACCTCGTAACCGTCCTGGTCGGGAAGGCCGAGATCGAGGAGCACGACACCGAAGGGCTCGCTGTCGGTGGGCAGGAGCGCCTGAAGGGCCTCGTCGCCGCTGCGGGCGTGGACCACCTGGAAGCCGTGCCGGGCGAGGATCGCGGACAGGGCGGCGGCGACGTGGTTGTCGTCCTCGACGAGCAGCAGTCTCATGGCCCCCCTCTGGCAGTGGCGTGTGTCGGCGGTCGGTCCGTACGGTCGTGTACGCCCCCGGTCACTTCCCCGTTCCGGGGTGTTTCACGTAGGGGTGTACCAGGGAATCCACGCCGATCGAGGGTGGACAGTCAAGGGCCTGTCCGATGTATCCGGGTTTCCGTTATGCACCCGGTACGCCCGGTGCGGCAGGCGTGACGTCCCCTTCACGCGGTGTGTCCGGTTGCCGCCGGATCGTTATGCTCAATTTCCGCTCAGATGTAATGACGCTGGTAGCACTGCGTCACTAGGGTCCTTCCCAACCGAGGAGGACGGAGCAAGAAGCCGATGAGCGGAGTTTCAGTGACCAAGGGCGCCGAGGACGCTGCACCCGCGCCCGCCGGCGATCTGGTTGTGCTGAGCAACGTCAACAAGCACTTCGGCGCGCTGCATGTGCTCCAGGACATCGACCTGACGATCGCCCGCGGCGAGGTCGTGGTCGTCATCGGGCCGTCCGGGTCCGGTAAGTCCACGCTGTGCCGCACGATCAACCGCTTGGAGACGATCGACTCGGGCGCGATCACGATCGACGGGAAGCCGCTGCCCGCGGAGGGCAAGGAGCTGGCCCGGCTGCGTGCCGACGTCGGCATGGTCTTCCAGTCGTTCAACCTCTTCGCCCACAAGACGGTCCTGGAAAACGTGATGCTCGGCCAGCTGAAGGTCCGCAAGACGGACAAGAAGGCGGCCGAGGACAAGGCGCGTTCGCTGCTCGACCGGGTGGGCGTCGGAACCCAGGCCGACAAGTACCCCTCCCAGCTGTCCGGCGGTCAGCAGCAGCGCGTCGCGATCGCCCGGGCCCTGGCGATGGATCCGAAGGTCATGCTCTTCGACGAGCCGACCTCCGCGCTCGACCCGGAGATGATCAACGAGGTCCTTGAGGTCATGCAGCAGCTCGCCCGCGAGGGCATGACGATGGTCGTCGTCACCCACGAGATGGGCTTCGCGCGCTCGGCGGCGAACCGGGTCGTCTTCATGGCGGACGGGAAGATCGTCGAAGAGGCCACGCCCGACCAGTTCTTCAGCAACCCGCGCAGTGACCGGGCCAAGGACTTCCTGTCGAAGATCCTTCACCACTGACGGAGCCCGCCGCACCGGCTCCCGCATCTGTTGATCACTCACTTCGCGCCAACTCTAGGGAATTTCACATGCAGCTTCGCAAGGTCACCGCTGCCTCGGCCGCCGTGCTCGCCCTCGCCCTGACCGCCACCGCCTGTGGCTCCGACGACAAGGACGACTCGGCTTCGGGCGGCGGCAAGAAGATCACCATCGGCATCAAGATCGACCAGCCGGGTATCGGCCTGAAGACCCCGGAGGGCAAGTTCACCGGCTTCGACGTCGACGTCGCCACGTACGTCGCCAAGGAGCTCGGCTACGACGCCAAGAACATCGAGTTCAAGGAGACGAAGAGCGCCGACCGCGAGACGGCGATCTCGCGCGGTGACGTCAAGTTCATCGTCGCCTCCTACTCGATCAACGACGAGCGCCTGCAGAAGGTCGACTTCGCCGGTCCGTACCTCCTGGCCCACCAGGACATCCTGGTCCGCGCGGACGACAGCACGATCAAGTCGCCCGAGGACCTGAACAACAAGAAGCTCTGCTCGGTCACCGGGTCGACCTCGGCGCAGAATGTCAAGGACAAGCTGGCCCCGAAGGCGCAGCTTCAGGAGTACGGCGGCTACTCGGAGTGCCTGACCGGCCTCGAGAACAAGGCCGTCGACGCGCTGACCACAGACGACAGCATCCTCGCCGGCTACGCCTCGCAGGACGTGAACAAGGGCAAGTTCAAGCTGGCCGGGTTCAAGATGACCAACGAGAACTACGGCATCGGCCTGAAGAAGGGCGACGCCGACCTCAAGAAGAAGATCAACGACGCGCTGACCAAGATGGTCAAGGACGGTTCGTGGGACAAGGCGGTCGAGGCCAACTTCGGTCCGGCCGGCTACAAGAACGAGCCCGCCCCGAAGATCGGCAACGTCGTCAAGTGAAGCAGGGTTGACCGGGCGCGCCGCCGCTGAACGGCGGCGCGCCGCGCCCTCCTACACGCGGAAGCACGGGAGATCGTGTTCGACTTTCTTGATGGTTACGACCTGCTGGGGGCCTTCTGGGTCACGGTGAAGCTCACCGTGTTCTCCGCCCTCGGCTCCCTCATATGGGGAACGCTGCTGGCCGGCATGAGGGTCAGCCCGGTCCCCCTGATGCGCGGTTTTGCGACCGCCTACGTGAACGTGGTCCGGAACATTCCGCTGACCGTGATCATCATGTTCGCCTCGCTGGGCTTGTACTCGACGCTCGGCATCGACCTCGGCGCCACCGACATCAAGGTCGTCAACTTCCGGCTCGCGGTGCTCGCCTTCGTCGTCTACACAGCGTCCTTCGTGTGCGAGTCACTGCGTTCGGGCATCAACACGGTGCCCGTCGGCCAGGCGGAGGCCGCCCGGGCGCTCGGGCTCAGCTTCGGCCAGGTGCTGCGGCTGATCGTGCTCCCGCAGGCGTTCCGGTCGGTGGTCAACCCGCTGTCCAACGTGCTCATCGCGCTGACGAAGAACACCACCGTCGCTTCGGCAATCGGTGTGGCGGAAGCCTCGTATCTGATGAAGGGGATGATCGAGAACGAGGCGCAACTGCTGCTGATCTCGGGCATCTTCGCCCTCGGCTTCGTGATCCTGACCCTCCCGACCGGCCTCATCCTCGGATGGGTGGCCAAGAAGGTGGCGGTGAAGCGATGAGTTCCGTCCTCTACGACGCGCAGGGGCCCCGCGCCAAGCGGCGCAACATCCTATATACCGTTCTCTTCGTGCTGGCCGCCGCAGCGGTGGTGTGGTGGGTGTACGACGGCCTCGACGAGAAGCACCAGCTCGACTGGGTCAAGTGGAAGCCGTTCTTCGCCGACACCCAGGCGTGGGAGACGTTCATCTGGCCCGGCTTCCAGAACACGATCAAGGCGGCGTTCTTCGCCCTGATCATCGCACTGCCGCTGGGCGCGCTCTTCGGGATCGGCCGGCTCTCGGACCACCGCTGGGTGCGCGTTCCGGGCGGGGTGATCGTGGAGTTCTTCCGCGCCATTCCCGTACTGCTCCTGATGATCATCGCCAACCAGGCGTACTCCGAGTACACCGACCTCGACCCGGACACGCGTCTGCTGTACGCCGTCGTCACGGGTCTGGTGCTCTACAACGCCTCGGTGCTCGCCGAGATCGTGCGGGCGGGCATCCTGACGCTCCCCCGAGGGCAGACGGACGCGGCCAAGGCGATCGGCATGCGCAAGGGCCAGACGATGGTCTTCGTGCTGCTGCCGCAGGCGGTCACCGCGATGCTGCCGGCCATCGTCAGCCAGCTCGTGGTGATCGTGAAGGACACCGCCCTCGGTGGCGCGGTGCTCGCCTTCCCGGAGCTGCTCGCGTCGGTCCGGCCGATGTCGGCGAACTACGGTTCCAACACCATCGCCTGCTTCACGATCGTCGCGCTCGTCTACCTGGCGCTCAACTTCGCCCTGACGTCCTTCGCGAGCTGGCTGGAGCGGTGGCTCCGGCGCGGCAAGAAGAGCACGGGCGCGGTCGTGGGCACCGGACCGGGGGGCGAACTGGAGACGATCGGTGCGCCGTCGCTCAACATGGACGACGGAAGCGCCGCCTGACGGCTCGTCGTACGACGCCCGCGAGGGGCGGTGGCTCACCTGCCACCGCCCCTCGCCGCGTTCCGGCGTCGCTTGACGCAAGCACCGGCAGTAGGTTGCATACGTTCTGTGATCGCGCACCGAGTCCCCGACGCCGCAGCACCCCCTTCGACGCCCGCGCACCTTCCGTTCCGTTCCACCGGACCGCTCCGTTTCGCCGCGCTTCCGACGGGGGACGCACCGTGGACCCGGTGATCGTCGTCGGTGCCGGGCCGGTCGGCCTGGCGCTCTCGCTCGCCCTCGCCGCGCAGGGCGTGCCGTCCGTGCTGCTCGACGAGGACCCCGACAACGACGAGACACGCCCCGCCCGTACGGTCGTGCTGCGCGAGGACACCGCGGCCTTCCTGGAGCGGCTGGGCTGCAAGGCGCTACGGGACGAGGGACTGCGCTGGTCGGGCTGGCGTTCGGTGCGGCGCAGGCAGCTGGTGCGCGAGCTGCCGCTCGGCGAGGACCCGGTCCCGGGCAGCGACGTGCCCGCCGCCCCCGTCCACGTACCGCAGCACGCGCTCGTACGGGGTCTGCGGGACGCGGTGGCCGCACAGGAGCTGGTGCAGACCGCCGGGCCCAGCCGCATCGACACCCTGGAGCAGGACCCGGCCGGGGTCACCGTGCACACCAGGGAGCCCGGATCGACCTGGTGGCGCGGGAGTTACCTGGTCGGCTGCGACGGCGCCCGGTCCACCGTGCGCAAACTCCTCGACATCAGGTTTCCCGGGCGTACGGCGGTGGAACGGCACGCCGTGGCCGCACTGCGCGCCGAGCTGCCCCGGCCCGGTGAGGCCGTGCTGCACCGGTCGCCGCCCTGGCGCACCGGTGGCACCGAGGTGACCGCCAGGCCCCTGCCCGACGACGTGTGGCGGCTGGACTGGCTGCTACCCGCGCGCGGCGAACTGGTCACGCCGGACGCGCTCGTCACCCGGGTCCGGGACACCCTGGCCGGCTGGTGCGGCGAGACACCTCCGTACGAACTGCTGGACACCGGGGTCTACACGCTGCACCACCGGCTGGCCCGGCGGTGGCGGGTGAAGCGTTCCTTTCTGGCCGGGGACGCCGCCCACCTGCTCGGCGCCCTCGGCACCCAAGGACTCGACGAGGGGCTGCGGGACGCGGAGAACCTGGCCTGGAAGCTGGCTCTGGCCTGGCACCACGGGGCGTCCGACGCGCTCCTCGACAGCTACCAGGCGGAACGCCGGGCCGCCGTCGCCGCACGGCTGCGCGCCGCCGACCAGTCGCTGCCGATACTGCGGGGCGGCGGAGGTCTGCGGACGCTCGTACCGGGGAGCGCACGGGGGCACGACACCCTGCTGATGGACGGGCATCTGGGCTGCGGCCCCCTCGGTGCGCCCCCTTCCTACGCGCTGTCCCCCCTTGCGCCCGCGCGCGGCGAGGCGCACACCGCGGTGGGCACGCCCCCCGGCGCGCCGGTGGCCGATGTACGGGTCACGGCGCCCGACGGCACCCCGGTGCGGCTGCGGGAGCGGCTGGGGCAGGGGCAGCTGCTCGTGGTGCTGGTGGCGCCCGGAACCGGAGTATGGGACCGGCGCCACTGGATGCGCGCCGGAGTGATGCCCCGGCTGGCGGAGGCCGTCGCGGGGCTGCCGGTGAAGGCCGAACTGCTGGTGGCCGAGAGCTATCCGGGTGCCTCCGCGCACACGGTCCTGCTGGTCAGGCCGGACGGACATCTCGTGGAGGCGTTCGGCGGGGTGCGTCCGGCCGAGCTGTTCGCGGCGGCGGACGCGGCGCGCGGCGGCGCGGCCCGGACGTCGGTGCGTGCCGACAGGACCGCGGACGTCAATTGACCCTCGCGGGCGCGCATGGTCTACTCCCGGTCATGACCGACACCGATGTGCGCCTGTGGCGGAGGGTCCATATGGACCTGCTCCGCTATGCGGGCTGCGTGTGTCGCCCGTCCTGCTGAATCGCCTTCACCTGCCCTCGCCGTGCGCTGTGCCGTGCGGCGGGGCGTCCGCGCGAACTCTCAGGACGGTCTCCGTGTCTGCCTCTCCCTTCCCCACCGCACCCGTGCCCACGCGCACGTCCGCGCCGGCTCCGACCGCCGCGGAACTGCTCGACTTCGTCCGCCGCACCGCCGAGGACACTGCACTCATCGCCTCCCTTCCCCTCGACCCCGAGGGCCGCACCTGGATCCGGCTCGACGGTCCCGGCGGCAGTGAGGCATGGCTGATCGGCTGGCCGCCCGGTACCGGTACCGGCTGGCACGACCACGCCGACTCGATCGGCGCCTTCCTCACCGCGGCCGGCACGCTCAGGGAGTACTCCCTCGCGGCCCGGCTGCCCACCGACGGCTGGAAGACCCTGGAACTGGCCGAGGACATCGACCGCACCCGGGAGCTGACCCCCGGCCGGGGCAGGGCCTTCGGCCGCCATCACGTCCACGAGGTGCTGAACGAGTCGCCCACGGAGCACGCTGTCTCCGTCCACGCGTACTACCCGCCGCTGCCGCGCATCCGGCGCTACAGCCGCACCGGCGCGGTGCTGCGCCTGGAGCAGACCGAGGGACCGGAGGACTGGCAGTGAGCGACGAGCCCGTCGGGATCGACGAGTTGCTGGAGCGGGTCAGGGCCGGTTACGAACGGCTCGGCCCCCAGGAAGCGCGGGCGGCGGCCTCGGAGGGCGCCCTGCTCGTGGACATCCGCTACGCCGAACTGCGCGAGCGGGACGGGCTGATCCCGGGGGCGCTGGTCATCGAGCGCAACGAGCTGGAATGGCGGCTGGACCCGCGGGGAAGCCACCGGGTCCCGGAGGCGGTGGACCACGGCCTCCGGGTGGTGGTGATCTGCAACGAGGGTTACGCGTCGAGCCTGGCGGCCGAGTCGCTGCACCGGCTCGGCCTGTACCGGGCGACGGACCTGGTGGGCGGCTTCCAGGCGTGGCGCGCGGCGGGGCTCCCGGTCGAGACATGAGATGAGGGGGCGGCCCGCCCGGGCCGCCCCCTCATGTCCTCCTCGTCACCGGCCCGCGGCCACCTCCACCGGGCGGGTCCGCAGCGCGAACCGGCCGGGCAGCGCCGTCGCGACCAGGGCGAGCAGCGCGGCGACACCGACCACGGTCCCGTACACCAGGGGCAGCACACCGGGTGCCGCGCTCCCCGTCATGCCGATGCTGAACGCGGTCAGTACGGCGAGCGCGATACCGGTACCGAGGGCTGCGGAGATCACCAGGACCGACAGGGTCTCGGTACGGAGCATCCGCAGCACCTGGCGGCGTGTGGCGCCGGCGAGCCGCAGGAGGGCGAACTCCCTGAACCGTTCGGACACCGACATGGCCAGTGTGTTGACGACGGCGATGGCGGTGAAGGCGAGAACCAGCCCCATGGCGAGGAGGTTGACCTCGGCGTTCTCCTGCCCCCGGTCGGCCTGGAGCCGGTCGGCGACCGCCGGGGTGACGACCGTGACGCCGGGGAACTTTTTCACGGCGTCGGACAGTTTGTCCCCGGGCGCGTTCCCGGCCACCAGGACCGTCGCGGCGAGCGGGTTGTCCATGTGCCGTGCGACCAGGTCGTGCGGCAGGGTGAGGTCCCCGAAGCCGAGGCCCCGCCGGTAGACGGCGGCAACGGTGAGCGTGGTGGCGGTGCCGTCCCCCAGGTGCAGGGCGAGGTCGCTGCCGACGTGCAGCCCGAGCCGGTCGGCGGCGAGTTCGCTGATCGCGGCGGCCCGCCCGTTTGCGGCGAACTTCGCGAGGGAACCGCTCGTCACGCCCGGGTCCCAGGTGCGGGTGAGCCCCGGGCCGGTGACGCCCTGTGCGGCGTACTTCTCCAGACCCACCCGCACCGTGGTGCGCACGACCTCCGTGGCGGCGGTGACACCGGGCGTCGCGCGGACCGCCTCGGTGGCCGCCGACGGCACGCCGGGCCCCTGCGCGCCGACCACCCAGGTGGCGCGGGTGCCCTCCCTGGCCTGGGTGCGGGCGGCGTCGCCGACGGTCGGCTGGAGGAAGAGGACCGTGCAGGTCATGCCGATGAGCAGGGTGAGCGGGGTGACGACGGAGGCCATCCGGGTGGAGTTTCCCCGGACGTTCGCGGTGGCCAGGGTGCTCATCGGGCCCGTCCGCCGGAGCACGCCCGCCATCAGGAAGGCGGCGGCCCGCACGAGGAACGGCCCAAGGAGCGAGACCGCCGTGGCCAGCACCACCACGGCCAGGAAGGTCACGGGGGTCGAGGCGGCCTCGGTGCGCAGCACGCTCAGGACACCGACCAGCGTGCCACCGCCGGCGAGCAGGAGCAGCCCCACGAGGACGCGTCCCCGGGCCGGCCGGCTGCGCTCGACCGCGGACTCGGCCATGGCCTCGGCCGGACGCAGCCCGGCGATCCGGCGGCCGGAGATCCGGGCGGCGGCCCAGGCGCCGAACAGGGTGACCGCGACGGCGGCGCAGGCCGGGACGGCTCCGGCCGTACGTTCCAGAGTCGGCGGGATCACGCCCATGCCGGTGAACCGGCCGTGCAGCCAGGCGGCGAGGGGCAGCCCGGCGAGCGCGCCCAGGACCCCGGCGAGGGCGCCGACGACCAGGGCTTCCCGGCCGAGCAGTCGGCGGACCTGACGGGAGGTGGCGGCGATGGTACGGAGCAGGGCCAGCTCGCGGTGGCGCTGCTGGATGGACAGGGCGAACGTCCCGACGACGACGAGCACCGCGACCAGCAGCGAGGTACCGCCCATGGCCCCGCCCATCGAGACCAGCTTGACGCGGGCCCCCGCCGCGTCGAGGAATTCGACCGGTCCGCGTCCGTCACCCGTCGCCACCTGGGCGGTGGTGCCCTTGAGGGCGGCCGTTACCTGCCCCTTCAGCGTGCCGGTGTCTGTGCCGGGCTCGGGCAGGACGCCGATCGCGCTGACCCGGCCGGCGCGGTCCGCGAGCCGCTGGGCCTCCGCGTCGGAGAAGAACAGCGAGCGCTGCTGCCGGAGTTCGCCCTGCCCCTGGGGCGTGGCGATGCCGCTGATGCGGTACGTGTGCGGGGCACGGGTCGACTGGACGGTGACCCGGTCCCCGGTCGTGAGGCCCGCCCGTTCGGCGAGGGCCCGGTCGATCACGACGTCGTCGGCGGAGGCCGGGGCCCGGCCGGTGGTCAGCGCGAAGGGGGTCAGCGGGGCGGACGACCAGGCGTGCCCGTGGAAGGGGACGTCTGCGTCTTCCGCCGCGTGGGCGGGGAGCCCGACTGGCTGGGCGAGGAAGGTGAGTTCGGGGACGACCGTGCGGACACCCGGCAAGTGGCGCAGCCGGTCGGCGGTGGCGGCGGGGAGCCAGGCCCGTTCAGCGACGGGCTTCGCCTTGTGCTTGGTCTTCGTCTTGCCGTTGCCCTTGTGCTTGACGGTCGTGCGGTGGACGTTCTGGTCGGCCGAGACGATCAGCGGCGTGGCCGCGTACCGCTCGGCGGCGATCCGGCCGCGCAGGCCGGTCTCCAGCAGGGTGCCGCAGGCGGTGACGAGTGCGGCGGCACACATGAGGGCGAGGAACGCCCCGAGGAATCCCGCCTTGCGGTGCCGGATCGTCCGCAGGGCATAGCGCAGCATCATGAGGCGTCCGTCTCTGATCGTTCGGGGTCCGGGAAGGCGAGCAGGCGGGTGTGGACCGTCCGGGCACCCGGTGCGGTGTCGGCGCCGGGGCGCCGGTAGCGGTTCATCAGGGCGATGTACTCCTCGAAGAACGCGCGGAGTTCGGGGAGGGTGAGGCTCAACGCGCCCCGCGAGTACGCGAAGGCGTCGGCCCACTCGTCCGGCGCCGCGTCGGCGCTCTCGCGCTGGAGCCGTTCGAAGAGGGCGAGGTCGGCGGCGTACGCGTGCCGGTTCAGCTCGTCGATGACGAGGCGCAGTTCGGGCGTCCGCCGCGAGGCCGGCGGAAAGCGCCGGTCCCCGGGAACGGCCCGCCACCACCTGCCCCGACGCCCGCCCGGCTCCTGCGGCACGGTGTCCGCCACGAAGCCGTAGCGGGCCAGTTCACGCAGGTGGTAGCTGGTCGCCCCGGTGTTCAGCCCCAGCGCCCGGGCGAGGATCGCGGAGGTCGCGGGGCCGTGCAGGGCGAGGTGCTGGAGAATCTGCTGACGTCGCGGCTGGGCAAGCGCTTTGAGCGCGGCCAACTCCGTGATCTCGGCACCACCGGGCTTCTCTGGCATGCGTCACACACTGCTCTGTGCACAGATACCTGTGCACTGGAGCACCCCGGCGTCTCCGTAGGGGGGTTGTCCCCCGGAGGGGTGAGTCCGGCTGCGCGTGAGGGCCGGGTGCGACTGGGGGCAGACGCGGCTTTACGCGGGCGGGGTGCGGCCACGCCGAGCCGGAGATCGGCGCACCGCGAGGCACGGCACCGCACCGCCGGACGCAGAGGTCTGCGCGCCGCGAGGCACGGCATCGCACCGTGTGGCGGGACCGCCGCGGGGCGCAGATACGGCACGCAGGAGCCCGTACGGGCGTGCTGACACGGGTAGCGGCTCACTGCCGTGGCCCTGCTGTCCAGCCCCGCGCCGAGCCGGGCCAGCAGGGCCACGGCGGTGAGCCGCACCGGATGCGGGAGCGGCACGCCGGTGCGGCCGCACCGTGCGGGCACTGGCGCCCGGCAAGACCGGGGGCGGCACCCGTTCCACCCCCCGACACGGGCACCGCGCGTGACCACGGCGGTTCGCCACCGGAATGCCGCGTGACACACCCATATGGCGTCGCTCAGGTGGAGCGGCCCGGAGGGCGGACGGACATTCGCCTCACGGCGGGCGCGGCCGCTCCGGCCCGGCCCGCCCGCCGGGACGCCATCAGGGCACCGGTACGCCGCTACGACGGGGAGCACGCACCGATGCCGACCACCGCCCTCACCCCCGACGAACTCGACGCCCAAGCCGCGCGCCTCCATGACACGGACGCCTGGCGGCAAATCGTCACCGGCTGGGACCTGACCGCGCCGGCCACGCCGGCCCCCGCTGCCGACTGGCGCGCCCTGCTCTCCGTACCGGTGGACCGGCTGATCGCCGACACCGTCCGCACGCTGCCCCCCACCGCACCGCAAGAGCGTCCGCTGCCCGGGCGCATCGGTGCGATCCTGCCCGACCGGCTGCACGCGTGGCGGCGCGTCGGACGGCCCGATGTGCGGCCGTCCGTCCATCTCGCCCACGCCCGGCTGATCCTGACCGAGTGGGGCTGGCAGAACACCCCGTACCGGCTCCGCAACATCCGGGGCGCCCGCTGCGTCTGCGGCGCCATGCTCACCGCGCACCGCCTGGGCCACGGCTCCGCGGAGACGGTCGACCGGGCCGGGGCCTGGATGATCGCGGAGCTGCGTTCCCAGGGCTGGACCGGGCTGATCGGCCCCTGGAACCGCTACCCCGGACGCACCGCCGAGGACGCCCTCGCACTGATCGACGCCACCATCAGCCGCGCGGCCCGCGCAGGCCAGTAGCGGCCGCCGGCTCAGAAGGGCTCGTCCAGCCCCTCCGTGTCCTCCCCCTCTTCCTCCAACGCCCGGCGCACCACGCGCAGGGCCATCCCCTCGCCATACCCCTTGCGGGCGAGCATGCCCGCGAGGCGGCGCAGGCGTTTGTCGCGGTCCAGTCCACGGGTGGACCGGAGCTTGCGGGCGACGAGCTCCCGCGCGGTCTCCTCCTCCTGCTCGGAGTCGAGCTGCCCGACGGCTTCATCGATCACTGCGGCGTCCACACCCTTGGTCCGCAGCTCACGGACCAGCGCCCGGCGGGCGAGCCCCCGCCCGTGGTGCCGGGACTCCACCCAGGCGTCGGCGAAGGCGGCGTCATCGATCAGCCCGACGTCCTCGAAGCGGGACAGCACCTCTTCGGCCGCCTCGTCCGGGATCTCCCGCTTGCGGAGGGCGTCCGCGAGCTGCTTGCGGGTGCGCGGTGTGCCGGTGAGCAGGCGCAGACAGATGTTGCGGGCCTGCTCGACCGGGTCGCGCGGTTCCCCCTTCTCGGCCCTCGACGAGGAGGGGGAACCGCTGTCACTGGACCGGGAGCGGGAACGGCGTCCCGTTCCCTCACCGGATCCGGCGGCCGCGCCGGGGTCAGCGGCGCCGGCCGGCCACTCAGTACGACGCGTCACGGCTTAGCTCTTGGCCGCGGCCGCCTTGGCCGGCTTGGTCTTGACGGCCGCCGGCGTCGCCGGCTTCGCAGCCGTGTCGGCCTGAGCCGCCGCGCCTGCCGCATCCGCACCGGACTCGGCGGAGGCGTCCTCGGGCTGGACGCCGATGCCCAGCTTCACCAGGATCTTCTTCTCGATCTCGTTGGCGAGGTCGGGGTTGTCCTTGAGGAAGTTGCGCGCGTTCTCCTTGCCCTGGCCGAGCTGGTCGCCCTCGTACGTGTACCAGGCGCCGGCCTTGCGGACGAAGCCGTGCTCCACGCCCATGTCGATCAGACCGCCCTCGCGGCTGATGCCCTGGCCGTAGAGGATGTCGAACTCGGCCTGCTTGAAGGGCGGCGCCACCTTGTTCTTGACGACCTTGACGCGGGTGCGGTTGCCGACCGCGTCGGTGCCGTCCTTCAGCGTCTCGATCCGGCGGATGTCGAGGCGCACCGAGGCGTAGAACTTGAGCGCGCGGCCACCGGTGGTGGTCTCCGGCGAGCCGAACATCACACCGATCTTCTCGCGGAGCTGGTTGATGAAGATCGCGGTGGTCTTGGACTGGTTCAGCGCGCTGGTGATCTTCCGGAGCGCCTGGCTCATCAGGCGGGCCTGAAGACCCACGTGCGAGTCACCCATCTCGCCCTCGATCTCCGCGCGCGGCACCAGGGCCGCGACAGAGTCGATGACGATGAGGTCGAGGGCGCCCGAGCGGACCAGCATGTCCACGATCTCGAGGGCCTGCTCACCGTTGTCCGGCTGGGACAGGATGAGGCTGTCGATGTCGACGCCGAGCTTCTTCGCGTACTCCGGGTCGAGCGCGTGCTCCGCGTCGATGAAGGCCACCGAGCCGCCGAGCTTCTGCGCGTTCGCCACGGCGTGCAGCGTCAGCGTCGTCTTACCGGAGGACTCCGGTCCGTACACCTCCACCACACGGCCGCGCGGCAGGCCGCCGACGCCGAGCGCGACGTCGAGCGCGGTGGACCCGGTGGGAATCACCTCGATGGGCTCGTTCGGCCGCTCGCCGAGGCGCATCACCGCGCCCTTGCCGAATTGCCGTTCAATCTGTGCGAGTGCGGCGTCCAGCGCCTTCTCGCGGTCGGTTCCTGCCATGGGTTCCACCCGATTTGCTTGAGTCGATCGCTTCACGTCAAAGACGCTAACCCCTGCCACTGACAATGGGCCTCGACGTCCTCCCGGCCTGTGGACAACTCCACGGTCGGGCCCGGGAAAACCCGGCCGGAATCCCATGAGAATGGATGTTCGATTTTAGTGTCAAGCGCACCACGCCGCCCCTCCGCGGCCGGGCCTGAGGGCCGGTCCGGTCAGCTCCGGGGGCGGCCGCGGGGGCTGTAGGCGAGCCTGAACTGGGGAAACCGTTCCCGTCGGGGGTCCAGCAGATCGATCAGCGCGATCAGCTGGACCTGGAGATCCTTGAGTCGACCGACCGCCTGGGCCGTGTCGGCGGCGAGTCGGTCCACGTCCGCCAGCGGATCGGAGAACCACGCGGCGAACTCCTGGTCCTGTTCCAGCTTCGAGCAGAACTCCGCGTAGCCCAGGCAGCGGCGCCGGCCCGGCTCGCCGTCGGGATGGACCATGAGCTCGCCGATGGCCCGCTGCTGGGCGCCGAACAGCCGGAGCTCGTTGCTCGCCGTGTCGATCCTGGACAAGCTGCTGCCGATGCGCGAGATCTGCTTCATGACCTGCGCGTTGACGCGGCTCCTGCCCAGGTCGAGGAACTGGATGTCGCGGCGCAGGATCTCCACCCAGCCCAGGTACTCGGCCAGCACGAAGACCGTGCTGCGCCGGACGAAGTCCGCCTCGCGAGGGGTGCCCCGAGTGAGGAAGCTCGTCAGGAAGCCGTTGCCGCGCACGGGATCCTGATCGTTGTCATGGCCGTGCAGGATGTTGAACAGCCTGCTCTGCAGATCGAACGCGGCCCATGCCAGGGAAGCCCCGTACCGTTCCATGTAGTCGCGCTGTTCCCGGGACCGCAGGCGGCGCTGCTGCCAGTAGCTGAAGAGCGCGGCCGCCGCCGCACCGCAGACGGCCACGGCCGCCGATGCCAGGGACAGCCACTCCATGTTCCCCCCAGGGTCGGCACGACATCCCGCGCCTCAGCCTACGGGGCCGCCCCGCACGCTTCGGTGGAATGAGCGCCTCAGGTGCCGCTCGGCCCGGAAGGCCCCTCCGGCCGACGCGGCTCCTCCGGCTCCCCGCCGTCCGTCTGGCCGCCGTCCTCCCGGCCGTCCTCGCCCGCGAGGACGGTACGCATCCGTCTCAGGCGGGTCCACAGGGGCTCGCCCCGCACGCCGGGGCGGCTGCCGTGGACGCGCGGATCGTCCGTGACGTCGTAGCGCTTCACGTACGCGCCGAGGAACGCCTGGAGCGTGGCCACCGCCGGGATGGCGATCAGCGCGCCGACGGCGCCCATGAGCGCCGTGCCCGCGATGACCGAGCCGAAGGCCACGGCGGGGTGGATGTCCACCGTCTTCGCGGTGAGCTTGGGCTGGAGCATGTAGTTCTCGAACTGCTGGTACACCACGACGAAGCCGAGGACCCAGAGCGCGTACCAGGGATCGACGGTGAAGGCGATCAGCATCGGCAGGGCGCCCGCGAGGTACGTGCCGATCGTGGGGATGAACTGGGAGACGAGCCCGACCCAGACCGCGAGCGCCGGCGCGTACGGCACGCCGAGGGCGGCCAGCAGGATGTAGTGCGCGACGCCGGAGATGAGTGCCATCAGGCCGCGCGAGTAGAGGTAGCCACCGGTCTTGTCGACGGCGATCTCCCAGGCCCGCAGCACCTCCGCCTGGCGGGCGGGGGGCAGCACGGAGCACAGCCCGCGCCGCAGCCGGGGACCGTCCGCGGCGAAGTAGAAGGAGAACAGGAAGATCGTCAGCAGGCGGAAGAGGCCGCCGAGGACGGTCGCCGAGACGTCGAGCACTCCGGTCGCGCTGTTCTGCACGTACTTCTGCAGCCAGTCGGAGTGCAGCAGGCTGTCCTGGACCTCGACGCGGGAGAGCTCCGTGTGGAAGGTCTGGTTGACCCAGTTGATCACCGAGTCGAGGTACTTCGGGAAGTCCTCCACCATGTCGACGATCTGGCCCGCGAGCATCGAGCCGAGCAGGAAGACGAAACCGGCCCCGGCGACCAGCACGAGGAGAAAGACCAGGAAGGTGGCGAGGCCCCGGCGCATGCCCCGGGCGGACATCCGGCTCACGGCGGGTTCGATGGCGAGCGCCAGGAAGAAGGCGATCAGCACATTGATCAGCAGACCGATGAGCTGGTCGAACGCCCAGCTGCCGAGCCGGAAGCAGGCGTAGAGCGCGAGGGCGAGGACCATGGCACGCGGCAGCCAGGCGGGCATGCGGGCGGGCCCGGCGCCGGACGGCGGGGCCGGGGGCGCGGCCGGTGGTACGGGCGGCGTGCGCGGCGGCTGGATCTGAGCGGTCTCGTCTGTGGGTGCCACGGAGCAAGTCTCGCCTATGTGGGTGACAGTCCCCCGCGCACCCCGGAAGGTGACCTTCTCTCCCCCGGCCGTCAGCGCCGGTCGGCGGGGATGCCCATCGCGGCGCACACTCCGCGCCAGACGTCCTTCGCCTCCCAGCCGGCCGCCAGCGCCTCATGGACCGTACGTCCGCCCAGCTCGGCCATCACATGGTCGCGTGCGAAGGAGTCCGCGTAGGCCGCGCCGAAGTGGTCCGCCATCCGTTCCCAGAAAATCGTCAACCGCATGCCTTCAGTATCCCGCTCCTGAGAGTGCAGCCGGGCCGCATCCGCCCTGCTCGGGGGCCCGAAGCCCTACGGTCGGTCCATGGCTGCAAATGGAACAAATCCCCTCGACCGGGCCGAGCGGTTCATCTGGCTCACGGCCCGTGTACTCGAACAGCGGCGGTTCGCCCATCAATACCTGGAGGGAGGCGCGGACGCGGTCGAGACGGCCCTCACCGCGTATGCCAATGAGGACGGCGGTTACGGTCACGGGCTCGAACCGGATCTGCGGGGTCCCGTCAGTCAGCCCCTGCACACCGCCCACGCGCTCAGCGTGCTCGACTCCATCGGCCGGTGCGGCGGGCTGCGGGTGGAGCGGATCTGCCGGTATCTGACGGAGGTGTCCACCAAGGAGGGCGCCCTGCCCGCGCTGCTGCCCTCCCAACGCGACTATCCGGCGGCCCCCTTCATCCCGATCGTGGACGATCCGCCGGCCGAGCTGCTGGCCACCGGACCCGTCGTCGGGCTGCTGCACCGCAACGAGGTGTGGCACGCCTGGCTCTTCCGGGCTACGGACTTCTGCTGGGCGGCCGTGGAAGCCCTGGAGGTGTCGCATCCGTACGAGATCGAGGCGGCGGTCGCCTTTCTCGACGGGGTGCCGGACCGGGCCCGGGCGGAGGCCGCCGCCGAACGGCTGGGGCGGGTGGTGCGCGACCAGCGGCTGGCCGTGCTCGATCCGGACCGGCGCGCGGAGTACCCGGTGGCCCCCGGATACGCACCGGGCGAGCAGCACTTCCCGTACGACTACGCCCGTACACCCGCGTCGCTCGCCCGGCGATGGTTCTCCGACACCGAGATGGAGCGCTCGCTCGACCATCTCGCCGCCGCACAGGAGGCGGACGGCGGCTGGCCGGTCACCTGGCGGCAGTGGGCACCCGGGACGGCACTGGAGGGGCGCCCCCTGGTGACCCTCAGGGCGCTGGAAACGCTGAGGGCGCACGGGCGCGCCCTGGTGTGAGAGGCGCCACCACCGGGAAAGGCCCGCCGGTAAGGGGCAGGCCCCAGGAGGCATGCCCCTTACGTTCCCGGGCGGACACCGCCTAGCCCAGCGCGCGTACCCCCGCCGTGACGACCACGGCAGCACCCACGACCACCAGGAAGGGTGCGCGCAGGACCAGGGCGAGCGCCGCGGCCGCGAGGCCCGCGCCCCTGGCGTCCAGGGCCAGATGCTGTCCGTCACCGAAGGTCTGCTGGGCGGTGAGCGCGGCCAGCAGGGCCACCGGAAGCAGGGCGGCCAGGCGCTGCGCCAGCGGGCGCTCCAGTGCGCCGGCGGGCACCAGGAGGCCGAGTAGTTTGGCCAGGTAGCAGCCGGCGAAGGTCAGCGCGATGGCGATCCAGACGTTCATCGGCCGCCCTCCGCCCGGTTCGTACCGGCGTCCTCGGCCCCGGCCCCGCCCGTGCCGTCGCCCTTGGCCCGCCCCATCAGGAACAGGACGACGGGCGCGGCCAGCGCGGACAGCAGCACGGGCACCCCGGCCGGCAGCACCGGCAGGAGCCCGAGGGCGAGCAGGACGGCGAGCGCGGCCGTCACACGCTCCGTCGTGGACTTCAGCATCGGGGCGAGCAGCGCGAGGAAGACCGCCGGGCTGGCCGCGTCGAGCCCCCAGGCGTCGGTGTCGCCGAGCGCCTCGGCTCCCATGGCACCCACCAGGGTGGTCAGGTTCCACAGCACGTAGAGGGTGGCCCCGGTGACGGTGAAGCCGATCCGCGCGGCCCGCCGGGTGGGCTGGGGCAGCGTCACGGCGGTGGTCTCGTCGATGACCCACTGGGCGGCGAGCGGGCGCAGGGCGCGCGGCAGGGCGAGGAGCTGGGAGAGCCGCAGGCCGTAGAAGGCGTTGCGTATGCCGAGGAAGAAGGCCCCGGCGGCCGCGGTGTACGGGTTGCCGCCGGCGGCGAGCGCGCCGACCAGGGCGAACTGGGAGGCGCCGGTGAACACGAGCAGGCTGAGCGCGCACGTCTGGAGCAGGCTCAGGCCGGAGCCCGCCGAGGTGACGCCGAAGGCGAAACCGGAGAGGCCGACGGCTATGCCGACGCCGAGCGCGTCGCGTACGACGGCCGAGTCCGGCTTGGTCCCGGCGTCGAGTGTGCTGCCGCCTGCCGGATCGGCGGTGGTGCAGGGGGGTGCTGTCTGTTTTGCCACGTCAGCACGCTACCGGGGCCGGTCCGGACCGGTCTTGTACGTTCTTGCACGTTCGCGCTGGTAGGCGCCGGGGGGCACTCCCACGATCCGGGTGAAGTGACGGTTGAGATGCGGCTGGTCGGTGAAGCCGACTTCCACCGCCGCGACCGAGGGGGCCGTGCCCGCGTCGAGCATCCGGCGCGCACGCCGCACCCGGGCGTCGGTGAGCCAGGTGTGCGGGGGCATCCCGTACTGCTTCTTGAACGCGCGCAGCAGCGCGAACGGGCTCGTGCCCAGCTCGGCGGCCAGCGCCTCCAGGGTCGGCGGCTCGGCCATCCGGGATTCCAGGAGGGCCCGGGCGCGCGCCGCGTCGCGGGCACCGGCGGCGCGGGGGGCCGAGACGGGGAACGCGGTGCCGTGCCGGGTGAGCAGACGGGTGACGACGACCCGCAGCACGCTGTCGGCGGCCAGGGCGTTGCCCTCCTCGGCCGCCCGGTGGACCTCGGCTATCAGCCGGGCCGCGTACGGATCGGCCACCCCGGTCTCGGCGAAGCCGACGGAGCCGCGCAGGCGCGTCGTATCGGAGGCGATGTCGTTGATCACCTGCGCGGACGGGTAGAGCGTGTCGTACACCCAGCCTTCGGGGACACCCGCGCGGGCGGTGTGCGGCACCTCCGGATTGATCATGACGACGGTCCCGGGGCCCGCGTGCAGGGTCCCGCCGGGCGTTCCGATGTCCTCGACGCCATGGCTCACCGTGGCGACGACATAGCCCTCGTGGCTGTGGCGCGGGAAAGTGTGCCGGATGTAGCGGGCCCGCAGCAGGTCGAGGTCGGGCAGCTCCGCGTAACTCCAGTGCCGCGCCCACTCCCCCGCTTGCTGTGCTCCTGCCATGCGGTGATTCTCCCAGCTCGCGGGCGGTCCGGCCGCCGGTCCCACGGCCCGCCCGCCGGTTGTCGGGGCCGTTGATGCTCCTATTGCTGTCAAGCGGCTTGGAGCCATTCACGGTAGGCGTGAGTGAGGTCGTCGTTCCTGCTGAGTCCTCTTTCGAGCCTGGAGAT
>NZ_JBIWCN010000015.1:0-214198 GCF_044761525.1 Streptomyces sp. NPDC097595 | reverse complement strand
GTCGCAATCCACACCGAACCCGGAAGGCCCTCACCCGTTCAAGATCCCTCAGCCGAGATATGACTCACCCGTCCACAACCTCCTCGGACAGAACACCTAGGGGGCGCAGGAGAGCTTGACCGCCTCGTGGGCCGCGGCGGACGCGTCCTTGCTCAGTGCCTCGTCGCAATTGACCGCGCCCCCGCCGGAAGGTCCCCAGGTCGACACATGCCCGACGACCGGGTCCCCGCCCCCGGCGCACGTGTAGCGGAAGTCCGTCTCGATCAGCTTGAAGTAGCTGTAGCTCACCAGCCGCACGCTGCCCTTCAAGCCGCTGACCTGGCCCAACGGCTCGTCGAGCGGCGCGTACGTGCCCGGCTCGCCGAGGGCGGAGCCCTCCTTCGGATCGTCGTCCGCGGACACCAGTCCGAGCTTCGTCCCGAGGGAGTGGAGGACGAGGTCCGGGTCCAGGTCCACGCCCTCGGTCACCACGGATGCCGGGTCCGTGCGCAGCCGCCGGATCGGTTTCGTCACGCGGGCGGACCCGGTCAGACTCTGCGCCTCGGCGACCCCGTTGATCACCCAGTTCTGGCGCATGTTGAACCAGGTGTACGTGCCGCCCCGGCACGCCTGCGGCTCCCGGGCGACCGCTTGCTCCGCCTCCGCCTTCGGCGATCCGGCCGGCTTCGCGTCGGTGGTCCCGCCGTCCGTCGACGAGCAGCCGCTGACGCACGCGAGGGCCGCCGCGACGATCGCGGCGGCCGCTCCGATGTGCACTCGTGTCCGCTTCATGGTTCTGCCCCCGTGGTCCGTTCTTCCGGTGGAATTCACCGGTGGTCACGGACCACGGTTGCCGTAACGGACCTCACGGACAAGTGACTTGAGCAGTTCCAGAGGTGCGGATATCCGGCTACTTCTTCCGGTCGGCCGGGGCGCCCGCCGCCTGCGGGGCCTTGTAGCCGATGTCCTGGTAGTGCGGGACCCCGAGGCCGAAGGCGCCGACGTTCACGAGCTGCTTGCCGGTGGCGACGAGCTGGGGGCGCTGGAAGAGGGGAATCGATCCCGCGGCGGCCCAGATCCGGGCGTCCGCCTGCCGCATGAGGTCCTGGGCGGCCTTCTCGTCCAGCTCCGACGCCGCCTGGTCGAAGAGCTGGTCGATGTGGTCCGTGCCGACCCGGGTGTAGTTCTGCTCCACGAGCAGCGAGCCGTCGGAGGCGGGCAGCGGCTTGGCGAAGATCGGGCGGTCGTCGGTGGCCGGGTAGGCGGTGGCGGGCCAGGAGTACAGGGCCATGTCGTAATCGCCGGAGGCCACGTGGTCGCGGAAGTAGCTGTCGTCGGAGACCTTGGTGATCTCGGTGCGGATGCCGATCGTGTCGAGCATCGCGGCGATCTTCTCGCCGACGCTGCGCAGTCCGGCCGAGCCGGGCCCGGACGGCAGGACGAAGCGCAGGCTCAGCGGCTTGCCGTTCTTGCCGAGCGGACCGCGTGCGGCGTCGGCGGCCTTGGCGGGCGCCGCGGTGCCCGCCGGGGCATACGCTCCGGCGGCGCCTCCGGGCTGCCGGTCCTGGGCCCGGATCGCGTCCCGGGCGTCCTCCGATGTGCCCGTGGAGCCGAGCTGCCCGGCCTGGCGCAGCAGGGCGACGCTCTGCGCGGCGGCGTCGGGGGCCGGGGCGAGGACGTGGATGCCGCCGGGCTTGTCGTCGCCGACGATGTAGAGGCCGTCGTCGGCGGCGGGCTCGCCCGCGGCGCGGTTCCCCTTGCCGTCGTCCGCCTCCTTGCCGGCGCTCCCCTTCTTCTCGCCCTCGCCCTTCTTCTCGCCCTCGCTGCCGGCCTTGGTGCCGTCGCTCCGGCTCAGCGCGCCCTCGCGCGTCCAGCCCGCGTCCGCGAGCAGCGCCTGCGCCTGCTCGGTGTCCTGCTTGCCGAGCGCGTCGCTGCCGTCCCGGTACGCGGGCTGCCCGGCGACGGCGAGGTGGCTGCCGAGCGGCTGCGCGGGCAGTCCGAGCGGCTTCAGCACGGTGGCGGCCAGCTCCTGGCGGTCCAGGGCGCGGGCGACGGCCCGGCGCACCCGGTCGTCGGCGAGCGGTCCGGTCTCACCGTTCAGCGCGAGCTGGGTGTAGGCGGGCTCCAGGGACTTGCGGACCACGAAGGCGCGCAGCCCGCTCTGCTCGGTGGCGTACGCGTCGGCGGCCCTGGCCTTGTCGTCCCGCGCCTCCTGCTCCTCCTCGGCCGCCTCCTCGTCGGTGCCGTGCGCCACGGCCCAGGAGCGCAGGGCGTCCGCCGGGTTCTGCGCGGCGCCGGGGCCGTGGGCGGGCGGTGCGCCGGCCGCGCCCTCGCGGGCCGCCTGGGCGATGCGGTAGGCGGTGGTGGAGTCGATGTCGGCGATGTCGACGGCGCCCTCGGCCAGCGCGTCGGTGCGCTCATCGGGCTCGACGGCCTTGAAGACCAGCGAGTCCAGCTTGGCGCGGCCGCCCCACCAGCGCGGGTCGCGGGTCAGCGTGACGGACCCGGTCTTCTTGTCCACCTCGCGCAGCCGGAACGGCCCGGCGGTCGCCTTGAGGGTGGTGCGGGCGCCGTCGTTGAAGGCGTCCGGGGAGCCCGTCACCTGCTTCGGGTAGAGCGGCGAGAACAGCGAGCGCCAGTCCGCGTACGGCTTGGCGAAGGTGACCTTGACCTCCAGGTCGTCGTGGCCGCGCTCGATCTTCTCGATGCGTTCGTAGCCGGCGTTGCGGGCGGTCCAGAACGCGGAGTCCTTGCCGCTGAGCGCCCGCCACTGGGCGACGAAGTCCGGGGCGCCGATGCCGCGGCCGTCGCTCCAGACGGCCTGCTGGTTGAGCCGGTAGACGACGACCTGGCGGGGCTCGGTCTCGGTCACCTTCGCGGATTCGAGGTAGTCCGGATTGAGCTGGGGGCGGCCCTGGGCGTCGAGCGGGAAGAGGGTCGGCAGCAGGGCGCCGGTGATCCGGGTGGTGGCGCTGTCGGCGTCCGCCTGGAAGGCGTTGAAGGTGGCGGGGAGCGCGTCGATCGCCCAGGTGACCTTGCCCCCGTCGGCGACCTGGGCGCGGGCGGCGCGGGCCACGTCCTGCGGTACGGCGGCGACGGCCGCGGTGTCCTTCCCGCCCGAGCTGCATCCGGCCAGCGCCGGGAGGGTGAGGACGCCTGCGGTGAGCAGGGCGGGGATGCGCCTCTTTCGGGCCGTCCCGCGCGGGACGCCGACGTGGGACATGGCTGATACCTCCGGGGACGGCCCGGCCCGCAGTGGGAAAGGGCCTGATTGAGCGTTTTTGGTGGCATTTGCAGTTGATCACACTGGTTCCGCCCCTCCACTGAAAACGCCCTCGCGCGGGAACGCCGTGCCGACACGGCGGGTACGCCCCCAAGCCCACCCGTACGGCGGAGCGCCGCGGCCCGGGTGGGCCGCGGCGCTCCGTTTCAAGCGGGTTCGATCAGCCGAGGAGCTTGACGATCTCGTCGGTCGTGCCGGTCTCGCCGAGGCGCGGGAAGACCCGCTGCAGGCTGTTGTCGTGGGCCTCGCCGCTCATGTCGGTCATCGCGTCCGTGGCGAGCGTGACGTGGTAGCCGTGCTCGTGCGCGGAGCGGGCGGTGGACTCGACGCCGATGCTGGTCGCGATGCCGGCGACCACGACCTGGGTGACGCCCCGGCGGCGCAGCTGGAGGTCGAGGTCGGTGCCGTAGAAGGCGCCCCACTGCTGCTTGGTGACGATGATGTCGCCCTCGGCCGGGCCCATCTCGGGCACGATCTCGGCCCAGTCGGCGGCCGGCTTCCCGGACCGGGCCGGGCCCTCGGTGCGGCCGGGGGCGCCGCCGGTGACGCGGACGAGGACCACGGGCAGGCCCTTGGCCCGGAAGGCGTCGGCGAGGGTCGCGGCGTTGGCGATGACGTCGGCGGAGGGGTGGGCGGTGGGCAGGGCGGTGATGCCCTTCTGGAGGTCGACGACGATCAGCGCGGTCTGGGGATCGAGGACGGTGGCGGTCATGGTGGTGCTCCTTGTGGGGTGGTGCTTGAGGGGGATCAGGTACGCCCGCGCAGGGCGCGGTCGGTGACGGTGAGGACGATGAGCAGGACGCCCAGGACGGCGGCGACGGCGGCCATCAGGTGCAGCCCCCGGTCGCCGGCCGACTGCCCGTAGGCCAGGGCGATGAGGCTGGAGGCGGTGATCGCCCCGATGTACTGGGCGGTGCGCTGGAGGCCGGCGGCCGAGCCGACGGAGGCGGGCGGCGCGTACGCCTGCACGGCCGCCTGGTTGCTGGTGCCGATGAGCCCCTGCGGGATGCCGAAGCAGGCGCCGGCGAGCAGCAGGACGGCGACCGGTGCGTCGCCGGACAGCAGGAAGAGCATTCCGGCCCCGGCGGTGAGCAGGACGCAGGCCAGGACGAGCGGGCCCCGGATGCCCTTCGTACGGGCGCCGAGCAGCGAGCACACCAGCGCGGCGACGGACATCGGCAGCATGAGGAGTCCGGTGTGCCCGGAGGAGTAGCCCCGGGCCTCCTCCAGCCACTGCGTGTATCCGTACATCACGCAGTAGATCAGCAGGTAGCTGATGCCGTGCCGGAGGTACGTACGCGAGAGCGCGCCGTTGCCCGCGAGCATCCGCAGATCGATGAAGGGGGCGGGCGCCCGCAGCTGCCACCACACGAGGACGGCGGTCAGCGCGGCGAACGGCGCGAGCAGCCACCACATCGGGTGCGCGAGGTCGAGCAGGAAGAAGACCAGGACGGTGAGCGCGGTCGCGAACAGGCCGATGCCGAGCGGATCGAGCCCCAGCCGGGGCGCCGGGGACGTCACGGCGCGCGGCGGGTCGGCCGGGATCCAGAGCAGCGCCGCGCCGAGGGCGATCAGCGCCACGGGCACGTTGACGGCGAAGATCCCGCGCCAGCCGGCCGTCATGACGAGCAGCCCGCCGAGCGTGGGCCCGACCGCCGCGCTGCCGAGCGCGGCGAAGGAGAGCCGGGCCAGCACCGGGCGCGGGGTCGGCCGCCCGATCCGGGCCGACTCGTCGCGCAGCACCGCCATCGCGGCCGGGTAGGCCGCCGACGTACCGATGCCGAGCAGCAGCCGCGACACGATCAGCTGGCCGAAGCCCTGCGCGAAGGTGCCGACCAGACCGGAGGCGATGACCACGACCAGGCCGGCGAGGAAGACCCGGCGCGGCCCGAGGACGTCGGCGAGCCGGCCCAGGACGGGCTGGGCGACGGCGCTCGCGAGGTAGAGGACGGAGATCAGCCAGGCGGTGTCGGCGGCGCCGACGGAGAAGTGGTGCCCGATCGCCACCAGCGCGGTGGAGATCATCGTGGTGTTCAGCGGGTTGAGCAGCGAGCCGAGCAGCAGCGGTGCGGTGAGCCGGGCGCTGAAGCCGGGGTCGGCCGCCGTCCGGTCCGGGCGGGCCGCCGCGCGTACCGCCCCGGGGAGCACCTCGCGAGCGGTCACGAACCGACCAGACGTTCGATGAGGGCCACGGCCTCGGCGACCGTCCGCCGCTCGTGCCCGTCCAGCTCGGCGGCGACGGCCTCGGCCAGCCAGTTCCGCTTGGCGGCCCGGACCCGGGCGAGCGTGGTGCGCCCGGCGTCCGTGATCGACATGACGGACTTCCGCCCGTCGGCCGGGTCCGGCGCCCGCTCGACCAGCCCCTGCGTCTCCAGCGCGCCCAGGGTCAGCCGCATGGACTGCGGCCGTACGAATTCGGCGCGGGCCAGGTCCGCGGTGGTCGCGGCGCCCCCGTCGTCGAGCCGGGCGAGCACCGAACGCTGGGTCGGCGTCAGCAGCGACTCCGACGAGGAGGAACGCAGCCGCCGCAGCAGCCGGCCGACCACGGCGGCCAGCTGGTTCGCCACCTCTTCGGCCGTGGGGTCGGGGGCCGCCCCGGATGCGTGCGTCATACATTCACCGTACGAGACCGACAGGCCATCTTGCAAGGTAGCCTGTCATTCTCAGGCCGGTCGCCGCCCCCACCCCTCCCGGGCGCCTCATGTCGCGGCTCCCCGAAGCTGGACATAGCCTCACAAACGTGACGCCGCCTGTGAGCCGAACCCGGATCCTCATACCGGGCCGGGCCCTGCTCGCCGTGCTCCTGACGGTGTGCTGGCTGGCCCTGGCCCCCGCGCCGGCCGCCCGCGCCGACGATCCGATCACGCTGTCCCGCGACGGGCAGATCACCGACAAGGTGGGCGCCCTCGGCGACCGCCGCCCCCAGGTGGTCACGGCCCTCGACCGGCTCTACGCCGAACACCGCCTCCAGCTCTTCGTGGCGTACGTACGCGACTTCTCCGGACGCTCCCCGCAGGACTGGGCCGACGCGACCGCCGACCGCAACGGCCTCGGCCGCGACGACGTCCTGCTCGCCGTCGCCACCCATGCCCGGCAGTACGCCTACTCGGTCGACCAGGACGCCCCCCTCACCGACGCCCAGCTCCGGGACGTGGCGAACACCGCGATCGAGCCGGCGCTCAAGCGGAACGACTGGGCGGGCGCCGCGATCGGCGCCGCCGACGGCTACACCGCCGCCCTGTCCGGCGAGCCCGTGCCCGCCCCCGCGATCACCCCCGGCGCCTCCGACCCGGGCTCCGGCTCGGGCGGCACCAGCACCGGCGACCTCCTCCTGCCGATCGTCCTGCTCTGCGCGGTGGCGGCGGTCGCCGCGTACGCGTTCCTGCGGCGCAAGCGCCGCGCCACCACCCGCACGACGCCCGGCACGACCGGCTGGGGCGGCGGTGTGCCCCCGCCCACCCCGCTGCCGGAGCTCGACGCGAAGGCCAAGGAGACGCTCGTCGCCACCGATGACGCGGTCCGCACGAGCGAGGAGGAGCTGGGGTTCGCGACCGCCCAGTTCGGGGAGGAGGCCGCCGCGCCGTTCGCCGAGGCGGTGGCCTACGCCAAGGGCGAGCTGACCACCGCGTTCCGGCTGCGGCAGCAGCTGGACGACGCGTTCCCGGAGGACGAGGCGACGCAGCGCCGGATGCTGGACGAGATCATCAGCCGCTGCGCGGACGCCGACGGCCGCCTGGACGCCGTCTCCGAGGACTTCGACCGGCTGCGCGAGCTGGAGCGCGAGGCGCCGCAGGCCCTGGCCGCCGCCGGGACCGCGCTGACCGAGCTGACCGGCCGCGTCCCGGCCGCCGAGTCGGCACTCGCCTCGATGCGCGAGCGGTACGCGGACCAGGCATCCGCCCCCGTCGCCGCCGACGCCGGCCAGGCCGAGGACCGGCTCTCCTTCGCGGCCTCCTCCCTCGACAGCGCCCGGCAGGCGGTGGACGGCGGCGACCACGCGGCGGCGGCCGTCTATGTCCGGGCCGCCGAGGGCGCGCTCGACCAGGCGGGCACGCTCGTGGACGGCGTGGAGCGGCGGGCCCGCGAGCTGGACGAGGCGGCGGACCGGCTGACCGCCGCCCTCACCGAACTGGACACCGACCTCGCGGACGCGGGCGGGCTGCTCGGCGGTACGTCACAGGGGGCGTCCACCGCCGACCTGCGCGGCCGGATCGCCCGTGCGCAGGCGGTGGCCGGCGATGTGCGCGAGGAGCGGGGCGGGCGGTACGACCCGATCGACGCGCTGCGCCGGGTGGAGGAGGCGGACCGGGCGCTGGACGAGGCGCTGGCCGGGGCGCGGGAGCGGGAGCAGGGCGACACCCGGGCGCGCTCGCTGCTCGACGGGGCGCTGCTCACCGCGCGCTCCTCGGTCGCGGCGGCGGCGGACTTCGTCACGACGCACCGGGGCGCGGTCGGCAGCACCGCCCGGACCCGGCTCGCGGAGGCGCAGCGCCGCCTGGAGCAGGCCGGCGCGCTGGCGGGGAACGGCGACCCGCAGGCCGCCCTGGCCGAGGCGAACCGCGCGGACGCGCTGGCGGGCGAGGCGCGGAGCCTTGCCGAGCAGGACGTGCGCGGGTACGGCTACGGCGGGCGCGGCGGCCCCGGCTCCATGGCGGGCGGGGGCATGGGCGGCGCGGTGCTCGGCGGGATCATCCTCGGCGGCCTGATGGGCGGGGGCGGAGGGCGGGGCGGCTTCGGGGGCGGATTCGGCGGAGGTGGAAGCGGCGGCTTCGGCGGGGGCGGCGGGCCCGGCAGCTTCGGCGGCGGAGGGACGCGGGGCCGCCGGGGCGGCGGCGGGCGCTTCTGACGCGGGCAGCTCCCCGTACCCCCGCAGGCGTAGACGCGAGCAGCTTCCCGTACGGCCGTACGCGTGACCGACGAGCGGCACCATCCCCGTATGCGTGACCCCACGAACAGCACGATCCAACAGGAGAGGCCCCCATGAGCAAGCAGACCGTTCTCGGCCGTGTCACCCAGCTGGCGAAGGCCAACATCAATGCCCTGCTCGACCAGGCCGAGGACCCGCAGAAGATGCTGGACCAGCTGATCCGCGACTACACCGACAACATCGCGGAGGCCGAGCAGGCGGTGGCCGCCACCATCGGCAATCTGCGCCTCATGGAGCAGGACCACGTGGAGGACGTGGAGGCGGCGCGGGAGTGGGGCGGCAAGGCGCTCGCCGCGAGCCGCAAGGCCGACGAGCTGCGGGCGGGCGGATCGGGCCCCGAGGCGGACAAGTTCGACAACCTGGCCAAGGTCGCACTGGGCCGCCAGCTCCAGTCGGAGAAGGAGGCCAGGACCGCCGAGCCGACCATCGCGGCGCAGACCGAGGTGGTCGACAAGCTCAAGACGGGCCTGGACCAGATGAAGGCGAAGCTGTCGGAGCTGAAGGCCAAGCGGGACGAGCTGGTGGCGCGCGCCAAGTCGGCGCAGGCGCAGAACCGGATGATGGACGCGGTGAAGAGCATCGACGTCCTGGACCCGACCAGCGAGCTGGGCCGGTTCGAGGACAAGGTGCGGCGCGAGGAGGCGCGGGCTCTGGGCAAGCAGGAGCTGGCGGCCTCCTCGCTGGACGCGCAGTTCGAGGACCTGGACGCACTGGGCGACAGCGCGGAGGTGGAGGCCCGGCTCGCCGCGCTGAAGACCACCAAGTAGGACCCCGGCCCCTGTCAGAACATGCTGAGCAGCTCCTCCACCGAGCGCTCGGCGGGCGGGCGGCCGTCGGGCAGCGGCAGTTCGAACCAGACGGTCTTGCCGCGCGGGGTCCGCCTCGCCCCCCAGGCCGCGCTGAGCAGCCCCACCAGCTGGAGGCCCCGGCCGCCCTCGTCCGTGTCCCGGGCGCGCCGGCGCCTCGGCTGGACGAGACCGGCGTCCCACACCTCGCAGACGAGGGTGCGGTCGCGCAGCAACCGGAGCCGGATCTCGCCCTCCCCGTAGCGCAGGGCGTTGGTGACCAGCTCGCTGACCAGGAGTTCCGTGGTGTCGACCAGGTCGTCGAGGCCCCAGCTGGTGAGCTGGCCCCGGGCCAGCTCGCGGGCGCGGCCGACCGAGCGGGGCTCGCGGGGCAGCCGCCAGTCGCCGACGGCCTCGGTGGGCAGGCCCTGGATGCGGGCCATCAGGAGCGCGATGTCGTCCTCGCCGTGCCGGGTGTGCAGCGAGCCGAGGACCCGGTCGCAGACGTCCTCCAGCGGCTGGGCCGGTTCGACCAGGGCCTTGCGGAGGGCGGCCAGGCCCTCGTCCAGCGGGTGGTCGCGGGACTCGACGAGCCCGTCGGTGTAGAGGGCGAGGAGCGCGCCCTCCTTCAGCTCGACCTCGACCTCCTCGAAGGGTTCGCCGCCGACGCCCAGCGGCATCCCGGGCGGTACGTCGAGGAGCAGCGCGGCCTCGCCCGGCTCGACCACGACGGGCGGCAGATGGCCCGCGTTGGCGAAGGTGCAGCGCCGGGTGACCGGGTCGTAGACCGCGTAGACGCAGGTCGCGAGGTACACCTCGGAGAGGTCCGCCTCACGGGACTTGTGCGCGGCGCGGGAGGGCCACTGGGCTCCCCCGCCGCCGGAGGCGGAGGCGGCACCGGGGGCGCCGAGGCCCCGGGCGACCTCGTCGAGGGCGGACAGCACCTCGGCCGGTTCCAGGTCGAGGAGGGCCAGGGTGCGCACGGCGGTGCGCAGTTCGCCCATGGCCACTGCGGCGCGCAGGCCGCGCCCCATCACGTCGCCGACGACGAGCGCGGTGCGGTGTCCGGGCAGTTCGATCACGTCGAACCAGTCGCCGCCGACCTCGTTGGCGGTGTTGCCGGGGAGGTAGCGACAGGCGATGTCGAGCCCGGCGGCCTCCGGGTCGCCGGGGGGCAGCAGGCTGCGCTGGAGGATCAGGGCGCGTTCGTGCTCGCGGCGGTAGAGGCGGGCGTTGTCGATGCAGACGGCGGCGCGGGCGGCGAGCTCGGTCGCGAGGGCCCGGTCCCGGGCGTCGAACGGCTCGCTGCCCTTCGTACGGGAGAAGCGGACGAGGCCCACCACGGTGTCGTGGGCGACCATCGGCACGGCCAGCGTGGACTGCACGAAGCCCCGGTCGTCGCCGGGCACGTCCTCGATGCGGCCGGTGCGCAGCGCGACGGCGCACGGCGAGCCGAAGGGGTAGCGGTGGACGGCGCCGAGGGCGGGGGGTGCGGCGCCCGGGGGCCCGGACGCGGCGTACGCGGCGCCGGGCAGGGCGTCGGACACCGCGCTGGCGAAGGCGACGCGGCGCAGTTCGGCGGAGCCGCCGACCGCTTCCTGGCTGAGCCGGCTCCAGCCGCCGGGCGCCGCCTCGTCCCCGGTGAGCAGGGCCTGGTAGAGGTCGACGGAGGCCAGGTCGCAGAAGACCGGGACGGCGACGTCGAGGAGTTCGCGGGCGGTGGTCTCCAGGTCCAGGGAGTTGCCGATGCGGGCGCTGGCCTCGTTGAGCAGGGCGAGGTTGCGGCGGGCGCTTGCGGCCTCGCGGGCGGCGGTGTGACGCCGGGTCACATCGGTGGCGAGTCCGGCGATGCCGATGGGGCGGCCCGATCCGCTGTGCACCCGGTAGAGGTTGATCGACCAGTGGCGGCGCTCGGTGTCGCCGGGGGCCGTGCCGACGAGCTGGAGGTCGGTGACGGAGTTGCCCGTCTCCAGGACCCGTTCGAGGGTGGCGGTCAGGCGGTCGGCGTCGGCGCCGGTGAGGTAGTCGCCGACGGTGCGGCCCCGGTGGTCGTCGGCGCGGCCGCCGAAGACCGTGGCGAAGCGCTCGTTGGCCCGGACGACGGTGAGGTCGGTGCCGAACAGGACGAAGCCGAAGGGAGATTGGCCGAAAATCGCCTGCGAGGCGGCGAGGTCCGTCTCGATGCGGCGCAGGGCGCGCACGTCCACGACGATGCAGACCGCCGCCCGTTCGCCGGTGGCCGTCTCGCTGGGCATCACATAGATCTCGGCGAGCCCGTGCACCCCGTCCCCGCCGGGCATCCGGAAGGGGACGAGACCCGTCCACTCCTTGCCGTCGAGCACCTCGCCGACCCGGCGGTGGCCCTCGCGGCGGACCTCGCCGGGCAGGAACGCCTCGACCGGGTCCTTGCCCACGGCCTCGTCGGCGGCCACGCCGAAGAGACCGGCGGCCCGGCGGCTCCACTGCTCGATCAGCCCGTCGGGCCCGATCGAGAAGGAGGCGACTCTGATGTAGTCGTAGATCGAGCCGGGCGGACTGCTCTGCCACACGACGTCGCCCGCTGTCCCAGGTATTTCGCTCACGCGACCGTCCCCTCCAGCTCACACACCGGACCGGTCATGCCCGCAGTATTCAGCACTACGGCCCCGTCCGGCACGGCGTTCACGATCACAGCACGGTCTCAGTCCCTTTCAGCCAGGTTCGGCCCCGACCTCCGGTGATCGCTGTGCGTCCCACCTCACTCCTAACCAGGCAGAGCCAGCTCGAACCACACCGTCTTGCCGCTCTTTCCCCGCCGGGTCCCCCAGCGCCGGGCCGCACAGGCCACGAGCTGCAGTCCCCGGCCGCTCTCGTCGTCGGGTCCCGCCGTACGTTCGGTGGGTGGCTCGGGGAGGGGATCGGAGACTTCCACGAGGAGACCGGCGTGGGCGGTGGAGTGGTCCCCGTCCGGGTGGGGGCGCAGCAGCCGTACCCCGATGGGACCCGGGGTGTAGCGCATGGAGTTGGTGACCAGCTCGCTGACCAGCAGAATCGCTTCGTCACCGACGGCGGCGTCGAGCCCCCAGCCACGCAGGGTGTCCTGGACGGCGTGCCGGGCGGTGCGCACGGCACCGGGGACAGCCGGAAAACTCCACTCGGCTCGATCGCCTTCGGTATCGGTCACGCCGATCACTCCCAGAGCCGGCAACGGTGACGCCCTGTCTGCGTGGGGCAAACACCACATACCCGATATTAAGGAGCGAATACCGCCGGGCTCGACACGCGGGGCGTACGGGTGTACGGCGGCGCGCACCTACGAGTGCCCGGGAAGCGGGGGCGCACACTCCGGACGCCGCGCGCCGCGCCATGATCCGCGCGCGGGACCCGGGGCTCCTCGCGCGGGACCCGGGGCTCCTCGCGCGGGCCTCAGCCGAGATCGCCCGAAGCCCTGAGGTCGTCGAAGAGCAGCTGGTCGACGGGCGGCACCCGGTCGCGGTCGGCGTACGAGAACCACGCCACGTCCTCGATCTCGCTGCTGGCCCTCAGCTCACCGCTGAACCCGGCGGTGTAGCAGGCCATCCGGACCACCGCGCCGTCCGGCAGGCCGGGTCCGCCGGCCTCGTACGTCCCCACGTGCGCGACCGACGCCGCGTCGATACGGACCGTCAGCTCCTCCTCGATCTCGCGCACGAGCGTGTCGAGGTCGCTCTCGGCGCCCTCCCGCTTGCCGCCCGGGATGTAGAAGACGTCCTTCCCGCGCGGGCGGGCGCACAGGATGCGGCCCTCCTCGATCCGCACCCACGCCACCGTGTCGATCAGCACCGGCGCGTCCCCGCCCTCCAGTTCGCCGATCGCCTCGGCCAGCCACTTCTTCTCCTCGGTGCCCGTGGCGCGGGCGATGCGCAGCATGCCCCGCCGGAAGAGCGTGGGCGCCTCCTCGGCCCGCACGGGCTCGCCGTCCCGGTGGAAGAAGCTCGCCGGGGCGTCGAGGAACGTCTGCCGTCGGCGCAGGACGGCCGCCTGCCCGGCGCGGTCCGGGAGGTGGTGCAGGAACGCGAGCAGCGTGAAGAAGCGCTGCCCGTCGGTGATTTCGGCCTCCTTGGGGTGCCCGAGCCGGGCGTACAGCTCCTCGCGCCCGGCCTCGGTGAGGGAGAGGACCCGGCGGGGCGCCGACCCCGTGCCGGGTTCGGTGTGCTGGTCGACCAGGCCCGCCTTCACCAGCCGGGAAATGGCCGGATAGAGCGCACCGTCGCTGACCGTGCGGATGTGGCCGCTGAGGGCCTGGATGCGGGCCTTCAGCTCATATCCGTGCAGGGGCTCCTCGAAGAGGAATCCCAGAATCGACAGTTCCAGCACGCGCCGAGCTCCTACCGCGTCCGTCGTCCCGCTTGCCGGTCCGGGCGCCTCACGTTATCTCTTTCCGCTGTACCTCGATTCGGGGTACAGCGGAAAGAGGGGCGCGGTCATGGAAGCGGTCGTCGCGGCGTTATCTCTTTCCGCTATACCTCGATTAGAGGTGCAGCGGAAAGAGGGGCGCGGTCATGGAAGCGGTCGTCGCGCGGACCAGGGGCGCGGACCAGGGGCGCGGACCAGGGGCGCGGACCAGGGGCGCGGGCGACCCGGCGGCGCTCCGCTCGGCGGTGCGCGGCGGCTGGGCGCCGTGGACACTGGTCACGCCGGTGGTCGCCGTGGGGGGCTACCTCTGCCGCGCCCCGCCGGCCCGGCTCGTCCCCGGGACCGGCGACGGCGGTGCAGTGCGCCGCCGTCACTCCCCTGTACCGGCGCACGGCGCATCAGCCCCGTGCGCCGCACGCCTTACGACTGGGCGGCCTGCCCGACGCGCTCCACCCAGTACAGCTGCTTGTGCCCCCGGTCCTGCAACTTGTCGGCCGCACGCTGGGCCTCGCCCTGCGTGGCGTACCTGCCCACGCGGTAGCGGTTGCCGTTGTCGTCCTGCCGTATCACCAGCCAGGAAAGCACGGCACCGCTGTCACTCATCGTGTTTCTCCCGAGCATCGCGCCCCTCCCCTGAACGATGTGCACGCTTCTAAGGAACTCCAGGAAACCCCGGTACGCATATGCCCGACCCTACGCCTGACCTTTACTCAACGGATACGTCTTTACACAAAGAGGTACCGATCCGGCCAGGAACGGACCAACGCCCTGGGGGCGCATTCTCACGAATGCGCCCCCAGGGCGTTGGAGCGGGGTCGGGACATGACAGTCAGGGGCGGTCCGCCCGGGGATCACCTCACGGGGAGCCGGTATCCCACCCGGTAGCGGTCGGCCGGCACCACCACGTCGGCGGTCTCGACGGGCCGCCCCGAGGCGTAGAAGGTCCGCTCGACCACCATCACCACATGGCCGGGGACCCCGCCCAGCGCCAGGAGCTCCTCCGCCAGCCCCGGGCGCGCGCCCACCTGCTCGGCCACGTTGTCCACGATCACGTCGATGGCGGCCATCCGCTCGACCACCCCGCAGCCGCCCAGCGGACCCTCCTCCGGCAGCATCACCGGCGTCCGCCCCGTGATGGCCAGGGGCTCCCAGGAGGTGGAGAGCATCACGGGCTCACCCGCCTCCCGGAACACGTAACGCGTGCGCATGACGCGGTCGTCGGGCTCGATCCCGAGTCGGGCGGCGATCTCGGCGCTCGCGCCCTCCTGCTCGCTGCGCGACTCCCAGGTCCCGCGCGCCCCGTCGGCCGCCTGCTCCTGCCGGAACGGGCCCGCGCCCGCCTCGGGCCGGAAGCCGGAGCGCTCGACCATGCGGGGCACCGGCCGCTCGCGGACGTACGTCCCCGAGCCGGAGCGGCCCTCGACCAGGCCCTCCGCCATCAGGACCTTGCGCGCCTCCAGCGCGACGGTGTCCGAGACCCCGTACTCCTCGCGGATGCGCGCCTGTGACGGCAGGCGCGTATGCGGCGGCAGCAAACCGTTGACGATCTTCTCTCTCAGATCGCTCGCCACGCGCAGATAGGCGGGCTGCTCAC
This sequence comes from Streptomyces sp. NPDC097595, assembly GCF_044761525.1. NCBI lineage: Bacteria > Bacillati > Actinomycetota > Actinomycetes > Kitasatosporales > Streptomycetaceae > Streptomyces > Streptomyces sp. NPDC097595. The sequence goes on along the minus strand of NZ_JBIWCN010000015.1, from coordinate 199,256 downwards.
CGAAAGCCACAGGCCACTCCCCAAGAGGTTGACGGACTGCGACAGCGTCGCAACCGTGGGTTCCGGATCGCAAGCGCAGGCCACAGTTTCACTCGAAGTGATGACATTGGGCGGGCCTGCGCATAGTCCGCGACGCGTCGGCCAGAACCCCTTTAAGTCGCCTTTGCCAAACCCTTGACCCCGTTTGGTCCAGACCAATAACTTCTGGCCTCATGCGTCGAAGAACCTCGTCTTCACTCGCCATCGCCGCCTGCGCCCTCATGCTCGCGGCCTCCTTCTCTCCCGCCGCCAACGCCTCGTCCGGGCACGGCAGTCACGGCGGCGGGCACGGTCATCACGGCTCCGCGCCCGACTACAAGCGCGTCGGCTACTTCACCCAATGGGGCGTCTACGGGCGCGACTTCCAGGTCAACGACCTGGAGACGAGCGGCACCGCGGCCAAACTCACCCACGTCAACTACTCGTTCGGCAACGTCAGCGCGGACGGGAAGTGCTTCACGGGCAATGTGCCCGGCGAGGCCGACGCCTGGGCGGACTACGTCCGTCCGCTCGACGCGGCCAACTCCGTGGACGGGGTCGCCGACGCCGACGACCAGAAGCTCGCGGGCAACTTCAACCAGCTGCGGAAGCTCAAGGCCGAGCACCCCGGCCTCAAGGTGATGATCTCGCTCGGCGGCTGGAGCTGGTCCACGCACTTCTCCGACGCGGCCCGCACCGCCGCGTCGCGCAAGGCGCTCGTCGCCTCCTGCATCGACCTGTACATCAAGGGCAACCTGCCGGTGGACGGGACGCGCGGCGGCGAGGGCGCGGCGGCCGGGCTCTTCGACGGCATCGACATCGACTGGGAATGGCCGGGATCCGCCGGTGACACCGACACGGTGTACCGCCCGGAGGACAAGCGGAACTTCACCGCCCTGGTCCACGAGTTCCGCACCCAGCTCGACGCGTACGCGAAGAAGACCGCCCAGGAGCGGAAGGGCCGCCACCACGGCGCGAAGCCCCAGCACTACGACCTCTCGGCGTTCGTCCCGGCGTCCCCCGAGAAGATCGACGCCGGCTTCGACGTGCCGCGCATCATGCGGGACTTCGACTTCGTGAACCTCCAGGGCTACGACTTCCACGTCTCCGGCGAGGCGAAGACGGCCCAGCAGTCCGCGCTGTACGCCAAGGGCGACTACAGCGTCGACCGGACCGTGCGGGACTGGCTGAAGCGGGGCGCACCGGCACGCAAGCTGGTGATGGGCATGCCCTTCTACGGCCAGGGCTGGACGGGCGTGACCGGCGGCGGCGACGGCCTCGGACAGCCGGCGGCGGGCCCTGCCCCGGCGACCTGGGCGGCCGGTTACGAGGACTACAAGGCCCTCAGGAAACTGGCCGAATCCGGTACGTACAAGGTGCACCGCAACACGCGCGACGGCAGCGCCTGGCTGTTCGACGGCACCACGCTGTGGACGTACGACGACCCCCAGGTGCTGCGCACCAAGACCGCGTACATCCGCGACCACCGGCTCGGCGGCGCGATGTTCTGGTCGCTGGACGGCGACACTGAGAACGGCGAGCTGATCACGGCCGTCGACCGCGGGCTCTCCCACCGGTAGAAACACCTCGGGGGCGGCTGCCGGTGCGCAGCCGCCCCTCGGTCGTGCGTACGGTCACCAGTCGACGGTCTCCGTCCAGACGGACTGGATGTAACCGGAACCCCAGGGGTTGGTGGCGACGGACGCCTGGCCGACCGGGGCCCAGTCGCCCAGGACGATCCGCTGCGGAAGGCGCGGGTCCAGGGCGTTGAGCACCGCGTGGACGCGGTGGTGGCCGGTGCCGCCCGTGCACAGGCTGGAGATCGTGCTGCCGGCGCCGCCCCCGTAGGAGACCGTGCAGCCGGTCGGCGCCGCCTGGGCGGAGGGGGCCGCTGTCAGCAGCGCGCCGACCGCGGTCACGGCAAGGGCCGCGGTACCTATGACACTGCGCTTCCCGAACATGAGACTCCTTGGATCCGGTGGGTGGGTCCGGTGATGTGCAACTCGCCGAAAGAGCGCTGCCCAGATTTGGTCCAGTCCAATCGCGACGGCACCGCCCCAGCAGCGCCGATCGCAACGACCTCACGACGTGACACTTCGTCAAGATCCTTGAGCACAGGCCCTATTGACGAGTACACGCCCATGAGTATGGTCTAGACCTAAGGTGAGCCGTGGTCGCCCCAGGCGTCCCACGGCGCGCGAAGGGGCTGCGGGCGGCACCCCCTCGCCACCGGCCGCATCCCTGCCCCCACCGCGCCGGCACCCCCTGACAAGGCCGCTGCCCGGTGCGGGCATGTCCGACCGCTGCCGTCACCCCGCGGCAGTCCCCAGCGAAGGAGTTGGCATGAACGCGAAGCGAAAACTGGCCCTCGTGCTCGGTGCGGGAGTCGCCCCCCTGCTCGCGGTGGTCCTGCCGGCCACCACAGCCAGTGCGCACGGTTACGTCTCCTCGCCGCCGAGCCGCCAGGCCCAGTGCGCGGCGGGCACCGTCGACTGCGGCCAGATCAAGTACGAGCCGCAGAGCGTCGAGGGCCCCAAGGGCCTGATGAGCTGCAGCGGAGGCAACGCGCAGTTCGCCGAGCTGGACAACGACAGCAAGGGCTGGAAGGCCACCCCGGTCGGCAGCTCCGCCGACTTCTCCTGGACGCTGACGGCCCGCCACGCCACGAGCACCTGGCAGTACTACATCGGCGGCTCGAAGATCGCGGAGTTCAATGACAACGGCGCCCAGCCCGGCGCCACCAAGACCCACCACGTGAACCTCGGCGGCTACAGCGGCCGCCAGAAGGTGCTGGCGGTCTGGAACATCGCGGACACCGCCAACGCGTTCTACGCCTGCATCGACCTCCAGATCGGCGGGGGCGGCACCCCCGGTGACGGTGACGGCGGCGACCCGGGCGACTGCGCCGCCTCGGCGTGGGAGGCCGGCCGCGTGTACAACGGCGGCGACACGGTCGCGTACAACGGTCACACCTGGCGCGCCAAGTGGTGGGTCCAGGGCGACCAGCCCGGCACGACCGGCGAGTGGGGCGTCTGGGAGGACCTGGGCACCTGCTGACGCGCGTCTCTCCGCGGGGCCCCGGCCCTGCGGAGAGGTACGTCCTGCGGAGAGGTACGTACGGGGCAGGGCTCATGCCGCGTAGTCATGCCGCGTACGACTCGGTCCGCGTGCCGTCCTCGGCGGTGAGGACCTTACGCGTGACGCGCTCGGCGATCGCCGCGACCAGGGCGCGCGGCCGGCGCGGCAGCAGGTGCGCGGACAGGGAGTTGCCGAAGCCCGGGGTGACATAGGCGCGGTCGCGGTCGAGGGCGGCCAGCGCGGCGCGCACGACCGGTTCCGGGGTGCTCATCGACCCGTTGACGGCCGCCTCACGGGTCCCGATGGCCTCGAAGAACGGCGTGTCGACGGGCCCGGGGCACAGGGTGAGCACGCGCACGCCGCGTCCGCGGCACTCCTGGCGCAGCGACAGCCCGAAGTTCAGCACGAACGCCTTGGCGGAGCTGTAGACCGCGAAGTACGGGGCGGGCTGGAAGGCCGCGGTGGAGGCGACGTTGACGACGGCGCCGGTGCCGCGTTCCAGCATGCCGGGGAGCAGGGCGTGGGTGAGGCCGACGAGCGCGACGACGTTGACCATCAGCTGGTCGTGGTCGCGCTCCGCGTCGATGCCCTCGAAGCGGCCGCAGGTCCCGAACCCCGCGTTGTTGACCAGCAGCCCGATCCGCAGGCCGAGCGCGTCGAGCCGGCCGGCGACGGCGCGGGCGGCGCCGGGCTCGGCGAGGTCCTGGACGAGAACGTGGGCGCGGACGCCGTGCTCGGCCTCCAGCCGTGCGGCGAGGGCGGTGAGCCGGTCCTCGGAGCGCGCCACCAGGACGAGGTCGTGGCCGCGAGCGGCGAGCTGGGCGGCGAACTCCGCGCCGAGCCCGGAGGAGGCACCGGTGACGAGAGCGGTTGCAGGCATGGGAGGTCTCCTTGACGAGGCGTCGACGGACGGAGCATCTGCAACAGCAGAGTACCCATTCCTTCATTATTCGCAACAGCACTGTCCCACTTAAGCCAGAGATGGCGCATGAGTGTTACGTTTAGAGGGCTGAGCCAGCGAGGCAGACGACGAGGAGAACGCCATGGGCGGCGAGACGACGGCCCGGCCGCTGCGGGCGGACGCGGAGCGCAGCGTGCGCCTGATCCTGGAGGCGGCGGAACGCCTGCTCTCCAAGGACCCCGGCGCCTCGATGGAGCAGATCGCGGCCGAGGCGGGCGTGTCCCGCACGACGATCCACCGCCGCTTCGCGCACCGCCAGGCGCTGATCGACGCCCTGGCCCTGTCGGCGGCCCGCCAGCTGGCCCAGGCCGTGGACGACGGCCGCCCCACCACCGCCCCGCCCCTGGTGGCCCTGCACCGCATCACCGCCAACGTCCTGGAGATCAAGGGCGCCTGGACGTTCGCCCTGAGCCTCCCGGCGACCCCCGGCACGGAAGCGGCCACCCTCCACGAAACGATGACCGACCACTGCCTCACGGTCCTGGCCCGCGCCCGCACGGAGGGCCTCATCGCCCCCTCGTCCGACCTCCACTGGCTCCAGCGCGTCTACTACGCCCTGCTCGGCGAGACGCTGCACGGCAACCCGGCCGACCCGGTGACGGACCCGGACGCGCTGGCGGCCCGAGTGGTGGAGACGTTCTTGCACGGGGCGGGGGGACGGGGCTGAGAGACGCTCCGGTGGCCTGGTGCTTACCAGCGGGTGGCTTCCCCGGCCCTCGGGTCGGTACCTTCACGAGGTGACCGGCTCACCGGATCTGGCTGCTGTCGCCGCACTCATCGGCGATCGCACGCGCGCGAAAATCCTGCTGGCCCTGTTGGACGGCGGCCCGATGGCGGCCTCGGCCCTGGCCGAGCGGGCGAAGGTCTCGGCCCCACTCGCGAGTGCGCATCTGCGCAAGCTGATGGCCGGCGGCCTGCTGGCGGTGCAGCCGCTCGGACGTCAGCGCTTCTACCGGCTCAGCGGTCAGGCCGTAGCCGACGCCATCGAGGCGCTGCTGCTCGTGGCGCCCCGTGTGCCCGCGCGCTCGTTCCGCGAGGTGTCCGAGAACGCCGCGCTGCGACGCGGACGGATGTGTCACGACCACATCGGCGGCAGGACGGGCGTGACGTTGACGAGAGGGCTCCTGGACGGTCGCTTCCTCGAATGTCGCGGACCCGTCCCGCACGTCACCCCTCGCGGGGCACGGGCCTTCGACCGGCTGGGGATCGACGTCGGTGAACTGGCCCGGCAGCGACGCCCGCTGACCCGCGCCTGCACCGACTGGAGCGAGCAGGACCACCACCTCGGCGGAAGTCTCGGAGCCACCCTCGCGTCGGAGTTCTTCCGTCGGGGCTGGTTGCACACAAGCGAGACCAGCCGCGTCGTCTCGGTGAGCGAACACGGCCGTGAAGTACTGCTCGAAAACTTCCAGTTGCACGCCTGCGGCCAGGGATGAACGCCGAGCGGACGGTCACGCGTCGGCCCAAGATCACTTCAACCGGCGGTTAACCGATTCGGTCCTAGCGTTGCGGCATGGCCGAACATGACGATGCGCACTTGTTGACCGCGCGAGTGAACCGACTGCAGACCCGCGCCGATCTCACCGACCTGGCCGACCGCTACGGCCATCTGCTGGACGACCGCGACTGGCACGGCATCACCTCCTGCTTCACGCGGAACGGCCGCCTGAAGTTCAAGGGCGGGGAGGTGGTCGGCCGCGACCAGTTGGACGCCTTCTACCGGGCCCAACTACCGAAGAACGAGTTCACGTTCCACTACCGGCACTCCCACGTGATCACGATCATCGACGAGGAACGGGCCACCGGCGTCGTCAGCGCTCACGCCGAACACGGCCGCGACGGCACCTGCGTCCTGGCCGCGGTGCGCTACTACGACGACTACGCGAAGGAGGACGGCGTCTGGCGTATCGCATGCCGGGAGATCCGGTCCCGCTACTGCCTCGGCTGGCTCGACATGGCCGGAGACTTCCACGAGGGCGCCCACAGCCCGCTGATGCGGGACACGGGCGCCCACACCGAAGGGACAAGCCCCTCCTGACCGCCACGGGACCGGCCGACTCAGACGTTGAAGCGGAACTCCACCACGTCGCCGTCCTGCATCACGTACTCCTTGCCCTCCATGCGGGCCTTGCCCGCTGCGCGGGCTTCGGTCACCGAGCCGGTTTCGATCAGGTCCTCGAAGGAGATGATCTCCGCCTTGATGAAGCCCTTCTGGAAGTCGGTGTGGATGACGCCGGCCGCCTCGGGGGCCGTGGCGCCCTTCTTGATGGTCCAGGCGCGGGTTTCCTTGGGGCCTGCCGTGAGGTAGGTCTGGAGGCCGAGGGTGTCGAAGCCGACGCGGCCGAGGGTGGCGAGGCCGGGTTCTTCCTGGCCCATGGACTGGAGGAGTTCCAGGGCCTCGTCGTCGTCCAGCTCGATCAGCTCGGACTCGATCTTGGCGTTCAGGAAGATCGCCTCGGCGGGGGCGACCAGGGCGCGCTGTTCGTTCTTGAAGTCCTCGTCGACCAGCTCGTCCTCGTCGACGTTGAACACGTAGATGAAGGGCTTGGTGGTGAGGAGGTGGAGCTCGTGGAGGAGGCGGCCCTTCTCCGTGGAGGCGGTGATGCCCGCGTGGAAAAGGGTGTCGCCGGCTTCGAGGATCTTCTGCGCCTCCTCGACCGCCGCGAGGACCGCGACCTTCTCCTTCTGGAGGCGGGACTCCTTCTGAAGGCGCGGGATCGCCTTCTCGACCGACTGGAGGTCCGCGAGGATCAGCTCCGTGTTGATCGTCTCGATGTCGTCCTTGGGCGAGACCTTGCCGTCGACGTGGACGACGTTCTCGTCCTTGAACGCGCGGATGACCTGGCAGATCGCGTCCGACTCGCGGATGTTCGCGAGGAACTTGTTGCCCAGGCCCTCGCCCTCGCTCGCGCCCCGTACGATCCCCGCGATGTCCACGAAGTCCACCGTCGCCGGGAGGATCTTCTGCGAGTTGAAGATCTTCGCCAGGGCGCCCAGACGGTGGTCCGGGACGCCGACCACGCCGACGTTCGGCTCGATCGTGGCGAACGGGTAGTTGGCCGCCAGCACGTCGTTCTTGGTCAGGGCGTTGAACAGGGTCGACTTGCCGACATTCGGCAGTCCGACGATTCCGATACTAGTACTCATGCCACAAACGTCCGCTCAGGATCAAGAAGGGTGGGGTCGGCCGCGACGGCAGTCCAGGCGTGCCATCGTCCACGTGCGCGTATCACGGTACAGGGACCGGGGCGAGGAGCTCTCCTCGGTCAGAACCATTGCAGGCAGTGCGGGGAGACGTCGCCCGCGAACAGCGCGTCCGCGCGGGCGGCGGCGGCCGGGTCGTGCGCCCGGATGTGTCCGGCCCGTACGAGGGTGCTCGGCCGGGTGCCGCCGAGGTACACCGAGCCCAGGTCCCGTACGTCCAGCGACAGGTCGGGCCGCCGGTCCGTGGCCACGCACTCCGCCCTGCCGTCGCGGACGGTCAGCAGGTAGCGGCCGTGCTCGCCCAGGAACGGGTCGGCCACGTCCAGCACCAGCTCCCCGTCCGTGAACCAGCCGCGCGCCGTCAGCGCACGCGGTACGTCGAGCAGGCGCACCCAGAGCCAGTCGGTGTGGCCGCCGACCTCACCGGCCCGGATGTCCGCGAGCTGCCAGCGCAGCGGGTGCTCCGGCGGGACGTGCCGGAAGACGACCTGGGAGACCAGGTCGTGGCCGAGGGCGTACCGGGCCAGGGCGGTGAAGGCGGCGTCATCGACGGCGATGGTCTCGTCCACCGTCAGGGTGCCGGAGTCCGTCGAGTAGCTGGCGTACCCGTCCGGCGTACCGTCCGCGTCCCGGTGGACGGCCACGTAGCGAGGGGCCCGGGAGACGGGCGGCTGGCCCGCGCCCAGCTCCCACCAGCGGGGCGGCCGGGACAGCGCGCCGGGCTGCGCGCGGCGGTACCGGTCGTAGACCGCTTCGAGGATCTCGCCGCAGTCGGCCCGCCGCAGCACCTCGACGGAGCCGGTGCCGGAGGTGCCGGGTCCGCCAAAGACGTCCCCCGCCGATTCCCCCCGCCGCTCCCCCAGCTCCGCCCGGTGCCGCGCCACCGTCAGCCGCGCCGTCGACGTCGCGGGGCCGTACCCGAACCGGCCGTAGATACGCGCCTCCGAGGCCAGCAGCACCGACAGGAACTCGCCCCGCTCCCGCACGTCCGCGAGCTGGTGGCGCATCATCGCGCTGAGCACGCCGCGCCGCCGGTGCGAGGGCAGGACGCCCACGGCGGTCACTCCGGCGGCCGGGACGGGCTTCCCGCCGGGCAGGGTCAGCTCGAAGGAGTACGCGGCGGCGGTGCCCACGGGCTTGCCGTCCGGTGCCACGGCGAGGAGGCCGCGGTCCGTCTCCAGCGCCGACCACCAGCGCCCGCCCTCCGCGACGGGGGTTTCCGGGAACTGCCCGAAGGCCGTGTGGACGGTGGCGACGAAGACCTCGAAGTCCTCGTCGGTCGTGGGACGGATCTCCATCACTGCCGTTTCTCCTCGGGTTCGGAAAGGGGCCAGGCTACGGGTGGCCCCGCGCCGGGCGCACCGGGTTACAACTGGGCGGAGCGCAGGGTCACGGCCCCTCGGAAGTCCCCTGGCGGCATCCTCGACATCGCGTCCAGCGACGCGTCCGGCACCGGCAGCACATGCGCGTCGACCCAGGTGTCCCCGGTCGCGCCGTTGGCCCACGGGTCATCGATCACCACGGCACCGGGCACGACGCCGTGGCAGAGGACCCAGTGCGGGACCTCGAACCCCTGCATCGCGGCGAGCGAGAGCAGCAGGAGTACGTGCTCCCGCCGGCCGATCGCGTCCCGGACCGCGCTCAGCGGGAAGTGGCCGGGGTCGACCGGGACGCCGATGCGCTCGGCCTCCGTACGGGACACCTGCTGGAGCACCGCGCGCCACTCCTGGTCGCCCGGGTCGAGGTGGTCGAGCATGAGCGGCCGGTCCGTGTCGAGGTGGACCGTCACCCCGGCCGACGGCCAGGACCGGCGCAGGGCGACGCCGAGGCCGACGGGCTCGCAGGCCATGAAGTTGGTCGCGTCCCGCCACAGCGTCAGCTCCGCCCGGCGGTCGAGCGCCTCGCGCGGCAGGACGCCCGCGTGCACCTGCGCGACGAGGGCGGTGACGGCGCCACAGCTGAAGTGGGTGGTCTGCCCGTAGTACGGGGGCGCGGCCACCGCGTCGTCGTTCAGCCAGCGGACGTAACCGGCGGCCGGCCCCTTCGCGCCCTCCGACTGCGAGAGCGGCGGGTCCAGGGGCGCGAAGCCCGCGGCGGCGGCGTCCGAAGGCGTGACCGTCCACCCCTCCCACTTCAGCTGGACGAGACCCCGCTCGCGCGCGTGGGCCGCGACGGCCCCGATGACGGCCGGTACGTCACCCACGGCGTCCACGATCTTCAGATACGCCGTCCCCGGGCGGGCGGTGACGAGCGCGGCGCCCGCCCACTCCTCGCCGTCACCGCGCACGGCGACGAGGTGCGGGGCGTGGGCGGAGCGGTCGACCGCACCCCAGCGCTCCGCCACCTCCGGGGGGACGAGCGGGGCCGGCGCGGTGCCGGGCTCGTATGGCACGGGCCCTTCTCGCAGGGAGGACGACATTCGAATGCTCCAGAGAAAGTCAGGCGCGGGACTGCTTCAGCACCCACACGAAGTACGGCGCGCCGACCAGCGCGATCATCAGCCCCGCCGGCACCTGGGAAGGGGCCGCGACGGTGCGGCCCAGCGCGTCCGCCACGCACACCAGCACCCCGCCGAGCAGCATCGCGACCGGGATCGTCCGGGCCTGCCGGGCGCCCACCAGGGAGCGGGCGAGGTGCGGGGCGACGAGTCCCACGAAGCCGACGACGCCGATGGCGATCACGCTGAGCGCGGCGAGCACCGCGGCGATCGCCAGGGCCGCGAAGCGGGTGCGCTCCACCCTGACGCCGACGATCCGCGGGGTGTCCTCGTCGACGGCGAGCAGGTCGAGCCGCTCGCGCATGGCCAGTAGTACGGGAAGCGCGAGGGCGAGGGCCACGGCGACCGGGACGGTGTCGGAGAACGTACGGCCGTAGGTCGTGCCGGAGAGCCAGGTGAAGATGCGGGGCGTGTTGTACGGGTCGGCGCGCAGCAGCAGGAACGTGGTCACCGCGCTGAGGCCGTACCCCACACCGATGCCGATCAGGACGAACCGGTCGGGCAGGAAGCCCCCGCGCCAGGCCAGCAGGGCGATCACCGCGAAGGTGGCGAGCCCGGCCGCGACGGCGACCGCGACGAGCACCGTCTGTCCGCCGCCGAGCCCCGAGGTGACGACGCCCGCGGCGCCCAGACCGGCGCCCGCCGTGATGCCGAGGATGCCCGGCTCCGCGAGCGGGTTGCGTACGGTGCCCTGCACCACGCATCCGGCGAGTCCGAGCGCCATGCCGGCGAGGACGGCGGCGGTGACCCGGGGCACCCGGTCGTCCAGGGCGGCCCCGATCAGGTCGGGGGCGGTGCCCTGGATCCAGAGCGCGATGTCCCCGGTCTTCAGCCAGAGGCTCCCCGCCAGGGTGCCGACGAGGGCGGCCACCACCAGCAGCACCGCCGCGCCGGTCACGACGAGGAGGTAGGCGCGCCGGGACCGGGCGGCGACCCGGGCCCGTGGCGGCTGCTGGATGCGGCCCGTGTCGCGCAGCCGGAGCGCGAGGACCACGATCACGACGGAGCCGAGGAGCGCGGTGGGCACCCCGGTGGGGATGGAGGCCGCCCCGTCCGCCCCCTGCACCGCGCGCAGGACCGCGTCGGCGAGCAGGATGAGCAGCGCGCCGAGCAGGCCGGCGGCGGGGATCAGGAGCAGGTGGCGGCGCAGTGCGCGGACCCGGCCGGCGATCAGGCGGGCCAGGACCGGGGCGCCGAGGCCGACGAACGCCATCGGGCCCGCGAGGGTGACCGAGGTGCTGGTCAGGAGGACCGCGCAGAGCACGGCGAGCACCCGGGTGCTCCGGATCGGCACGCCGAGGGTGGCCGCGGTGTCGTCGCCGAGGTTCATCACGTCGAGGCGCCGGGAAAGGGCGAGGGCCGCGCAGAGCACCAGGACGATGAGGGGGATGGCGCGCAGCGACGCGTCGATGTCGAGCTGCGCGAGCGAGCCGCTGCCCCAGGCGTAGAGGCCGGTGGTGTTGTCCTTGAACAGGATGAGGAGCATCCCGGTCGCGGAGTCCAGGGCCATCGCCAGCGCCGATCCGGCGAGGATGAGGCGGGTGCCCGAGGTGCCCGCCGCCCGGCCCGCGAGGAGCAGCACGAGCGCCGCCGCGACCAGGCCGCCGGTGAAGGCGACGACGCCCGAGGCCCACAGCGGTACGGAGAGGCCGAAGGCGGCGACCAGCGAGACGGCGAAGTAGGACCCGGCCGAGACCGCGAGGGTGTCGGGCGAGGCCAGCGCGTTGTGCGTGACGGACTGGAGCAGCGTGCCGGCGCAGCCCAGCGCGAAGCCGACCGCGACGCCCGCGAAGAGGCGCGGCAGCCGGGAGCCGGTGAGGATCTCGCCGACCGGTGCGCCGTCGGCGCTGTCCTTCTGCCCGGCGAGGTGGCGCACGAGATCGCCGACGCCGACGCCCGAGGTGCCCTGGGTCAGGTGCCACAGGCCCACCAGGACGGTCGCGGCGAGGAGGAGCGCCAGGACGGCCGCCCCGGCGGGAGCGCCGCCGCGTTCCTTGAGCGGACGCGGGGGCGCTCCCTCGGCGGGTGGCGCTGTGCGTACGGCGCTCACCTTGGTTCTCCCGGGACGCCCTGTCTTTCAGGGCGGGGGGCTATGGGTCCTGGGTGCGGGGCCGCGAAGTGGCGGAGTGCGCTGCACATTGGCCTTGACCTGCGCTCTCTCTCGTTGTCAGTGGGGGCTGTTACGTTGCGGATCATGGCGACGACGGCAGTGGCTGAGCGGGGGTCCGGGCTTGCCCGGTACACCTACCGGTTGCGTGTGTCGTCGTCCGCGCGGGCGGGTCTTGGGGCGGAGTGGGCGCGGTGTCGGTGGGTGTGGAACGAGTGCGTGGCGATGTCCCGCAAGGTTCACGCCGCGAACCGCGACGCCGTCGAGAAGACGACGTGCGGTCCGGCGCAGCTCGACAAGTCGCTGACCGAGGCCCGGCAGTCGATGGCATGGCTGCGGGAGGGGGCGAGCGTCCCGCAGCAGCAGACCATCCGTGACTTTACGAAGTCCCGGGTCAAGGCGATCAAGGACATCGTGGCAAGGGTGTCGGTGCGGCGGCGGGCCGGGATGCCCCGGATGAAGCGCAAGCGGGACGCCCTGCCCACGCTGAACTACACCCAGCGCGGCTTCCGTCTCAAGGACGGCCGCCTGCACCTCGCGGGCGGCATCGTTCTGACGGTCGTGTGGTCCCGCGAGTTGCCGTCCGTGCCGTCCTCGGTGCGGGTGTACCGGGACAGTCTGGGGCACTGGTACGCGTCGTTCGTCGTCACCACCGAGCCCCAGCCGCTCCCCGCCACGGGGCACGTGCTCGGCGTGGACTGGGGCGTCAGGGAGACCGCCACCACCACATCCGACGCCCACGACCTCCCCCACCCCGGCCACGGAAAGAGCGCGGCGCGGAAGCTGGGGCGCTATCAGCGGATGATGGCCCGCCGCCGCCCCGCCAAGGGCAAGGCCGCGTCCAAGGGCTACCGCAACGCCCGACGGCAGGCCGCGAAGCTGCACAAGAAGGTGGTCCGTCAGCGGCAGGACACCGCCCGCAAGTGGGCCAAATCCGTGGTCCGCGACCACGACGCCATCGCCGTCGAGGACTTCCGCCCGAAGTTCCTGGCGAAGACCACCATGGCCCGCAAGGCCGCCGACGCCGCGATCGGCGCCACCAAGACCGCCCTCATCGAGATGGGGCGCAAACACGGACGGGACATCCGTCTTGTGCATCCCGCGCACACCACCATGGACTGCGCACAGTGCGGAGCGAGAACCAAGCACGCACTACCTCTTTCGGAACGTACCTACACCTGCACCGCATGCGGGAACGTGTCCCCCAGGGACAAGAACTCCGCCCGCGTGATGCTGGTCCGGGCAGGTCTCAACCCGGCTGGTGCCGATCGTGTAAGAGCCGAAGGACTGCAGGTCCCCGGCCAACGTGAGCCAGGAATCCCCACCCTTTCAGGGCGGGGAGGATGTCAATTCTTGTCGAGTACGTCGACGTAGGCGTCGATCGCCTGCTCGTTGGAGCGGGGGCCGCCGGCGCCCCAGACCCGGGCCGGGAAGGCGTGGGCGCGGCCTTCCTTGACGGCCGGGAGCTTCTTCCAGATCGGGTTCTTCTGGATCGCGGCGACATAGCCGCCGGCGCCCTCGTCGTTGGCGTAGAAGAGGTTGGCGTCACCCACCGCGACAAGGCCCTCGACGTCCGTCTGCGCGAGGCCGTAGGCGGGGTCGACGCCTCCGTCGCCGTGCTCCTTGTTGACGCTGCTGGTCCACGCGGGCTTCAGGCCGAGCTCCTTGCCCAGCTCGGTGAAGAGGGCGCCGTCGCTGTAGGGGCGGACGGTGAGGTTGTTGCCCTCCAGCCAGCCGTCGAAGAACACGAAGTCCTTCGTCGGCAGGTCGGCGTCGGTGACCTGCTGCTTCGCCTTCGCGAGGTGGTCGTCGAACTCCTTGAGGACCTGGTCGGCGCGCTCGGTGCGGCCGGTGGCCTGGCCGATCATGCTGAAGACCTGGCGCATGTTCCCGATCGGGTCCTTCGGGTTGGCTCCGCGCGTGGCGAGCACGGGGACGCCCCGCTTCTCCAGCTTCTTGATCATCTCGTCCTTGGCGTCGAACGCCTCCACGACGATGAGATCGGGCTTGGCCGCGTACAGGGTGTCGAGGTCGGGCTCCTCGCGGGTGCCGATGTCGGTCACCCCGCCGGGCAGCTTCTCCGCGCTGACCCAGGTGCTGTAGCCCTTCGCGTCCGAGACGGCGGTGGGGGTGACGCACAGGGTCAGGGCGTCCTCGACCTGCTGCCACTCCAGGACCGCGATGCGCTTGGCGGGCTTGTCGAGCTTCACCTGCCGGCCGACGCCGTCCGTGAGGGAGACCGGCCCGGTCGACGTGGTCGTGGTGTCGTCGGCGCAGCCCTTCGACGCGGGGGCTGCCTTGGCGCTGCTCTTGGCCGTGACGTCGTCGGCGTCGGTCGTGCCGCAGGAGGCGAGGGCGAACAGGGCGAGCCCGGTCGTGGCTGCGGCCGTCAGGCGGCTGGCGCGGTTCATGGAGGGTCCTCTTTCTCAAATTCTCGAACGTTGCGTCGGAGCGCCGCACGGCTGCTCCGGAAGGGGTGGCGGCCTCGTCAGGTGAGGTGGCGCCCGAGGGGGTCGATGCGCAGCCGGCCCGTACGCGGGTCGAGGGCGACGTCGACGCGGATGTCGTAGACCAGGCCGATGTTCTCGGCGGTGAGCACGTCGGCCGGGGCTCCCGCCGCGTGGATGCGGCCGGCGTGCATGAGGACCAGCGTGTCGGCGACCCGGGACGCCTGGTCGAGGTCGTGGAGCACGATGCCGACGGCGAGGCCGTGCCGCTCCACGAGGTCCCGGACCAGGTCGAGCGTCTCAAACTGGTAGCGCAGGTCCAGGTGGTTCGTCGGTTCGTCCAGCAGCACGACGCCGGTGTCCTGGGCGAGGCAGGCCGCGAGCCAGACGCGCTGCATCTCCCCGCCGGAGAGCTCCCCGACCTGCCGGTCCGCCATGTCCCGTACGCCGGTGACGCCCATGGCGCGGTCGACGGCGGCGCCGTCCTCGGGGGTGGGTCCCGCGAAGCCGCGCCGGTAGGGGTGGCGCCCGAAGGCCACGACCTCGGCGACCGTCAGCCCCTGGGGTGCGGGCCGCGACTGGGAGAACAGGGTCACCTCGCGGGCGAACCCGCGCGGGCTGAGCAGGGCCGCGTCGCGCTCGGCCGCTCCGTCGGCGGCGCCGAGGGTGACCTTGCCGCCGTCCACCTGGTGCAGCCGGGACAGCGCGCGCAGCAGCGTGGACTTCCCGCTGCCGTTCGGCCCCACGAGGGCGGTGGCGCGGCCGGGCTCCAGGGTGACCGAGACGCCGTGGACGACCGGCTCGCCGCCGTAACGCAGGACCAGGTCGCGCCCGTGGAGCGCGGACGCCGGTGCGGCGGGGCCGTCCGGAAGTCGTCCGGCACGACGGAAGGGGCTTGTGAACATGAGGAGGTCCGGGTGATCGGAGGGGCGCGGTGTGGGGCACCCCCCGCCCGGCCTTCACGGGCCGGGCCGCACGCTCTCCCGTACGCGGGCACCGCTTACGGGCGTACGCGGGCAGCACCGCGCACGGCGAGCAACAACTAAGGGTTACCTAACTCGAAGAAGACTATATTCCGCTTGTCAGGCAGACAATCCGGCGTTCTCGCCACCCGATACGGAATTCCGGACATCCCCGGAAGCCGCCACCGCCCCGAAGAACGCGCCGGGCGTGGTCCCCATGACGCGCCGGAAGGCGGCGATGAAGGAGCTGGGCTGCGCGTAGCCAAGCTGCTCGGAGACGGACATCACATCGAAACCGTCCGACAGGAGCATCAGCGCCCGGTGCACCCGCAGCATCTGCCGCCACTGTGCGAAGGAGAGCCCGGTCGACCGGCGGAACGCGCGGGTGATCGTACGGTCGCTGGTCCCCAGCTCCCGCGCCCACTCCTCCAGCGAGCGGCTGTCGGCGGGATCGTCCAGCAGGGCTTCGGCGATGGCGTCGATCCGGGGATCGCCGGGCAGCCGCAGCGCCAGCTCGTGCTCCGAGGGCTCGATCACGTCGAATACGACGGCCTCAGCCCGCAGCCGGGCGGCCTCGTCGAGGTCCGTACGCGACAGATGGGTCAGCAGCGACACGAGCAGCGGGGTCATCGCGATCGCCTCCGGCTCCCCGAAGGCGAAGGGCGTGCGGTCGGGGGCGAAGAAGGCGCTGTGGAAGCGGGCACCCTCCGTCGCCCGGCCCGCGTGCACCACCCCGGCGGGCATCCAGAGCCCGTGGCCCTCGAACACGGTGAAGACCCGGCCGCCCACCCGGGACGTCAGCGTTCCGCCGCGCACCCAGACGAGCTCGTGCAGCTGGTGCGCGTGCTGGGCCCACTCCGTGGGGGCGGGGACGATCCGGAATTCCGCGACGACGGCGCCCGCGGCCGGCGCCCGCTCCGGGAGCGCCCCGGCCCGGCGCACGACCGTGCCCGCCTCGCGGCGCCACAGCCCCGGGCTCACCTCGGGGAACTGCGACCGGACCATACGAGCGAGTCTAAGCGGCCGCCCCGAACCGGTTCCCGTTGCGCCGTGTGGCATCGAACTCATCGCCAAGGTCGGCCAAAGCGCGTGTCCCGCACCTGATTCCGGCCTCCCGGCGACCTACGTTGTCCCGGTGGAGCAGCACAGGACACGTCCCCCGCAGCGCAGGCAGACCCCGTTGTCCCCGCTCGGGGAGGCCAAGGGTGCCAGGAAGGCCGACGGCACGGGGGCCCTCGGTTACCGGGTGATGAGCGCGCCCGCCGGGCGGCCGGTCTCCCCCGCCGTGGGCGCGCTGCGCCGGCTGCCCAATCCCCGGCTCACCGGGATCGGCGCCGGGCTCTTCGCGGCCGCCGCCATGTTCCTGATCGGGTGCCTGGACTGGCTGCTGTTCGACGAGTCGCCGGTCGTGTTCGGGGTGCTGTTCCTGCCGGTCAGCGCGCTCACCGCGCTCTGGGTGCGCCCTGCGGACCTGGTGACCGCGCCCATCATCGTGCCCATCGCCTTCGCGCTCGGCATCGCCCCCATCGCCGGCGGCGGCGGAGGGCTCGGCGGCCGGACCATGGCCGTCGTCACCGCGCTCGCCGTGCACGCCGGCTGGCTGTACGGCGGCACCCTCGTCGCGGGCCTCATCGCCTCCGTACGCAAGGTTCGGCTGATGCGGGCCCGGCAGCGGCGGCTGCTGCTGGCCGCGCACACCGCCCGGCCGGCCGCCGCCGGCGCCTCGCCGGCACCGGCGGGCCGCACGGCGGAGCGGGCACCCCGCCGCCCCTCCCAGCGCTGAGCCGCCCCTCCCAACCCTGAGCCGGCCTTCCGGGCCGAACGCCGAACGCGAAACGCCGAGGCGTCAGTCCGAGGCCGCGGCGGCCGCCTTCGCGGCCATCGCCGCGCCCACGATCCCCGCGTTGTTCTGAAGCTCCGCCGGGACCATCTCCGCCCGTACGTGCTCGATCAGTGGCAGGAATTTGTCGGCTTTACGGCTGATTCCTCCGCCGATGATGAACAGTTCGGGCGAGAACAGCATCTCCACGTGGGCCAGGTACTTCTGGACCCGGCGGGCCCAGTGGTGCCAGCCCAGGTCCTCGTCCTCCTTGGCCTTCGTGGAGGCGTGCTTCTCCGCGTCGTGGCCGTGGAGCTCCAGGTGGCCGAGCTCCGTGTTGGGGACGAGCTTCCCGTCGATGAAGAGCGCGCTGCCGATCCCCGTACCGAAGGTCAGCATGATCACCGTGCCCTTGCGGCCCCGGCCCGCGCCGAACGTCATCTCGGCGATGCCCGCCGCGTCCGCGTCGTTGAGCACGGTGACCGGGAGGCCCAGCCTGTCGCCGAGCAGCGTGCGGGCGTCCTGGTCGATCCAGCCCTTGTCGACGTTGGCCGCGGTGCGGGTGACGCCGTCCGTGACGACGCCCGGGAAGGTGATCCCCACCGGGCCCTTCCAGTCGAAGTGGCCGACGACCTCGGCCACGCACCCGGCCACGTCCTCGGGCGTCGCCGGGTGCGGTGTCAGTACTTTGTGGCGCTCCTGCGCCAGGTCTCCGCGGTCCAGGTCCACGGGAGCGCCCTTGATCCCGGATCCGCCGATGTCCACGCCGAAGATCTCCATGTGATCCACGGTACGGGCACCGGCGCGCGCCCACTCCCGGAACGGCCTCCGAAGATCCGGGCTACTCGCCCTTCAGGGCCGCCGCCTCCGCGCGCAGGTCGCGGCGGAGCTCCTTCGGCAGCGAGAAGACGATCGACTCCTCGGCGGCCTTCACGATCTCGACGTCCTCGAAACCCCGCTCGGCCAGCCACGCCAGCACCCCGTCGACCAGCACCTCGGGCACGGAGGCGCCGGAGGTGACGCCGACCGTGGAGACACCGTCCAGCCACGCCTCGTCGATCTCGTCGGCGCCGTCCACCAGGTGGGAGGCGCCCGCGCCCGCGCCGAGGGCGACCTCGACCAGGCGGACCGAGTTGGAGGAGTTCTTCGAGCCGACGACGATCACCAGGTCCGCGTCGGCGCCCATCTGCTTCACCGCGATCTGGCGGTTCTGCGTGGCGTAGCAGATGTCGTCGCTGGGCGGCGAGATCAGCAGCGGGAACTTCTCCTTGAGCGCGCCGACCGTCTCCATCGTCTCGTCCACGGAGAGGGTGGTCTGGGAGAGCCAGACGACCTTCGACGGGTCGCGCACCTCGACGTTCTCGACGTCCTCGGGGCCGTCGACCAGGGTGATGTGCTCGGGGGCCTCGCCGGAGGTGCCGATGACCTCCTCGTGGCCCTCGTGGCCGATCAGGAGGATGTCGAAGTCGTCCTGCGCGAAGCGCACGGCCTCCTTGTGGACCTTGGTGACCAGGGGGCAGGTCGCGTCGATCGTGGCGAGCTTCCGCTCGGCCGCCTCCTGGTGCACGGTCGGTGCGACGCCGTGCGCGGAGAACATCACGATCGAGCCCTCGGGGACCTCCGCCGTCTCCTCGACGAAGATCGCGCCCTTCTTCTCCAGGGTCTGTACGACGTACTTGTTGTGGACGATCTCGTGGCGCACGTAGACCGGGGAGCCGTACTGCTCCAGGGCCTTCTCCACGGCGATCACGGCACGGTCCACGCCCGCGCAGTAGCCACGGGGAGCGGCGAGGAGGACGCGTCGGGGGGTCGTAGCAGTCATGCGTCCCATCGTAAGGCCGTATCGGACGGGCGCGTGGGGCAGCAGGTCGGGAGACTGATCTTGACGCGACCAACGGAGGGCTCATGGCCGACAGCGGTACGGAATCGGGCGGCGGCGGCGCCACGGAGCAGGCCCGGCTGCGGCGGACCCTCGGCTTCCGGGACCTGGTGGTCTACGGGCTGCTCTTCATCGCCCCGATGGCCCCGGTCGGCGTGTTCGGCACGCTGGACGCGAAGTCGGACGGGGCGGTCGCGCTGGTGTACGTCGCCGCGACCGTGGTGATGGCGTTCACCGCGTTCAGTTACGCGCAGATGGTGCGGGTCGCCCCGATGGCCGGGTCGGTGTTCGCGTACGCCCGCAAGGGGCTCGGCGAGGGGCCCGGGTTCATCGCCGGGTGGATGGCGATGCTGGACTACCTGCTGATCCCGGCCGTGGCGTACCTCTTCTCGGGGATCGCGATGAACTCGCTGGTTCCCGGCGTCTCGCGCTGGGTGTGGACGGCGCTCGCGGTGGTCCTGACGACGCTGCTCAACCTGTGGGGCGTGCGCGCCGCCGCCCGGGTCGGTTTCGCGGTGCTGGCGATGGAGATCGTGGTGCTGCTGGTGTTCGTGGTGTCCGCCGTGGTGGTGCTCGTACGGGACGGGGCGCAGCGCGGCTGGCTGTCGCCGCTCACCGGGGATTCCGGGTTCTCCATGACGGCGGTGCTGGGCGCGGTGTCCGTGGCGGTGCTCTCGTATCTCGGGTTCGACGCGATCGCCTCGTTCGCGGAGGAGGTGACGGGCGGCTCGGCGCAGGTGGCGCGGGCGGTGCTGTTCTGCCTGGTGCTCGCGGGGACGCTGTTCGTGGCGCAGGCGTATCTGGCGGCCCTGCTGGAACCGATGACCTCGTCGGAGCTGACCGCCGATCCGGGGGCGCAGGGCTCGGCGTTCTACGACACGGTGGACGCGGCGGTGGGGACCTGGCTGCACGATCTGGTGGCCGTCAGCAAGGCGATCGGGGCGGCGTTCGCGGCGCTGGCGGGGCAGGCGGCGGCGGGGCGGCTGCTGTTCGCGATGGCCCGGGAGCGGCGGCTGCCGGGGCTGCTGTCGAAGGTCGATCCGCGCTCGGGGGTGCCGAGGGTGGCGATCCTGCTGGCCGCCGTCGTGACGCTGGTGGCGGCGGTGTGGGCGGCGCGGCGCGACGACGGGCTCGACCATCTGGTCTCGGTGGTGGACATCGGGGCGCTGACGGCGTTCGTGCTGCTGCACGCGTCGGTGGTGGGCTGGTTCGTGGTGCGGCGGATGGAGGGCGAGCCGAGCTGGTGGCGCCATCTGGTGGTGCCGGTGGTCGGTGCGGGGGTGCTGATCGCGGTGATCGTGGAGGCGACGGGGAGCGCGCAGGTGGTGGGCGCGTGCTGGCTGGTCGTGGGGCTCGTGGTGGTGCTGGTGCAGCGGGGGCGGCGGGGTGTGGCCCCGTGAAGCCGTGACGGGGCCCGTTGTCGGTCCCGGCCGTTACGCTCGCTCGCATGGCTCTGAACACTTCCCCGGAAGCCCCGCTGCCCGTCGGTGATGTGTCGCGGCTCATCGGCGGCTGGATCGACCGGCTCGGTGCGGTCTGGGTCGAGGGCCAGATCACGCAGCTGTCGCGGCGGCCCGGTGCCGGGGTGGTGTTCCTGACGCTGCGCGACCCGTCGCACGACATCTCGGTGAGCGTGACGTGCTTCCGGCAGGTCTTCGACCGGATCGCCGATGTCGTCTCGGAGGGCGCGCGGGTCGTCGTCCTCGCCAAGCCGGAGTGGTACGCGCCCCGGGGGCAGCTGTCGCTGCGGGCGACGGAGATAAGGCCGGTGGGCATCGGCGAGCTGCTGGTGCGCCTCGAACAGCTGAAGAAGTCCCTGGCCGCCGAGGGTCTGTTCGCCCTGGACCGGAAGAAGCCGCTGCCCTTCCTGCCGCAGCTGATCGGGCTGGTCTGCGGCCGGGCCTCGGCGGCCGAGCGCGATGTGCTGGAGAACGCCCGCCGCCGGTGGCCCGCCGTCCGCTTCGAGGTGCGCAACACCGCCGTGCAGGGGGTGCACGCGGTGAACCAGGTGGTGGGGGCGGTCAAGGAGCTGGACGGCATCCCGGACGTGGACGTGATCGTGGTGGCGCGCGGCGGCGGCAGCGTCGAGGACCTGCTGCCCTTCTCGGACGAGGAGCTGATCCGTACGGTCGCGGCCTGTCGTACGCCGGTGGTCTCGGCGATCGGGCACGAGCCGGACTCCCCGCTGCTCGACCTCGTCGCGGACGTCCGGGCCTCGACGCCCACGGACGCGGCGAAGAAGGTCGTGCCCGACGTGGGCGAGGAGCTGGACCGGGTGCGGCAGCTGCGGGACCGGGCTCTGCGGACGGTCCAGGGGCTGCTCGACCGGGAGGAGCGGGGCCTCGCCCACGCGCTGGGGCGGCCCTGCATGGAGCACCCGGGGCGGATGGTGGACGAGCGCGAGGCGGACGTCGACGCGCTGGCCGGCCGCGCCCGCCGGGTGCTGGGCCATCTGCTGGACCGGGCCGATTCGGAGCTGTCCCACACCAGGGCCCGGGTGCTCGCGCTGTCGCCCGCCGCGACCCTGGAGCGCGGTTACGCGGTGCTCCAGCGCGCCGACGGGCACGTGGTCCGGGAGCCGGCGGACGCGGGCGGGGCCGGGGAGCCGCTGCGGGCCCGGGTGTCGGGGGGCGAGTTCACGGTGCGGGTCGCGGATTAGCGGCCCCCGGGGCGGGATCGATTCAGGGACCGGACACATGACGACGCATAGGGTGGAAGACATGACGGACGAGGGGACGGCGGCCGCCGCCGCGACGAGCCCGCTGGGCTATGAGCAGGCGCGCGACGAGCTGATCGAGGTGGTGCGCCGCCTTGAGGCGGGCGGGACCTCGCTGGAGGACTCCCTCGCGCTCTGGGAGCGGGGCGAGGAGCTGGCGAAGGTGTGCCGGCACTGGCTGGAGGGCGCCCGTGCCCGGCTGGACGCCGCGCTCGCGGGCCCGGCGGAGGACGAGGCGTAAGGAATTATTCCGGTTCTGCGGCGTGAGTCTCCCCACTCCCCATTTAGTTGAACGTTAACGCACTTCCGCCGTACGGTGATCGTCGTGGCCGGAACCTTCGTGTCCGCGACCCGATCCCCCCGTGTACGTCCGGAAGGTAATACGCCCGATGTCCCTCGTTCTTGACCCCGCCGCCCAGGACCTCCTCTTCCGCGAGGCCCGCACCGCCAACACGTTCACCGACGAGCCGGTGACGGACGAGCAGGTCCAGGCCATCTACGACCTGGTCAAGTACGGCCCGACCGCCTTCAACCAGTCGCCGCTGCGCGTCGTCCTGGTGCGCTCCGACGACGCCCGCGCGCGCCTCGTCCAGCACATGGCCGAGGGCAACCAGCCCAAGACCTCGACCGCCCCGCTGGTCGCGATCCTCGCCGCGGACAACGAGTTCCACGAGGAGCTGCCGGCCCTGCTGCCGCACTTCCCGCAGGCCAAGGACATGTTCTTCTCGGAGCGCCCGGTCCGCGAGTCCGCCGCCTCGCTGAACGCCGCCCTCCAGGCCGCGTACTTCATCATCGGCGTCCGCGCCGCCGGCCTGGCCGCCGGCCCGATGACCGGCTACGACGCCGCGGGCATCGAGAAGGAGTTCCTGGACGGCGACCACAAGGTCCTCATGGTCGTCAACATCGGCAAGCCGGGCGAGGACGCCTGGTTCCCGCGCCTGCCGCGCCTGGCCTTCGACGAGGTCGTCAAGACCGTCTGAGCCACGGCCGTTCCGAACGGTCGAACACGGGGAAGGCCCCGGAGCACCCGCTCCGGGGCCTTCCCCGTTTCCGTACGTTGTACGGGCGGTCAGGACGTCTTCAGCGCCGCCGCCATCTCCGCCAGCCGCTTCGCCGGGGCCGAGCCGGTCACCACCGTCGTGGCGCCCTTCTCCTCGCGCACCAGCGCGTCGTACTTCGGGCCCTCCCAGCGCTGCCAGGTCTGCCCGGCGACCTCCTGGGTGCGCCCGGTGTCCTTGGCCTCCTGGCTCACCTGGGTGATGTAGGACGTGGCCGGGGCCGTGGACTGCTCGACGGCGACGTACTTGCCCTCCGGGTCGAGGAAGCCCAGGTGCCAGCTGTTGCCCTTGTCCCGTTCGTACGTGACCGAGGTGGGCTTCCAGCCCGCGGGCAGCCCGTCGGGGGCCGCCACCGGGTACGGGGCGGCGCGCCGCGCGGTCAGGAGCTCGACGCGGTAGTCGACGGCCTTGACCGGGTCGGCCTTGTCGTCGTGCGGGATGAAGATGTAGACGACACCCGCCACGGCGGCGATCGCCAACAGCGACAGGATCATGTCCCGGACGGTCTGCTTGCCTTGCTTGCTTGCCACGCCCCCATCGTCGCATCAGCCTCCGCACGTCCGAACCGGGGGCCACCCCGCTCAAACGTGACCCGGTCTGCTCATTTTATCGGCCTGGCGATAGAGTCAGATCACCCTCATCCGGTCGTCGCCGTACAGAAAGGTGCGCTCCGATGTCCGAGCATCATCTGCCGTCCCAGCTGGAGGTCTCCCCGGAGGCCCCCGACCGCAACCTCGCCCTGGAGCTGGTCCGGGTCACCGAGGCCGCCGCCATGGCCGCCGGGCGCTGGGTCGGCCGCGGGGACAAGATCGGGGCCGACGGCGCCGCCGTGAACGCCATGCGGACCCTGGTCTCCACCGTCTCCATGAACGGTGTCGTCGTCATCGGTGAGGGCGAGAAGGACGAGGCGCCCATGCTGTTCAACGGTGAGCGCATCGGGGACGGCACCGGGCCCGAGGTCGACATCGCCGTCGACCCGATCGACGGCACCACCCTCAACGCCAAGGGCATGCCGAACGCGATCGCCGTCCTGGCCGCCGCGGACCGGGGCGCGATGTTCGACCCGTCCGCCGTCTTCTACATGGACAAGCTGGTCACCGGCCCCGAGGCGGCCGACTTCGTGGACATCAACGCCCCCGTCTCGGTGAACATCCGCCGCGTCGCCCGGGCGAAGAACTCCACGCCCGAGGACGTCACCGTCGTCGTCCTGGACCGCCCGCGCCACGAGGGCATCGTCAAGGAGATCCGGGAGACCGGCGCCCGCATCAAGTTCATCTCCGACGGCGACGTGGCCGGCTCGATCATGGCCGCCCGCGAGGGCACCGGTGTGGACCTGCTCATGGGCATCGGCGGCACGCCCGAGGGCATCATCTCGGCCTGCGCCATAAAGTGCCTCGGCGGTGTCATCCAGGGCAAGCTCTGGCCCAAGGACGAGGCCGAGCGGCGGCGCGCCCTGGACGCCGGGCACGACCTGGACCGCGTGCTGTCCACGGACGACCTGGTCAGCGGGGACAACGTGTTCTTCGTGGCGACCGGGATCACCGACGGCGAGCTGATGCGCGGGGTGCGCTACCGCTCGGAGACGGCGACCACGGAGTCCATCGTCATGCGGTCCAAGTCCGGCACCATCCGGACGATCAACTCCACCCACCGGCTGTCGAAGCTGCGGGCGTACAGCGCCGTCGACTTCGACCGGGCGAAGTAGCACCGCCCGCCCACCGAAGAGGCGCCCCCCATGTGCGGTGGGGGCGCCTCTTCGTATGTACGGATACGAGGCCGGCGGGGCCGGTCAGCCCGCCGCGGCCACCCGGTCGGAGGCGCCCGCGGCCTTCAGCTCCACATCCCGCCGCCTGCGCCGGGCCAGCGCCACGCGGCGCTCGGCGGCCGTGAGGCCGCCCCACACCCCGTACGGCTCGGGCTGCATCAGGGCGTGCTCACGGCACTCCACCATCACGGGACAGCGCGCGCAGACCCGCTTCGCGGACTCCTCGCGCGAGAGGCGGGCGGCAGTCGGCTCCTTCGACGGGGCGAAGAACAGCCCGGCCTCGTCCCGGCGGCACACCGCCTCCGAATGCCAGGGGCCTGCCTGGTCCTCCCGAGCGGGGGTCCGCTGCGGGGGAACGGCGGCGACCTGCAGGGGCTGATGCGGCAGTTGCAGCACGGTCCACTCCTGACGACGGCTTCGCGAGCGACAGACGATGCAGCAGTCCCTACCCGCTGTGCGTGCGCCTATGCACTGAGTGGCACTCAGGTCCGTTCCGCGCAATTGCGGTCGAGTCCCTTTTCGGCCCGAGTGAATATGCCTCCGCGCGGCGGGCCGAGAGCGTCAGTGGCCGAGGTGTTTGCGCAGCCGGTCCTGGAGATCCGCGATGAACTTGCCGCGTTTCGGCTTCGCCTCGACGCTGCCGAACACCGAATATCCGTTGACCACGACCACCGGGGCCTCGGGGTCGGCGGATTCCAGCGTGCGGACTTCGAAACTGCCGAAAATGCCCGTTCCGCTGCCGCGCAGCGAGATGTTCTCGGGGACCCGGATCTCCACACTGCCGAAGACGGACGTCGCGTTGATGACGGTGAGACGCTGACCGAAAAGCGCCTCCGTCAGGTCGATTTCCACACTGCCGAACAGCGAGAACGCGTTCGTACGGGGACCCACCCGCCAGCGGCCCCTGCGGGTCGAACTGCTGAAGATCGCCACCAGATTGTCCGCGGGCCCGGCCGTCGGCTCGGGGCCGTACGCATAGGACGTGCCGGCGGTCCTGGGCGCACCGCCGGGCGCCGGCAGGTCCCGTACGAGCGGTTCGAGCTCGCCGACGGTCTTGGCGCGGTAGACGGACTCGACCCGCTCCGCGTGCTCCTCGGCGGTGAGCCGACCCTCGGCCAGCGCCTCGCGCAGGATGTCCGCGATCCGGTCGCGGTCCGCGTCGGAGGCACGGATGGTGTCGGTGTCCGCCGGTGCGGTGGGGTGCTGAGGCTGCTTGTCGAGGTCCACCGCCCCAGCGTACCGAAACGCGATAGATCGCGACAGGGGTGGTGAGCCGGTGGTGAGCCCTACCTCACAAGCCCGCCGCTCCCGGCGCGTCCTACCCTGGTGGGTGCGCTGTCCAAGGGTGGCCAGCCGCTGTCTGCCGAGTGAGGAATGGCCGTAATGCCAGAGTTTGCGTACTCCGATCTGCTCCCCCTGGGAGAGGACACCACGCCGTACCGTCTGGTCACCGCCGAGGGTGTGTCCACCTTCGAGGCCGACGGGCGTACGTTCCTCAAGGTCGAGCCGGAGGCGCTGCGCACCCTGGCCGCCGAGGCCATGCACGACATCTCGCACTACCTGCGGCCCGCGCACCTGGCGCAGCTGCGGCGGATCGTGGACGACCCGGAGGCCTCGTCCAACGACAAGTTCGTCGCGCTCGACCTGCTGAAGAACGCGAACATCGCCGCCGCGGGCGTCCTGCCCATGTGCCAGGACACCGGCACCGCGATCGTCATGGGCAAGCGCGGGCAGAACGTGCTGACCGAGGGCGGTGACGAGGAGGCCCTGTCGCACGGCATCTTCGACGCGTACACCAAGCTCAACCTGCGCTACTCGCAGATGGCCCCGCTGAACATGTGGGAGGAGAAGAACACCGGCTCCAACCTTCCCGCGCAGATCGAGCTGTACGCCACCGACGGCGGCGCGTACAAGTTCCTCTTCATGGCCAAGGGCGGCGGCTCGGCCAACAAGTCGTTCCTCTTCCAGGAGACCAAGGCCGTCCTCAACGAGGCGTCCATGATGAAGTTCCTGGAGGAGAAGATCCGTTCGCTGGGCACCGCGGCCTGCCCGCCGTACCACCTGGCGATCGTCGTCGGCGGCACGTCCGCCGAGTTCGCGCTGAAGACCGCGAAGTACGCCTCCGCGCACTACCTGGACGAGCTGCCCGCCGAGGGCTCCCCCACCGGGCACGGCTTCCGGGACAAGGAGCTGGAGGAGAAGGTCTTCGAGCTGACGCAGAAGATCGGCATCGGGGCGCAGTTCGGCGGCAAGTACTTCTGCCACGACGTCCGCGTGGTGCGCCTGCCCCGGCACGGCGCCTCGCTGCCCGTCGCCATCGCCGTCTCCTGCTCGGCGGACCGCCAGGCCACCGCGAAGATCACCGCCGAGGGCGTCTTCCTGGAGCAGCTGGAGAAGGACCCGGCCCGCTTCCTGCCGGACACCACCGACGAGCACCTCGACACGGAGGGCGACGTCGTCCGGATCGACCTGAACCGGCCGATGGACGAGATCCTCGCGGAGCTGACCAAGTACCCGGTCAAGACCCGGCTCTCGCTGACCGGTCCGCTGGTCGTGGCGCGCGACATCGCGCACGCCAAGATCAAGGAGCGCCTGGACGCGGGCGAGGAGATGCCGCAGTACCTGAAGGACCACCCGGTGTACTACGCGGGCCCGGCGAAGACCCCCGAGGGATACGCCTCCGGTTCCTTCGGCCCGACGACGGCCGGCCGCATGGACAGCTACGTCGCGCAGTTCCAGGCGGCGGGCGGCTCCAAGGTGATGCTGGCGAAGGGCAACCGCTCGAAGCAGGTCACCGACGCGTGCGGCGAGCACGGCGGCTTCTACCTCGGCTCGATCGGCGGCCCGGCGGCCCGGCTCGCGCAGGACTGCATCAAGAAGGTCGAGGTCGTCGAGTACGAGGAGCTGGGCATGGAGGCGGTCTGGCGGATCGAGGTGGAGGACTTCCCCGCGTTCGTCGTCGTGGACGACAAGGGCAACGACTTCTTCACCGAGCCCGCCCCGGCGCCCACCTTCACCAGCATCCCGGTGCGCGGCCCGGGCCTGGGCTGAGCGCCCGCGCCGCCGGAGGGCCGGACCCTTCCGGCGGCGGTCAGCCGTCGAGCAGCCCCGAGGTGGCGACGAGGTAGCCGAGCTGGGCGCGGCTGGTGCTGCCCAGCTGCTCGGAGACCTTGCGCATGTGCTCGGCGACGCTGCGCCGGCTCATCCCGATCCGGCGCGCTATCGCGGCGTCCGTCTCGCCGTTCACCACGGCTTGCAGGATGGCCCGTTGCAGGTCGGAGGTGACGACCGGGGTACGCAGCGGCGCCCGTTCCGGCCGTACGGGGACGGCGCGCGCCCATGCCTCGTCGAAGTCGCGGGCCAGGAAGCGCACCAGCGCCGGATGGCGTACGCACAGCGCCTCGTGCGGTGCGTCGGAGAACGGGACGAAGGCGAGGTCGAGGTCCACGACGATCACCCGGTCCACCACCTCGGCGAGCGTCCTGATCTCCGCCCCGGCCGCGCTCACCTGCTCGATGTAGGCGAGGGTGGCCCGGTCCGAGCGGACGGTGTGCTGGTAGACGGTCCGCTGGCGGATGCCGCGCCGGAGGTTCCCCAGGTCGCGGACGAGCGCCTCCCGGAGCGCCTGCTCGGGGCGGCCGCCGCCGGGCTGCGCGGTGCGGATCTCCTCGCGGCAGCCGGCCACCCCGGCCTCCAGGGCCCTGCTGATGACGGCTTCCCCGGAGAGCCGGGTGAGCGCGGGCTGTTCGAGCCGGTGCACATCGGCGTACAAGGTCTCGAAGGCGGCGAGGGTGGCGCGGGTGGCCCGCAGCGCGCGGCGCCGTTCGAGCACGGCCTCCTCCAGCGGCGCGAGCGCGGCGTAGGAGGCGGTCTCCGGCGGTACGGGGACCATCGAGCCGGGTGACGCGCGGTCCGGGACCATCAGGTGCAGGCCGGTCAGGCAGCCGGACACCTCCTCGCGCGGCAGGCTGCCCGCCACCAGCGCGCGCCGGTACACGGCGAGAGCGCGCTCGCACGGCTGCTGCGGCGGGTCTCCCGGCCGACCGGTGCCGTCCGGCGCCGATTCGCGGCAATCACATGCCGTTGGGCGGGATTGATCGTCCTTCACAAGGGTGCAGATTACCTTTGTGCATACGGGGGAACGGGTCCCGGTTCCGGGCTCTGGCCCACGATGTCCGGGTGTCCTCCAGCAGCCCCGCTCCCGTAGGCGAGCCACCCGTACCGCAGCGCGGTGAGCGCTTCTTCCGTTTCCTGGTGGCCGGGTACGCGGTCTCTTCGTACGGCACGTTCCTCAATATGGTGGCGCTCAATCTCTTCGTCTACGAGACGACGGGGCGGGCGCTCGCGATGGGGCTGTTCATGGCCCTGCGGCTGGGTGCCGGATTTCTCGCCGGGATGATCGCGGGCGGGCTGCTCGCGCGGTGCACGGCGAAGAGCGTGATGCTGTGGACGAATATCGCGCAGGGCGCCGTGATGGTGCCGCTGATCCTCGCGCCGGACGGCTGGCGCACGCCCGCGCTGTTCGCCGTCTCGGTGGTGGTCGGGTCATGCGGGACGCTGTTCATGGTGGCGCTGCGCAGCTCCGTGCCGGAGATGGTGGGCGAGGAGCGGCGGTCCTGGGCGAACTCCTTGTCGGTGACCGGGCGTTCGCTGGCGATGGTGGCGGGCTTCGCCTCGGCGGGTGTGGTCGTGTCGCTGGTGGGGTACACCGCCGCGTTCGTGGTGGACCTGTGCACCTTCGCCGTCTGCGCGCTGACGGTGGCGCTGCTGCCGGTCGCGGGCGGCGGCCGGGGCAAGGCGGTTACGGAGGAGCCGGAGGGGGAACGGCCCCGGCGCCGGAGGCCCGTCGCGTTCGCCGCCCTGGCCGCGGTGCCCGGTCTCGGGCTGATGGTGGGCCTGCGCGGGGTGGACGCGCTCGGCTCCTCGTCGCACAACGCGGCACTGCCCGTGCACTCCGCCGCGCTGGACGACGCGCACCCCGCGCTGTTCGTCAGCGCGTTCTGGTGCCTGTGGGCGGTCGGCAACATCGCGGCGCAGCAGGTGATCCAGCGCTACGGGCGCCGGACCGGCCGGTCCGTGGGCGCGGCGGGCTTCGGCTACGGCACCTGCGTGATGTCGGCGGCGTTCATCCTGGCGTTCGCCGGGTTCCCGGCGGCGGCCACGGCCGTGATCGCACTCGTGGCGGGCGCGGCGGACGGCCTGACCGAGGTCTCGTACACCTCGCACCTCCAGACCCTGCCGGCCGGGCCCCGGGCGCACGCCTTCGGGCTGTCCGCGACCGTGGAGAACCTGGGCTTCGGGGCCGGGATGATCGCCGTGGCGGCGGCCCTCGAACACTTCAGCCCGCTCACGGTCGTCGGCTGGTCGCACGGCGCGGCCCTCGTCGTGGCGGTGGTGTTCCTGGTGCGGACGGCGGGAACGCGTCGGGCGCGGGCCACCGCGCCGACCCCGTGACGGGGCGGCGCCGCCCGGTGCGAAGCGGGGCCCCTACACGTACATCGGAAATCAGCCAATCTCGCGCGACCGCCCCGACGCCCGCGCCACGGCGCCGGCCGGACCCGCGGGGACCCGGCAGGGACCGGGGCGGGGCCCCGGACGCCCGGCCGGCCTCCGCGGCGCCCCGCAGCGCACCGCCGCTTTCGCGCACCGGGCCGCCCGCCGGGCTTGCGGGGCACCGCGCGCATGCGGTGGGTTGTCCGGCGTTGCCGGAGAACTCCGCACCGCCGGGCGGCCGGCCCGGTGCCACCGCCGGACGCGGGCCCGCCCCCACGAGCCCGCCGCCGTCCTCGCCCTGCCGACCCCTGCCGCCCCGCCGCCCTCACCGTGCGGCTGCCCGAACCCGGGGCGGCTGCCCGAACCCGCACGGCCGTCCGAACCCGGGCGGCCGCGCCACCCTCACCGTCCCACTCCGGAAAGGCGGACACCGCATGACGCCGGTCCCCCACCGCAGCCATGCCGACGACCTGCTCACCTTCATCGCCGCCAGCCCCTCCCCGTACCACGCCGTGGCGAGCGCGGCCCAGCGGCTGGAGAAGGCGGGCTTCCGTGAACTGCGCGGCACCGACGACTGGACGGGCACCACGGGCGGCGCCTTCGTCGTCAACGGGGGCGCGCTGATCGCCTGGTACGTTCCCGAGTCGCTGCCCGCCCACACCCCGTTCCGGATCATCGGTACGCACACCGACTCGCCGAATCTGCGGGTCAAGCCGACGCCCGACACGAGTTCGGCGGGCTGGCGGCAGGTCGCCGTGGAGATCTACGGCGGGGTGCCGCTCAACACCTGGCTCGACCGCGATCTGGGCATCTCCGGCCGGCTGGCGCTGCGCGCACCGGGCGGCGGGACCGAGTCCCGGCTGGTGCAGATCGACGAGCCGCTGCTGCGGGTGCCGCAGCTGGCGATCCACCTGGACCGCACCGTCAACGACGGGCTCGCCCTGGACCGGCAGCGCCACATCGCGCCCATCTGGTCGCTCGGCGCGGCCGACGAGGGTGCGCTGCTGCGCCGGGTCGCGGCGGTGGCCGAGGCGGAGCCGGGCGACGTGCTGGGCTGGGACCTGATGCTGCACGACGTGCAGCCGCCCGGCTATCTGGGCGCGGACCGGGAGTTCCTGGTGTCGTCGCGGCTGGACAACCTGGTGTCGGTGCACGCCGGGGTGACCGCGCTGACCGCCGCGGCGACGGCCGCCGAGCCTCCGGCGTACATCCCGGTGCTCGCGGCCTTCGACCACGAGGAGGTCGGCAGCGGCTCGGACACGGGGGCGCAGAGCCCGATGCTGGAGCGGGTGCTGAGCCGTTCGGTGTCGGCCCGGGGCGGCAGCGGCGAGGACTGGTCGCGGGCGCTGGCCGGCGCGTACTGCGTATCCGCCGACATGGCGCACGCGGTGCACCCCAACTACGCGGAGCGCCACGACCCGGGCCACCAGCCGCTGCCCAACGGCGGCCCGACGGTCAAGGTCAACGTCAACCAGCGGTACGCCACCGACTCGACCGGGATGGCGCTGTTCGCGTCGGCCTGCGAGCGGGCGGGCGCGCCGTGGCAGCCGTTCGTCTCCAACAACGCGATGCCGTGCGGCACGTCGATCGGCCCGCTCACGGCGGCCCGGCTCGGTGTGCCGACGGTCGACGTGGGCGTGCCGGGGCTCTCGATGCACTCGGCCCGTGAGCTGTGCGGGGCGCGGGACCCCGGTCATCTGGCGGCGATCCTGACGGCGTTCGTGACGTCCGCATAAGGGGCGGGGGTACGGGGAAGGGCCGCGCGGGCGCTTCCCCGTACCCGCGTCCGCGGCGGGTTACGCGAAGCGCTGCTTCGCGCTGCCGTCGCAGGCTTGCAGCCTCAGCGGGTCGTGGGCGCCCGCGAGGGTCGCGCACAGGCCCGTGGCGGCGGCCGGACGCAGGGTGCCCGACTGGCGTACGAAGCGCTGGTTGGCGGCGCCCGAGCAGTTGTAGAGGATGAGCGGGGCGCCGGCCTTGTAGTCCGCGCCGGGGACGTCCAGGCAGCGGTCGTGGCTCAGTTCGGTGCGCAGGGTCTGCGTGCCGGAGTCGTACCACCAGCCCTGGTTGCGCCCGCCGTGGCACTCCCAGCCGGTGACCCCGGTGTTGTTACGGGTGACGGAGGCGGGGGCGTCCAGGCAGGCGGAGGTCGCCTCGCCGCGCAGCGGCTTGAAGACGTCGTCCCAGGCTACGGGCTGGAGGACGGGCTGCCCGGTGCTCGCCGGGTCGGCGCAGCTCGCCTCGCGCAGGCCGGAGTTGTAGATCTGGGTCAGGCAGGAGGCGAAGGCGCCGTGCCCGGCCGCGTTCGGGTGGAAGGACTGGCGCACCGAGTTGGAGTCCGGCGGGAAGTGCGACAGGTCGATGTAGAGGCCGCGCGCCCAGGTGGACTCGCTGCACACCTCGTGGCCGTGGAAGAGCCGCGAGTTGTCGAGGTAGACCGCGCCGGTGTCGGCCGCCGCCCGGCGCATACCGCGCTCGAAGGCGGGAACGGCGGTGTTGCGGCCCCAGGCGGCGTCGGAGTCGTATCCCGCGCAGCCGCCGGGAAGCTTGCCGGGGAAGTTCGGGTTGTCGTAGAAGTCCGGGCCGATGGGGCTCGGGTAGCCCATGACGACGAGCTTGTAGTCGCTGTCCGCGTAACCGGCGCCGGTCATCACGGTGCGCAGGTCGCGCACGGTCTTCTCGACCTTGGGGACGAGCCCGTCCACGCGGGCCTGCCAGCCGCCCTCGTACTTCGACTGGCAGGGGCCCTGGATGAGGACCCAGCGCTCCACGCAGTCCGTCATGACCGGCCCGAACTGGAGGTCGTCGTTGGCGCCCGCGACCAGCACGATCATCTTGATGCGGGTGTTGCGCGCCTTGACGGCCAGGCTGTCGCTCTGCACCAGCTCGTCGGCGTACTGCTTGGAGCCGCCGATGACGATGTTTCCGGTGTACGCGCCGGAGCACGAGACGTTGTACGTGACGTCGGCCGCGATCCCCGTGCGGTGGATGGCGGAGTCGGGCGAGCGGTGGCACCAGTTGTCGGGGCCGTTGGTGCCGGCCTCGTACGTGCCGACGCCCTCGCCGGAGATCTCGCTGTCGCCGAGCGAGATGAGGCCCGTCTTGCGCCGGTCGAGCGGGCGCTCGGCCGGGTCGCCGTACAGCCGGGTGGCCTCGGCGGCGCGGATGGCCTCCAGTTCGGGTGACAGGGGGGTCGATGCGGTACTGGTGGTACCGGACGCGGCGGCGGCCGTCCCCGTCGCCGCGGTCATCCCGCCGAACGCCGCCGCGATGGCCGCGGCGGCCGCGACGGTACAGCGGAGTCTGTGCCTGGTGCGCCTCATTGCGCCTCCCCGGGTTGTGGTTACCCCCGGTATTTACTGGTCGGTAGGCGCCTTGGGAATACATCGAACAAGACAAGTGCTCATCTTTTTGGGTGACTTCAGAGAGGTTGAACGATGACGGATCAGGGAACGGGCGAGGGCTACCGCGTCGAGCACGACTCGATGGGCGAGGTCAGGGTGCCCGCCGACGCGAAGTGGCGGGCCCAGACGCAGCGGGCCGTGGAGAACTTCCCGGTCTCCGGCCAGCGCCTGGAGCGGGCCCACATCGAGGCCCTCGCCCGCATCAAGGCCGCCGCCGCCAAGGTCAACGCCGAGCTGAAGGTCCTCGACCCGGACATCGCGGAGGCCGTCCAGGAGGCGGCCGGTGAGGTCGCGGAGGGGCGCTGGGACGCGGAGTTCCCGGTCGACGTCTTCCAGACCGGCTCGGGCACCTCCTCGAACATGAACACCAACGAGGTCCTGGCCACCCTCGCCACCGAGCGCCTGGGCCGCCCGGTCCACCCCAACGACCACGTCAACGCCTCGCAGTCCTCCAACGACGTGTTCCCCTCCTCGATCCACATCGCCGCCACCGCCGCGGTCACCGCCGACCTGATCCCCGCCCTGGAGCACCTCGCCGCCGCCCTGGAGCGCAAGGCGGAGGAGTTCGCGACGGTGGTGAAGTCCGGGCGCACCCACCTGATGGACGCCACGCCCGTCACCCTCGGCCAGGAGTTCGGGGGCTACGCCGCCCAGATCCGCCACGGCGTCGAGCGGCTGCGCGCCTCGCTCCCCCGCCTCGCCGAACTCCCCCTCGGCGGCACGGCCGTGGGCACCGGCATCAACACCCCGCCCGGCTTCTCCGCCGCCGTCATCGCGGAGGTGGCCCGCGTCACCGGCCTTCCGCTCACCGAGGCCCGGGACCACTTCGAGGCGCAGGGCGCCCGGGACGGCCTGGTGGAGACCTCGGGCCAGCTGCGCACCATCGGCGTCTCGCTCACCAAGATCTGCAACGACCTGCGCTGGATGGCGTCCGGACCGCGCACCGGCCTCGCCGAGATCTCCCTGCCCGACCTGCAGCCCGGCTCCTCGATCATGCCGGGCAAGGTCAACCCGGTCATCCCCGAGGCGGTCCTGATGGTCGCCGCGCAGGTGACCGGGAACGACGCCACGGTCGCCGCCGCGGGGGCCGCCGGGAACTTCGAGCTGAACGTCATGCTCCCGGTCATCGCGAAGAACCTGCTGGAGTCCGTACGGCTGCTCGCCAACGCCTCCCGGCTGCTCGCGGACCGTACGGTCGACGGGATCACCGCGCACGCCGAGCGGGCCAGGGAGTACGCCGAGTCCTCGCCGTCCGTCGTCACCCCGCTGAACAAGTACATCGGCTACGAGGAAGCGGCCAAGGTCGCCAAGAAGTCGCTCGCGGAACGCCGGACGATCCGTGAGGTCGTCCTCGAAGCGGGCTATGTGGAGCGCGGAGACCTGACCGAACAGCAGCTCGACGAGGCCCTGGACGTGCTGCGCATGACCCGTCCGTGACGGGCGCCGCCGTGCCGGGGCCGCGCGATCCGTAGGATCTCTCCATGACGGGTACCGGAGAGACCGAGCGCTGGGCGCCGGGTGACCAGATTCTGTGGCGCTACCGGGGCAACGGCCCCGAGCGGCCGGATTCCGCCGCTCACGCGTTCCACATCTGCCGCCCGGTCACGGTCGTCCAGGACACCGACGAGCTGCTCGCGGTGTGGGTGGCGCCCGGCACCGAGTGCGTGAAACCGGTCCTGGCGGACGGCACCGAGGTGCACGCCGAACCGCTCGCCACCCGGTACACCGCCCCGCGCACGACGGCCCGTTCGCTCTGGCTGGGCAACGGCGTGCTGAAACTGGCCAGACCCGGCGAGCCCTGGTCCGTCTGGCTGTTCTGGGAGCGCGGCTGGCAGTTCCGCAGCTGGTACGTGAACCTGGAGGAGCCGCGCACCAGGTGGGCCGGGGGCACCGACTCCGAGGACCACTTCCTGGACATCTCCGTCTACCCGGACCGCAGCTGGCTCTGGCGCGACGAGGACGAGTTCGAGCAGGCTCAGCGGGTCGGCCTGATCACGCCGGACACGGCGCGCCGGGTGCGCGAGGCGGGGCGCGCGGCGGTCGGGCTGATCCGTTCCTGGGGGGCGCCGTTCCGGGACGGCTGGGAGAACTGGCGGCCCGATCCGGCGTGGCGCGTGCCCGAACTCCCGGACGACTGGGACCGCCGGCCGGACGGTTCGGACCGTACGGCTTCCGCCATGCCGTCGTGAGACCCTTGATGCACCCCAGGGGGGCAAACGTAGGATCGTCCCGAGGAGTGCGGCGCCCCAACCGGCAGGCGGGGTGCAGGACCTGACCGCAAGTCATCGGCTCGTCGCGCGGACCGCGTCCTCAAGGGCCGCAACGGCGTCACGAGTCGCACGAGTTGCCCGCATCGCATGAGCCACTACGAGGGGGTGGAGACGTGTCCGCCGGCCGCTGCCGTCCTCATGGAAACGTTGTCACCGGCATCCTGATCGGACATCGCGTTTCGGCCCCGTACGACGGGGAAAGCGATGTCAGCCGTTGTTATTGCCGCTCCTGCCGGGGCACAGTAGCGCCCCACAAGGTGATTGCCTCATACAACCGGCCCGGACGGACGGAATCCCACGCGTGACGGAGCATCCCCCCTCCCACGAAGGCCGGCAGCCTCTCGCCGCCCGGCCGCAGGAACGCACCCGGCCGCGGCAGCGGGACGCCGCCGTGGCGGCCGCCGCTGCCGCCACGGCGATCCCGGCACCCGCCAAGGGCCCCGCGGGCGCGTCCCCCGATCCACAGGCGGCGACGCGGCGCGAGGGCGACCGGCTGCGCTTCGTGGGGGCCGCGACCCGGCGGATCGCCCGGGGCATCGACCTGGACGAGATCGTGCTCGGGCTGTGCCGGGCCAGCGTGCCGACGTTCTCCGACGCCATACTCGTCTACCTCCGCGACCCGCTGCCCGTCGGCGACGAGCGGCCGGTCAACCCGTTCGTGCTGCGGCTGCGCCGCTCGGACCGGCTGCGGCTGACCGACGAGGAGACCGAGAGCCTGTCCGAGACGGAGCGGCTGCGGCTGCCCGCCGTCGACCCGCAGGCCGACCTGATGCCCGCCGCCGAGCTGTGCGAGGTCCGTGCGGGAAGCGCTCTCGCCGAGGTGCTGCGCGGGGTGCGGCCGGTCTTCGGCGACTCCGCGGCGGCCCGGGTCGCGCTGCCCGAACTACTGGGCGCCGACCGCACGGTACCGTCCGGCCACCGGGTGATCCTGGCCCCGCTGCGCGGCCGGCGGCGGGTGATCGGGGCGGCGGTCTTCCTGCGCGGCGCCGAACGCCCGGCCTTCGAGGCCAACGACCTCCTGGTCGCCGCCCAGCTGGCGACGCACACCGCCCTCGGCATCGACAAGGCGGTGCTCTACGGGCGCGAGGCGTACATCGCGGACGAGCTCCAGCGCACGATGCTGCCCGACTCGCTTCCCCAGCCGACCGGCGTGAAACTCGCCTCGCGCTATCTCCCGGCCGCCGAGACGGCCCGGGTCGGCGGCGACTGGTACGACGCGATCCCGCTGCCCGGCAGCAGGGTCGCCCTGGTCGTCGGGGACGTCATGGGCCACTCCATGACCTCCGCCGCGATCATGGGCCAGCTCCGCACCACCGCGCAGACCCTGGCCGGGCTCGACCTGCCCCCGCAGGAGGTCCTGCACCACCTGGACGAGCAGGCGCAGCGCCTCGGCAGCGACCGCATGGCCACCTGCCTCTACGCGGTGTACGACCCCGTCGCGCACCGCATCACCGTCGCCAACGCGGGCCACCCGCCGCCCGTCCTGCTCCACCTGGGCGGCCGCGCCGAGGTCCTGCGGGTGCCCCCGGGCGCCCCGATCGGCGTCGGCGGGGTGGACTTCGAGGCCGTCGAGCTGGACGCCCCGGCCGGTGCGACGCTGCTGCTGTACACCGACGGTCTTGTCGAGTCGCGGCTGCGGGACGTGTGGACGGGGATCGAGCTGCTGCGGGAACGGCTCGCCGCGACCGCCCGGCTGACCGGCCCGGACCACTCGCCGCCGCTGGAGGCCCTGTGCGACGACGTGCTGGACATGCTGGGACCCGGTGACCGCGACGACGACATCGCGCTGCTCGCCGCCCGCTTCGACGGGATCGCGCCGAGCGACGTCGCCTACTGGTTCCTGGACCCGGACGAGTCCGCCCCCGGCCGGGCCCGCAGGCTGGCGCGCAGGGCGCTCGGCCGGTGGGGCCTGGACGAGCTGTCGGACTCCGTGGAGCTCCTGATCAGCGAGGTGGTCACCAACGCCGTGCGGTACGCGGAACGCCCGGTCACCCTGCGGCTGCTGCGCACCGAAACCCTGCGCTGCGAGGTCGGCGACGACTCCCCGCAGCTGCCCCGGCAGCGCCGCGCCAAGGACATGGACGAGAACGGCCGCGGTCTGTTCCTGGTCAACCGCCTGGCCCGCCGCTGGGGCGCGACGCGCCTGTCGACGGGCAAGGTGGTGTGGTTCGAGATGCCGGTGCGCGGGTAGCGCCCCGGCCCGGGAGACGCGGACGGGCGGTGTACGAGGAGGTTCCTCGTACACCGCCCGTTGCCGTTGTCAGGGGCGGCCGGTCAGCCGGTCACCCGTTGTCGTCGCTGTGGTCCGGCCGCTTGTCCCCCGAGAGGTCCGGGAGCTCCACGGTGGACGAGGGGTCCGGGTCCGGCCGGTTCGACGGGCTGGGGGGCGGTTCGCTCGTCGGGCCGCCCGAGGGCGAGGCGGGCGGGGAGCTCTGCGGGGACTCGCTGGCCGGAGGGGACTCGGAGGACGGCGAGGTGGACGGCGACTTCGAGGGCGTCGGGTCGTCGGAGGGCGAGGTGCTGGGGCTCGGCGAGTGGGTCTCGGGCGGCGGGCTGACCGCGGCGCCCATGTCCGTGTCGAGGTCGAACTCGCGGGCCTTGCCGACGGAGTGGCCCATGTAGTCGGCCCAGATCTCGGCAGGGAAGCCGCCACCGTTGACGCGTCCGCCGCCGCCGGCGCCCTGGAGGGTCACCTGCGCGTTCTTCTGGATCTTCTTGCCGTCGTCGCCGGTGCGGTCGAAGGCCGCCTCGCCGAACAGGCCGACCGAGGTGACCAGGTTGGAGGTGTAGCCGGTGAACCAGGCCGACTTGTTGTCGTCGGAGGTACCGGTCTTGCCTGCGATGTCCTTGTCGGAGAGCCCCTCCGCGTTGCGGACCGAGCCCCGGGCCGTACCGTCGTCGACCACGCCGGTCAGCACGGACGTCACCGAGTCCGCCGCCTGGCGGGAGACCACCTGGTCGCCGACGGCGTCGGGCAGGTCGAGCGGGGCGTCGCCCTGGTGCACGGCGGTCTTCACGATCTGCGGGGTGACCTGCCTGCCGTGGTTGTCGAGCGTGGCGTAGACCCCGGCCATCTCCAGCGGGCTCGCGCCCATGGAGCCGAGGGTCATCGCGGGTGCGGCTTCCAGGCCCTTCACGTTCATGCCGAGCTTGCCCGCGGTCGCCAGCACCTTGTCCATGCCGACGTCCACGCCCATCTGCGCGAAGACGGAGTTGACGGACGCGTTCATCGCGGTCTGGACGGTGATCCGCCCGTAGTTGTGGTCGTCCTCGTTCTCCGGCGCGAAGTACCGGTCGCCGCCGACGACGGGGCGCTTGCTGGTGCCGTCGTAGCGGGTGTTCGCGGTGATCTTCTCGTCGTCCTGCGTCTTGGACTCCTCGTCGAGGGCGGCGGCGAGGATGACCGGCTTGAAGGTGGACGCGGGCTGGTAGTCCCTGCGCCCGGCGTTCGAGATCCAGTGCTCGCTCTGGCCGCGGCCGCCGTACAGCGCGAGGACCGCGCCGGTCTTCGGGTCGACCGAGGCCGCGCCCGCCTGGATGTCCTTGTCGAGCTTGCGCTTCTTGGTGTCCAGCTTGTCGAGCAGCTTGGCCTCGACCGACTTCTCCAGCTGCGCCTGCTTCTTCTGGTCGATGTTGACGGTGATCGTCCAGCCGCCGCGGTCGAACTCGTCCTCGGTGATCCCCGCCTGCTTGATCACGGCCTCGCGGGCCGCCTGGACGATGTAGCCCTTCTGGCCGGCCGTCCCGTTCAGCGGCTTGGGGTCGTGCGGCACCGGGAACGTCTGCTTCTGGCGCTTGGCGGAGTCGAGCCAGCCCTCCTCCACCATGTTGTCCAGGGTGTACGCCCAGCGCGCCTTGACGAGCCGCTTGCCGTTCGGACCGGCGACCGCCCAGTCGTACTGGCTCGGCGCCTGGAGCAGCGCGGCGAGGTAGGCGCCCTGCGAGACGTTCAGGTCCTTGGCGTCCACGCCGTAGTACGCCTGCGCGGCGGCCTGGATGCCCCAGGCGCCGCGTCCGTAGTAGCTGGTGTTGATGTACCCGGCGAGGATGTCCTTCTTGGACGTCTTCTGGTCCAGCTTCAGGGAGATGACCAGCTCCTTGAGCTTCCGGCTGACCGTCTGGTCCTGGTCCAGGTAGTAGTTCTTGACGTACTGCTGGGTGATGGTCGAGCCGCCCTGCTTGCCCTTGCCGGACAGGGTGTTGAGCAGGCCGCGCGCGGTGCCCTTGAAGTCGACGCCGTGGTCCTTGTAGAAGGACTTGTTCTCGGCGGCGACGAAGGTGTCCTGCACCTCCTTGGGCACCTCGGCGAGGCTCACGACCTCGCGGTTCACCTCGCCGGTCCTGGCGAGCAGGGTGCCGTCGGCGTACTTGTAGACGTTCGACTGCAACTCCATCTTGGGGTTGCCCTCCGGCACGGGCACCAGCATGTAGAGCACGGCGAAGGCGCCCATGCCCAGCAGGATCACCCCGAGGGCGGTGCCCAGTAGTTTGCGCCAGGTGAAGAACCTGCGTATGCCGCTCTTCGCAGCCCGCCGCTGGGCTCGTCGCGCTTCCGCTCGACCCATCGCTTGGTCGCTCCCGTTTCTCTGCTCTGCTCTGCCGAATCAGCCCGGACCTGCCAGCTAACACTGTGCGCAAGGCCGAAAAGCCGACGATCCGAGGTTTTACGGACGTGAGAATCAGCACCCGCCTCCGATGGAACCGACTCCTGAGGGGTGCGCAAGGTTGCGAAAACCGTTAATGTGTAATCACATTGCTAGCGACCGGCTAGCTGACCGTCACGGGGGCCACCATGACCGATCCACTCGACCCGAACACCGCCGCCCGGCCGTCCGCCGACCTCACCCCGGACGCGCCGGAGATGCCGGAACCGCAGGTCCGCGAGACGAAGGCGCACAGCATCGCCGGCGGCCTCGGGCTGCTGCTGACCGTGCTCGGCGTGATCGCGGGCATCGCGCTCGCCGTCGTCGGAGGCGTGATCGGCAGCGGCGGCAACAACGCCGTGGGCATCCCGGTCTGCATCCTGGGCGTCCTGCTCGCCATCGCCTCGTTCTTCTGCATGGGCGGTGTGAAGATGGTCGCACCGGGCGAGGCGCGGGTGATCCAGCTGTTCGGCCGGTACGTGGGCACCATCCGCACCGACGGACTGCGCTGGGTGAACCCGCTGACCTCCAGCCGCAAGATCTCCACCCGGGTCCGCAACCACGAGACCGCCGTCCTCAAGGTCAACGACGCCTACGGCAACCCGATCGAGCTCGCCGCGATCGTCGTGTGGAAGGTCGAGGACACCGCGCAGGCGCTCTTCGAGGTGGACGACTTCCTGGAGTTCGTGGCCACCCAGACCGAGTCCGCCGTCCGGCACATCGCCATCGAGTACCCGTACGACGCCCACGAGGAGGGCGGCCTGTCCCTGCGGGGCAACGCCGAGGAGATCACCGAGAAGCTGGCCGTCGAGCTGACCGCCCGGGTGCAGGCGGCGGGCGTGCGGATCATCGAGTCGCGCTTCAGCCACCTCGCGTACGCCCCCGAGATCGCCTCCGCGATGCTCCAGCGCCAGCAGGCCGGTGCGGTCGTCGCGGCCCGGCAGCAGATCGTCGAGGGCGCGGTCGGCATGGTCGAGATGGCCCTGACCCGAATCGCCGAGCAGGACATCGTGGAGCTCGACTCGGAGCGGAAGGCGTCCATGGTGAGCAATCTGATGGTGGTCCTGTGCGGTGACCGCGCCGCCCAGCCGGTCCTCAATACGGGCACGCTCTACCAGTGACCGAGGACAGCCCGGAGGCCGAGGAAGCGCGGGGAGCGCCGCGCGCCCGGTCGCGGCAGCGCAAGCAGATGCTGCTGCGGCTGGACCCCGCCGTGCACGACGCGCTGGCCCGCTGGGCGTCGGACGAGCTGCGCAGCGCGAACGCGCAGATCGAGTTCCTGCTGCGCCGGGCGCTCGCCGAGGCGGGCCGGCTGCCGGGCGGCGCGTCTCCCATCCCCCGCCGGGGGCGCCCGCCGAAGGCGGCGCCGGAGCCGCCGGGCGGAGAGTAGGACCTGAGGCCCGTCCCGCGAGGGGCGGGCCTTTCACCTGCGCCGTTCGGCTGTACCCCCCGCGTATACACAGCAGGTATACACACCATGTAGAGTGCTCCGCATGTCTATCGGCCACACCCTGCTCGGGCTCCTGGAGTCCGGCCCACGCCACGGTTACGACCTCAAGCGGACGTTCGACGAGAAGTTCGGGCACGACCGCCCCCTGCACTACGGGCAGGTCTACTCGACCATGTCCCGGCTGCTGAAGAACGGCCTCGTCGAGGTCGACGGCGTGGAGAGCGGGGGTGGCCCCGAGCGCAAGCGGTACGCGATCACGGACGCCGGCATCACCGATGTCGCCTCCTGGCTCGCGCAGCCCGAGAAGCCGGAGCCGTACCTCCAGTCGACCCTGTACACCAAGGTCGTCCTGGCCATGCTCACCGGCCGCGACGCGGCCGACGTGCTGGACGCCCAGCGCTCCGAGCACCTGCGCCTGATGCGCATCCTCACCGACCGCAAGCGACGGGGCGACCTCGCCGACCAGCTGATCTGCGACCACGCCCTGTTCCATCTCGAAGCCGATCTGCGCTGGCTGGAACTGACCGCCGCCCGCCTCGGCCAGCTCCAGAAAGTGGTGGCCCCGTGACCCCCGCCGGCTCCCTGCTCTCCGCGCACGACCTGCACAAGACCTACGGGTCGACGCCCGCGCTCGACGGCGCCTCGTTCTCCGTCCACCCCGGCGAGGTCGTCGCCGTAATGGGCCCCTCCGGCTCCGGCAAGTCCACACTGCTGCACTGCCTCGCCGGGATCATCACCCCGGACTCCGGCACCATCACCTACGACGGCCGCGAGCTGTCCGCCATGTCCGACGCGGAGCGCAGCGCCCTGCGCCGCAGCGACTTCGGGTTCGTCTTCCAGTTCGGCCAGCTCGTGCCCGAGCTCACCTGCGTGGAGAACGTCGCCCTGCCCCTCCGCCTCAACGGCACCCGCCGCAAGGACGCCGAGCGCACCGCCCGCTCCTGGATGGAGCGCCTGGAGGTCGAGGACATCGGCGCCC
Organism: Streptomyces sp. NPDC097595; assembly: GCF_044761525.1. Classification (NCBI taxonomy): domain Bacteria; kingdom Bacillati; phylum Actinomycetota; class Actinomycetes; order Kitasatosporales; family Streptomycetaceae; genus Streptomyces; species Streptomyces sp. NPDC097595. Next base: position 156,509 of record NZ_JBIWCN010000015.1, on the reverse strand, counting down.
AGCGCCCCGGCGAGGTCTCCGGCGGCCAGGGCCAGCGCGTCGCCGTGGCCCGCGCGCTCGCCGCGTCCCCGAAGGTGATCTTCGCCGACGAGCCGACCGGAGCCCTGGACTCCCTCAACGGCGAGCGGGTCATGCAGCTGCTCACCGACGCCGCCCGCTCCGCCAACGTCGCGGTGGTCCTGGTGACCCACGAGGCCCGCGTCGCCGCCTACTCCGACCGCGACGTCACCGTGCGCGACGGCCGGGCCCTCGACCTGGAGCACGCCGTATGACGCTCCTGGACGAGAAGCGGACCCAGGCCCCCGCGCCGCCGGCCCGCCCCTCCCGCACCGCGCCCTGGCTGCGCGACCTCGCTCTCGGCGTCCGGTTCGCCGCCGCCGGCGGGCGCGAGGGCTGGATCCGCACGACGCTCACCGCCGTCGGCGTCGGCCTCGGCGTCACGCTGCTGTTCCTCGCCGCGTCCGTGCCGCACGCGCTCGACGCGCGCAACGACCGCGACACGGCCCGCAGCGAGACCAAGATCTCCGAGAACCCGGACGCGCAGGGCAAGAAGTCCGACACCTCGGTCCTGCGGATCGGCGCCGACACCGAGTACCACGACCGCAGCATCAGCGGCTATCTGATGCGCGCGGAGGGCAGCCACCCGGTGCTCCCGCCGGGCCTCGACGCCATGCCCGCCCCCGGCGAGATGGTCGTCTCCCCCGCCCTGAAGGACCTGCTGAACGACCCCGCCAACGCCCTGCTCAAGGAGCGTTACCCGTACAAGATCACCGGCACCATCACTGATGACGGACTGCGGTCGCCCAACGAACTGTGGTTCTACGCCGGCAGCGACACCCTGACGCAGGCCGCGGGCGGCCACCGCGTCACCGGATACGGCGAGCCCGAACCGACCCCGCCGCTCGCCCCGCTGCTCGTGGTGCTGGTGATCATGGTCTGCGTGGTGCTGCTGGCGCCCGTCGCCATCTTCATCGCCACCGCCGTGCGCTTCGGCGGCGACCGCCGCGACCGCCGGCTGGCCGCGCTGCGCCTGGTCGGTACGGACATCAGGTCGACCCGCCGGATCGCGGCGGGCGAGGCGCTCTTCGGCTCGGTGCTCGGTGTGCTGATCGGCCTCGTCCTCTTCCTGGCGGGCCGGCAGTTCGTCAGCTACATCGAGGTCTGGGACGTCAGCGCCTTCCCCGCGGACCTCGCCCCCGACCCGCGGCTGTGCCTGCTCGTCGCGGTCGCCGTCCCGCTGACCGCCGTGCTGGTCACGCTGTCCGCGATGCGCTCGGTGGTCATCGAACCGCTCGGGGTCGTACGCAACAACCGGGCCCGCAAGCGCCGTCTGTGGTGGCGGCTGGCGCTCCCCCTCGCGGGGCTCGGCCTGCTCGCGCTCAAGGGCCAGTCCGGCGAGTACGAGGTCGTCAACCCGTACCCCATCACCGTGGGCGCGGTCCTGGTCCTCCTCGGACTCGCCCTGCTGCTGCCGTGGCTGGTCGAGGCGTGCGTGAACCGGCTGCGCGGCGGCCCGGTGCCCTGGCAGCTCGCCACCCGCAGGCTCCAGCTGAGCAGCGGGACCGCCTCCCGGGCCGTCAGCGGCGTCACCGTGGCAGTGGCCGGCGCGGTGGCCGTGCAGATGCTGTTCGCCTCGATGAACGCCGACTTCAACAAGGCCACCGGGCAGGACCCCACCCGTGCCCAGTTCTACGCCGTGTCGCAGAAGGTCGGCGGCAACGCAGCCGTGGAGACCATCGACGAGTTCCGCGCCACCAAGGGCGTGACCAAGGTCATCGGCATGGTCGAGGCGTACGTCACCAAGCCGGGGAAGTACGGCGACGGCGAGATGCAGCCCACCACGTCGCTGAGCGTCGGTGACTGCGCCACCCTGCGCGAGGTCGCCCGCATCGACTCCTGCGAGGACGGCGACTCCTTCGTCGTGCACCCCAGGAACGACAAGGAAATGGCCGGCTGGATGGACAAGACCGCCCGCAAGGGCAAGGAGGTCGAGTTCGAGTCGGAGACCGGCAGGAAGCTGCGCTGGACGCTGCCCGCCGACGCGAAGACCGTCGTCAGCCGCAAGGACCCGATCGGTGAGGACCGCTGGGGGATCATGGTCACCCCGGGGGCCATCGACGCGACCACCCTGCCGGGCGCGAGCACCGTCTCCCAGATCCGCATCGACGAGAGCGTCCCGGACGCCGCCGAGTACGTACGCAACACGGCGGCCCGCATCGACCCCGGCATGCGCCTGGTCACCCTGACGTCCGTCGCACGCGACCGCCAGTACGCCAGCGTGCAGACCGGCCTCCAGGTCGGCGCCACGGTCACGCTGCTGCTGATCGCGGCCTCCATGCTGGTCTCCCAGCTGGAGCAGCTGCGCGAGCGCAAGCGGCTGCTCTCGGTCCTGGTGGCCTTCGGCACCCGGCGGGCCACCCTCGCCTGGTCGGTGCTCTGGCAGACCGCGCTCCCGGTGGTCATCGGGCTCGCGGTGGCGGTGGCCGGCGGCCTCTCGCTCGGCGCGGCGCTGTGCTGGATGGTCGGCAAGTCGGTCGACGACTGGCTGGTGTTCCTGCCCCTCGCGGGAGCAGGCGGGGCGCTCATCCTGCTGGTCACGCTGCTGTCCCTGCCGCCGCTGTGGCGCATGATGCGCCCGGACGGGCTGCGCAGCGAGTGACACCGCGGAGGGCGGCCGGACTTCACATCCGGCCGCCCTCCGTCACGCGTACCGGCAGCCCCCGCATCGTCTCGCGCAGCGCCCCCGCCAGCTCCTCGAACTCCTCGTGCCGCGCCGCCCCGGTCCGCATCGCCAGCGCCACCCGCCGTGTCGGCGCCGGGTCCGCGAAATACCCCGTGGTCAGCGCCTCGTTGCGGGCGGTCTCGACGGTGACCGCGGTGCGCGGCAGCAGCGTGACCCCGAGGCCCCCGGCCACCAGCTGCACCAGCGTGGAGAGCCCGGCCGCGGTCGTCGTGACCGGGGTCCCCTCCGTCCGGCCGGCCTCGCGGCAGATGTCGAGCGCCTGGTCGCGCAGGCAGTGCCCCTCGTCCAGGAGCAGCAGCGGGAGCTTGCGGAGCGCGTCGCGGGGGATGTCGGCGCGCCCGCCGAGCGGGTGGCCCCGGTCCATGACGAGCACGAAGTCCTCGTCGAAGAGGGGGAGCTCGCTGACCCCGGGGACGCCTAGGTCGTGTCCGGGATGTCCCGCCGTACGCCCGGAGGGCGTGGCCTGCGGCGCATGGTGCGTGCTCTCGGCGTGCCGGCCGACATCCCTCGTACTGGACGTACTTGGGATTTCGGCCGGTGCGGCGAGAGTGCGTGCCAGGCGTCGCGGGCCAGGCGGGACATTCCGGACACGACCTAGCGGCACGGCGAGCAGCAGCAGGTCGAGCCGTCCGGCGCCCAGCCCCTCGATCAGCGAGGAGGTCTGCTCCTCGTGGACCTGGAGGTCGAGGGCCGGGTAGCGCTCATGGACCAGCCGCAGCACGGCCGGCAGCAGATACGGGGCGACGGTCGGGATCACGCCGAGCCTGAGCACTCCGGTGAAGGGGGCGCGGACCGCCTCGGCCTCCTCCATCAGCTCGCCGACGGCGTCGAGCACGACGCGCGCCCGCACCGCGAGCCGTTCCCCGGCGGGCGAGAGCAGCACCTTGCGCGTCGTACGCTCGATGAGCTGGGCACCCAGTGCCTCCTCCAGCGCGGACACGGCCCCGGAGAGCGCGGGCTGACTCATCCCGATTGCGGCCGCCGCGTCCCGGAAGTGCAGATATTCGGCGACGGCGGCGAAGGCGCGCAGCTGCGAGAGGCTGGGCTGTTTGGGCCGGTTGCCCGGATTGCTCTGCGCCACTGATAGGCACCTCCGATCATCACGACCGAGTGTAGCTATTTCCGCGATCAATGCACTCTGTGCCAAGGTGGAGACCGTCCAACCCCCAGGAACTCCCTCAAAAGGGGAGAACCTACGCTGCAAGGAGAGCGCGTGCTCACTGTCGGTGACAAGTTCCCCGAGTTCGACCTGACCGCCTGCGTGTCGCTGGAAAGCGGCAAGGAGTTCGAGCAGATCAACCACAAGACCTACGAGGGTCAGTGGAAGGTCGTCTTCGCGTGGCCGAAGGACTTCACCTTCGTGTGCCCCACCGAGATCGCCGCCTTCGGGAAGCTGAACGAGGAGTTCGCCGACCGTGACGCCCAGATCCTCGGCTTCTCCGGCGACTCCGAGTTCGTGCACCACGCCTGGCGCAAGGACCACCCGGACCTGACCGACCTGCCGTTCCCGATGATGGCCGACTCGAAGCACGAGCTCATGCGTGACCTCGGCATCGAGGGCGAGGACGGCTTCGCCCAGCGCGCCGTCTTCATCGTGGACCAGAACAACGAGATCCAGTTCACGATGGTGACCGCCGGTTCCGTGGGCCGTAACCCCAAGGAGGTCCTGCGGGTCCTCGACGCTCTGCAGACCGACGAGCTGTGCCCCTGCAACTGGACCAAGGGCGAGAACACCCTGGACCCGGTCGCGCTCCTCTCGGGCGAGTGAGCTGATACCGCTATGGCTCTCGACGAACTGAAGTCCGCCGTACCGGACTTCGCCAAGGACCTGAAGCTGAACCTCGGTTCGGTCATCGGCAACAGCGAGCTCCCGCAGCAGCAGCTCTGGGGCACCGTCCTGGCCTGCGCGATCGCCTCGCGCTCGCCGAAGGTGCTGCGCGAGCTGGAGCCGGAGGCGAAGGCCAACCTCTCCGCGGAGGCGTACACCGCCGCGAAGTCGGCCGCCGCCATCATGGCGATGAACAACGTCTTCTACCGCACCCGCCACCTGCTCTCGGACCCCGAGTACGGGAACCTGCGCGCGGGTCTGCGGATGAACGTCATCGGCAAGCCGGGCGTGGAGAAGATCGACTTCGAGCTGTGGTCGCTCGCCGTCTCCGCGATCAACGGCTGCGGCCAGTGCCTCGACTCGCACGAGCAGGTGCTCCGCAAGGCCGGCGTGGACCGCGAGACCATCCAGGAAGCCGTCAAGATCGCCTCGGTGATCCAGGCGGTGGGTGTGACTCTCGACGCCGAGGCGGTACTCGCCGAGTAGGCGCCGTACTCTGAATACGGGAAGGGCCCCGAGGACGACCGACCGTCCGAGGGGCCCTTCTTCTGTGCGTACGCGCTACGAGGCGTCCGGCGACGGCTCGTCCCCGCCCTTGTCCGGCTTCTCCGGCGGGGCGCCGGAGGCCGGGGCGGGCGCCGCGTCCAGCGCGGTCGACCCGTGCGGGGGCGGCGAGTGGCGGCGCGACTCCTCCTGCCCGTAACTGCGCAGATAGCCGACCACCGTATTGGTCACCGCGACCAGCGGCACCGCCACCACCGCACCGCCGATCCCGGCGACCATGCCGCCCGCCGCGACCGAGAGCACCACGGCCAGCGGGTGCACCCGCACCGCCCGGCCCAGGATGAACGGCTGGAGGACATGGCCCTCGATCTGCTGCACGGCGAGGACCACGGCCAGCACCATCAGCGCGGTGAACACGCCCTCCGTGACGAGCGCGACGACCACCGCCAGCGCCCCGGAGACCACCGCGCCGACGAGCGGGATGAAGGCGAACAGGAAGATGAAGACGGCCAGCGGCACCGCCATCGGCACGTTGAGGAAGTAGATCCCGAGCCCGATGAAGATCGCGTCGATCAGGGCCACGATGACCGTGCCGCGCACATAGGCGGTCAGCGTCCGCCAGGCGCGCGGACCGGCCCCGGCGACCCCGGGCCTCGCCTGCGCGGGCACCAGCTTGAGCACCCACTGCCAGATGCGCGCGCCGTCGTAGAGCAGGAAGAGCGTCGAGAACATCGCGAGCAGCGCGCCGGTCATGAACTCCACGACCACGGTGACGCCTTGGAGGCCCGCGGTGGTGATCGCCTCGGTGTTGGTGCCGACGGTGTCGCTGAGGTTCTTGGCGATGTCGTTGATCTGTTTGTCGGTCACATGGAACGGGCTGTCCAGGAGCCAGTTCTTGAGGTCGTCGATCCCCTTCGTCACCTTGTCGGACAGGGTGTCGATGTTGTCCATGACCTGCCACACCACGAACCAGCCGACCAGGCCCATGATGACGAAGCCGGAGATCGCGGTGACGGCCGTCGCCAGGCCCCTCGGCAGCCCGTGGCGCCGCAGCCGGGCCACGGTCGGCTGGAGCAGCGCGGTGACGAGCAGCGCGGCGACGAAGGCCAGTACGACCAGCTGTACGGCGCTGATGACCCGCATCAGCACCCACAGGGTCCCCGCCAGCACCAGCAGCCGCCAGCCCGCCTCGGCCGCGACCCGCATCCCCCACGGGATCGCCGCGACCGGATCGGGCCGCGCGGCCACGGTGGGCGCGTAGGAGGGCGGAGCGGGCACCTGGTCCACGGGGGCCGCCTCGTCCTTCCCGGTCCCCGCCGGGTCCGTGCCCCCGGGCAGGGGGTCGTCGGCCTCCGTCTCGGCCCGTCGTTCATCAAGGCGCTCGCTCAGCCTGCTCAGCTCAGCACCCACTTGTCCGAGCCACCCCGGCAGTTTCGACATAACGCTTCCTCTACCCCCGTCCGCTCTCCCCACCGCTCCCCCGGGAGCGTTCCGCACGACCGTACACGCGTGAAGCCCCTCACCGAAGGACGGCGAGGGGCTTCACGAGGTTGCGCAGGTGAACCCTGGTTCTAGTACCAGTGGTTGGCCTGCCAGAAGGACCAGGCGGCGCACGGGCTGCCGTAGCGCGCGCTGTTCATGTAGCTGAGGCCCCACTTGATCTGGGTGGCCGGGTTGGTCATCCAGTCGGCGCCGGCCGAAGCCATCTTGGAGCCGGGGAGGGCCTGTACGAGACCGTAGGCGCCCGAGCCCGGGTTGCTCGCCCGGTAGTTCCAGCTCGACTCGTGGTTCACGATGTTGCTGAAGCACTGGAACTGGTCGGCGGGCATCATCTGGCGAGCCATCGCCTGGACCTCGGCCACGCTGTAGGAGCTCTGCACGGCGAACGAAGTGGAACGGACCTCGGAGCGGCTTGCGCGCTCCTGGGCTTCCTTCTTCTTCGCCTCGCGCTCGCGCTCCAGCTTGTCCTCGGCGGCCTGCTTCTTGGACTTGGCGTCCTTGGCGGCCTGGACGCGCGCGGTCTCCTCCGCGGACTTCTTCGCGGCGGCGTCGGCGGCGGACGCCTGGGCGTCGGCCTGCTGCGTCAGCGAAGCGGTCTGCACCTGGGCCTGCTGGCCCGCGGGAATGTCTGCGAGCAGCGTGGTGTCGGCTGCGGTCGCCTCGAAGTTGTTGTCGTCGGCAGCAGGGGTGCTGCCCGATGCAACGCCTACGACGGCGCCTACGGTGGTGACCGCGGTGGCTGATGCCACGGCGAACCCCCGGACCGAAATCCGGCTCACACGGTGTCCTTCCAGCATCGCCCGCTTAGGTGACCTCGCGGGCGCAATCGTGCCCTTGACACTGGCCTCCCTACTGCTTGGGTCACGGGAGGCACGGGCCCGGTGGGCGACTCCCCTGGAGGAGCGCCGCGTGGTGCTCGCGGGCGGCATACGGACGGCGGTTGTTGAGTTGTGTGGTGCGTGGCGCCTCTGGAGGTGCCGGTGTGCCGTATGCGGGGCCTGACGGAAGCAAGACTCTGCCGGAACGGGACCGGGGGAAGCAATTCTCCGTTGCGTGTGAAAGGTCACACCCCGTTTGGCGGACCCGAATTACGGAAAAGGCGCCGCAACACGCCGCCGCCCGGCTAGGCTGCTTGGCCCGCCGGGCGGCGTCAACGTCCCAACCCGTATCAGATCTGACCTTCCTCCAGCATTTCGGTCACCAGTGCGGCGATGCGGGAACGCTCCGAACGTGTGAGCGTCACATGGGCGAAGAGCGGGTGCCCCTTCAGCTTCTCGACCACGGCGACCACACCGTCGTAACGGCCGACCCTGAGGTTGTCCCGCTGGGCCACGTCATGCGTGAGGACGACCCGGGAATTCGTCCCGATCCTGGACAACACGGTCAGCAGGACGTTCCGTTCGAGCGACTGCGCCTCGTCCACGATCACGAAGGCGTCGTGCAGGGAGCGGCCCCGGATGTGGGTGAGCGGCAGGATCTCCAGCATGCCGCGCCCCAGCACCTCTTCGATGACCTCGCGCCCGGAGACGGCCGAGAGGGTGTCGAAGACTGCCTGCGCCCAGGGGCTCATCTTCTCGGCCTCGCTGCCGGGGAGATAGCCGAGCTCCTGCCCGCCCACCGCGTACAGCGGGCGGAAGACCATCACCTTCTTGTGCTGTCCTCTCTCCAGCACCGCTTCGAGCCCCGCGCAGAGCGCCAGCGCCGACTTGCCGGTGCCGGCCCGGCCGCCCAGCGAGACGATGCCGACCTCCTGGTCGAGCAGCAGGTCCAGGGCGATGCGCTGTTCGGCGCTGCGGCCGTGGATGCCGAACGCCTCCCGGTCGCCGCGGACGAGCCGCACATTGCCCTCGGGCGTCACCCGGCCGAGCGCCTTGCCGCGCTCGGACTGGAGGACCAGGCCGGTGTGGACGGGCAGCTCGGCGGCCTCGGGGACGTACAGCGTCTCCTCGGCGAAGAGCAGGTCCACCTGATCGGCCGCGAGGGGCAGTTCGGCCATGCCCGTCCAGCCGGAGTCGGTGATCGCCAGCTCCGCGCGGTACTCCTCGGCGAGGAGGCCGACCGATGAGGCCTTGATGCGCAGCGGGAGGTCCTTGGAGACGACCGTGACGTCGTACCCCTCGGCCTGGAGGTTGCGCGCGACCGCCAGGATCCGTGAGTCGTTGTCCCCCAACCGGTAGCCGGCGGGCAGAACGCCGGGATCGGAGTGGTTGAGCTCGACGCGGAGCGTCCCGCCGAGGTCCCCGAGGGGGATCGGCGCGTCCAGCCGGCCGTAGCGGACCCGGAAGTCGTCCAGCAGGCGCAGGGCCTGGCGGGCGAAGTAACCGAGCTCCGGATGGTGCCGTTTGGCCTCCAGTTCCGTGACCACGACGACGGGGAGCACGACCTCGTGCTCGTCGAATCGGGCCATGGCGTTCGGATCGGCCAGCAGGACGCTGGTGTCGAGAACGTAGGTGCGCCTGTCGGGCAGGCGGCGCTTTGTGCTGGTCACCACGGAAGGACGTACCCCCTCGGAAGAGGCTGGCGTGCGACGGCGGGCCGTCGCGGAGCATCCCGCTTGTCATCGGCGCCCACCTGGTTGGCGACCGGGCGCCGGCCTGTCAGGGATATGCCCTCTTACCCGGCCGGCCATGCCGACAGGATCTCTTCCGGGGGACGGCGGGGCTGAGCCCGCCGGGCTCAGCCTCCGTAGCGCCGGTGGCGGGCGGCGTAGTCGCGCAGGGCCCGCAGGAAGTCGACCCGGCGGAAGGCCGGCCAGAAGACCTCGCAGAAGTAGTACTCCGAGTGCGCGCTCTGCCAGAGCATGAAGCCGGAGAGGCGCTGCTCGCCGCTGGTGCGGATGACGAGGTCGGGGTCGGGCTGGCCGCGCGTGTAGAGGTGCTCGGAGATCAGGTCGGTGGAGACGATCTCGGCCAGGTCCTCGAAGGAGGTGCCCTTGGCGGAGTGATCGAGGAGCAGGGAGCGCACGGCGTCGGCGATCTCCTGCCGGCCTCCGTAGCCCACGGCGACGTTGACGAGTATCCCGTCGACCCCGACCGTGGCCTGCTCGGCCTCCTTGAGGACCGTCTGGGTGTGGGCGGGCAGCAGGTCGAGCGTGCCGACGTGGTGGACCCGCCAGCGGCCGTCCGCGGCCAGGCCGCGCACCGTGTTCTCGATGATGCCGAGGAGCGGGGTCAGCTCGGACTCGGGCCGGTCGAAGTTGTCGGTGGACAGCAGCCAGAGCGTGACGACCTCGACGTCGGTCTCGCTGCACCAGCCCAGGAGCTCCTTGATCTTGTCGGCCCCGGCCTGGTGGCCCTCGGCCGCCGTGCCGCCGGACGCCTTCGCCCAGCGCCGGTTGCCGTCGAGGATGACGCCGATGTGCTTGGGCACCTGGGAATGGTCGAGGCGGGCCTCCACCCGGCGCGCGTAGAGCCCGTACACCAGGTCGCGCAAGTTCACTGAGTCCACCTCTCGGTTCCGTGCGGGCCCGCCGGCCCCTTCGCCAGGGGTCCGGGGTCGTCCCCTGGGGATCGGATCGCCGCACTGGAAGGGGGCGGATCGCCCCGCCGTGTCATGGCAGTCCCGTCAGGCCACATTACTGCGCGGGCGCCGCACCCACCCAACTCGGCCTGTCACAAGTCCGTGATAAAGAGATAATCGTGACTGATTCCTCTTCCCCCTACCAGGCCGCCGCGACCCGCTACGACTCCATGGAGTACCGCCGCAGCGGACGCAGCGGGCTCAAGCTCCCGGCCGTCTCGCTCGGCCTCTGGCACAACTTCGGCGACGACCGGGCGCTCGGCTCCCAGCGGGCCATCCTGCGCCGCGCCTTCGATCTCGGGGTGACCCATTTCGACCTGGCCAACAACTACGGCCCGCCGGCCGGCTCGGCCGAGCTGAACTTCGGCAAGCTCTTCCGCCAGGACTTCGCCCCGTACCGGGACGAGCTGCTGATCTCGACCAAGGCGGGGTACGAGATGCACCCCGGCCCGTACGGGGAGTGGGGCTCGCGCAAGTACCTGCTGTCGTCGCTGGACGCCTCGCTGAAGCGGATGGGCCTGGACTACGTCGACATCTTCTACTCGCACCGCTTCGACCCGGAGACTCCGCTGGAGGAGACGATGGGGGCGCTGGCCTCCGCCGTACAGCAGGGCAAGGCGCTGTACGTGGGGGTCTCCTCGTACAACTCGGCGCAGACCGCCGAGGCGGCGCGGCTGCTGCGGGAGATGGGCGTCCCGGCCCTGATCCACCAGCCGTCCTACTCGATGATCAACCGCTGGACCGAGGACGACGGGCTCCTGGACACGCTGGAGGCGGCCGGGATGGGCTGCATCTCCTTCGTCCCGCTGGCCCAGGGGCTGCTGACCGGGAAGTACCTGAACGGCATCCCGGAGGGCTCGCGGGCCACCCAGGGCAAGTCGCTCGACCCGGACCTGCTGTCGCAGGAGGTGGTGCGCCGGCTGAACGGGCTGAACGACATCGCGCGCCGCCGGGGCCAGTCGCTCGCCCAGCTGGCCCTGGCGTGGGTCCTGCGCGACAGCCGGATGACGTCCGCGCTGATCGGCGCGTCGAGCGTGGGGCAGCTGGAGGAGAACGTCGCGGCGCTGGCGGGCCCGGAGCTGTCGGCCGAGGAGCTGAAGGAGATCGACGCCTTCGCCGTCGACACCGAGGGCACCAACATCTGGGCCGCGCGGGGCTGAACGCCCGCCCGGCCCGGCGCCGGGCACAAAAAACGGGCCGGTCCGTGGGGGGGGTTACGGACCGGCCCGAGGGGGGGTTTCCACCATAACCCTTCGTAAGTGATGCTGGGTGCCGCGGCGCGAAATAATTACTCTCCGAGAGTGAAAGGCTTCGCTCCGGTCACCGGTCGGCCCTCGCCGTACGCCTCTGACCTGCGAGAACACCACCCACCCCGGGACGGGCACCGGAAACACGCCCGAGACGTCCACAGGATGTCCACATTCCGCTCGTCAGTGGCCGCCGCGCGGCTTCACGCAGCCCGTTCCCTCCATGTAGCGACCGTGCGCCTCGGCGTTGACGAGACCGTTGACCATGCCGTCCAGCGAGCCGTCCAGGCAGAGGGTCCCGAGGGTTACGGTGAAGGAGGTGCGGCCCGTCCCGAAGGTGGCCGTGGTGACCGATCCGTCCGGGTATCCGAGGGCGTGGAGCGCGTGGAAGACCGCGTCCTCGGTGGACTTCTGCCCCTCCGCGAGCGCGGCCAGCGCCTGCTTCACCCGCTTCACCTCGGCCTCTCCCCGGACGCGGTCCGCGTCGGACAGGTCGAGGGTGGACTGGAAGGCGTGGTTCTCGGCGTAGTGCGGATTGGCGTCGCCGCCCTGCTCCCCGCTTTGGTCGTTGCCCTGCTCGCCGCCCTGGTCGCCGCCCTGGTCGCCGCTCGGGCCCGACGCGGAGGCGGCCGGGGAGGGGGAACCGTCGTTGTACACCACCTCGGTACCGCAGCCCGCGAGGGCCGCGCCGATCAGGAGGGCGGTCGCAGCGGCGCGGAGCGGGGGCGTACGTCTCGCGGAGGTCATGCGTACGAGTATGGGCCGGGAACCCGGCGTGTGACGGCGGGAGTTGGCACCCGATGCCATTCCGTCACGTCGCGGCGGCAGCGCCCCGGTGGCCCCGGGTGAAGCGGACGCCGACGGTGTCCCCGCCGACGACCACGAAGCGGCCGCCCTCGCAGCGGATCACGGCCTCGTGGACCTCGCCCCGCGCGTCCCGGCGCTCGTCCGTGCTCAGCACCGTCCAGCCGCCCTCCGGGGGCTGCGGCAGACCGGCCAGCTCGGCGAACTCCCACTGGGCGGCGGGCACACACCAGTCGGGCAGCCGCGGCCAGGTGCCGGCGCCCACATGCAGGGTGCCGTCGGAGGCGCAGGTCAGCCGGACCGACTGGCCGTCGTCCAGCACGAACGAGACGGCCTCCGGCTCGCCCATCCGGCCCTCGGGGCGGTAGAAGATCCCGAGGACGCCGACGATCCTGGCCCCCTTGAGCCACTCGGCGCCACCCCGGCGCGGGCCGTGCGCGGCGTCCCCGTCGGTGCCGAGGTCCATGGCCAGCTCCTTCCCCGAGCGCTCGCGACCAGAGTGCCATTTTTCGGGCCGTGTGGGGGCGTTGGCCTCACGCGGGTTTGCGTGCCTCGATCAGGAAACGGGTGGTGTGGGCGACGAACGGGCCCTCGGTCTCCAGCCGGTGGTGCAGTGCGGCGAGTTGGGGCCGGTACGCCTCGACCGTGAAGCCGGGCACCATCCAGATCACCTTGCGCAGGAAGTAGACGACGGCCCCGATGTCGAAGAACTCGGTGCGCAGCCGCTCCGACCGCAGGTCCACGACGTGGAGCCCGGCCGCCTCGGCGTCGGCCCGCGCCCGCTCCGGGTCGCGCGCCTCGCGCACCTCCGGGGGCTGCGCCCCGAGGAAGTACTCGACGAGCTCGAAGACGCTGGCGGGGCCCACCTGTTGCGAGAAGTACGTGCCGCCAGGGGCCAGCACCCGGGCGATCTCGTCCCACCACGTGGTCACCGGATGCCGGCTGACCACCAGGTCGAACGCCCCGTCCCCGAACGGCAGCGGCGGCTCGTCCTCGTCCGCGACGACGGCCACTCCGAGCGGGTGCAGCAACGCGGTGGCCCGGGCGATGTTCGGCGGCCAGGACTCGGTGGCGACGACCAGCGGCGGCAACTCCGGCACGGAGGCCAGCACCTCACCCCCGCCCGTCTGCACATCGAGCGCGGCCCGCGCCCGCCCCATCCGCTCCCCCATGGCCCGCGCGTACCCCCAGGAGGGCCGCTGCTCGGTCGCCCTCCCGTCGAGCCAGGAAAAGTCCCACCCATCGACGGAGACACGGTCCGCCTCGGCGACGAGAGCGTCGAACCGGGCGGCTTCGCCGGGCGTGGGCGGGGTATCGGGCGTTTCGGGCATGGCCCGATGATCCCAGCCGGAACGGTCCGCCCGCGACCGCTTTACGGGCGAGGCCGGCTCACCACCAGTAGACCGGATACGCCTGCCTGTTGAGGCGGTTCCCGACCAGGCCCACCAGTACCAGCAGGACCGTCGCCGCGGCCAGCAGGGCGAGGAACGGGCCGGTGGAGGGGGCGGTCGCGGCCACGATCACGGCTGTTGCGGCGGCGGGTGAGTGGGCGACGCGGAGCAGCAGCATCGCGCCGAGCGCGAGGCCGCCCGCGATGCCGGAGGACCAGACGCCCTGTCCGAGGACGGCGAGGACCAGGAAGCCGGTCAGGGCGGAGACGAGTTGGCCGCCGATCACGCTGCGGGGCTGCCCGAGAGGTGTCTGGGAGGCGCCCGCGATCAACGCCATGCTGGCCGCCAGCGGCGGGATGAGCAGGACCTGGTGCGACCACTCTCCCAGTGCCACCAGGAGGGTCAGGGCGGCGACGCTGGTCGCCGTGGCGACCAGCGTCGTCAGCGGCTTCGGCCGGGGCGGCGCCTGCGTCGCGTGCCAGGGGCGCGCGGGGGCGGGGACCTCGGCCGGGGGCCTGGTCTGCGTCATCGTGTCGGGTTCCCTTCGAGGCCGACGCTAATGGCTTGCCCGTTAGCATCGATGAGGTGAATCTACCCGCAACCGCCCGATCGCGCGGCCGTTCGCGGAACCTGGAAGAATCCGCCTACGCGCGGGGCAGGGAGGGCCGGAATGACGACACACGGCAAGGACACGCTCGAAATCCGCCCCCTTGAGCCCCTGGCGGTCGAGTTCACCAGCTCGTGGCATTACGAGGCGGGCGCCCTGATCGACGAGATCGGCACCCCGCACGGGCTGGCCCACTGGGTCGACGCGTACCGCCCGCGCCTCGGCATGAGCGACGTAGCCCCCGTAGTGATGGGAGCCCCGGACGTCACGACCGCGCTCGCCGTCCGCGAGGCCGTACGGGACCTGCTCGATGCCCTGGTCGACGGTGGGCGGCCGCCCACCGCCTCGCTCGGCCTGGTGACCGAGAGGGCGCAGGGCGTGCAGCAGGCCGCGGTCGGCTGGACCGACGCCGGGCCGCGGCTCGAATGGCCGGACGGGGTACGGGTGATGGACATCGTGGCCGCCCAGGTCTGCGCGTCGGCCACGCGGCTGCTGACCTCGCCGCGCCGCGCACTCCTGCGGCGCTGCCCGGCGCCCAGCTGCGTGCTGTTCTTCTCGGCCCTGCGCACGGGCCAGCAGTGGTGCAGCCCCGCCTGCGGGAACCGCGCCCGCGTGGCGCGCCACAGCGCCCGGACGCGCTGACCCCGCTGCGGTCAGGCCGCCAGTCCGCCGAAGAGCAGCCCCAGAAAGGCTCCCGCGATCATGAACGGGCCGAACGGGATGCCCGTCTTGCGGTTCGCGCGGCGCAGCGCGACGAGTCCTGCCCCGTACACCGCGCCGAACAGGAACCCCGCGAAGCCGCCCGCGAAGACGACCGGCCAGCCGTACCAGCCGAGGACCGTGCCCAGGGAGAGGGCCAGTTTGACGTCGCCGAAGCCCATGCCGCGCGGGTTGACGAGGAAGAGCAGGAAGTAGAACGCGCCCAGGACGAGCCCGCCGAGGAGGGCGGAGAGCCAGGAGCCCGCGTGTTCCGGCAGCAGGGCCGCCAGGCCCAGGAGTACGGCGGCGGCTCCGGCGGCCGGCAGGGTCAGCCCGTCCGGCAGGCGGTGCACGCGGTGGTCGATGCTCGCGAGGAGCACGGCGACCGGGGCGAGCAGCAGCCAGGCCGCCAGCTCGGGCCGCGTGCCGGTCGACCAGGCGAGGGCGGCACAGGCGAGCGCGGTGACGACGGGGGCGAGGCGGTGGGGGGCGGGGCGGGGCGCTCCCTCGGCTGTCACGGCGCCGGACGCCCCCGTACGCACCTCCGCGACCGCCCCCTCCGCGCAGCCGCCGCAGCGTGCCGCGCCCAGCCAGGCGCGGGCGGGGCCGGTGAGCGGGTGGCCCGCCGGGCAGGCGTCCCGCCAGGGTTCGCCGGGCGGAACGGAGAACCGGTAGGCGGCGCGCGGGACCAGGAGCCCGGTCGCGGCGCCCCAGAGCGCGGCGACCCCTATCAGCATGGCGTACACCCCAGCGATCCTAATCGGCGTGGTCCGGGCGGGGGTTGGGCCTGTGGATTCGGGCCCGGCGGCGGTCCGGTCGCCGCTACCGTCGGGGCCATGGCTCGATGGCGCGATGGCACGGGAACGCTGACGATCACGGACCGGGACGGCGTGACCGAGATCCGGGTGCCGCTGCGGATCGCGGCCTCCTACCGGCACCGGGCGCGCGGACTGCTCGGCCGGGACGGGGTCGACGGGGCGCTGATGATCACGCCGTGCGGGAGCGTGCACTCCTTCCGGATGCGGTTCACGATCGATGTGGCCTATCTGGACCGGAGGTTCAACGTGCTGGCGGTCCACACGATGCGCCCGGGCCGGCTCGGGCTGCCCCGGCCGCGCGGCCGCCATGTGATCGAGGCGGAGGCGGGCGCGATGGCGGCGTGGGGGCTGCGCCCGGGGGTGCAGGTCCGGGTCGAGCAGGCTCCGTAGGCACCCGCCGTCTATCTGCGGGGCACGTCGCTGCCGTAGACGACCCACGGTGACTGCTGGAAGGAGTTCACGCCGGACAGCTGCGGCTGCGCGGCGGCCACTTCGGGCAGCAGCGCGAGCGTGTCCGGCCAGCAGTCGAAGTACACCGCCCCCTTGACGATGAACCCCGCCCAGTCGGTGGCCGCCGACGCGCCCTCGCGGTCGAGCACGAAGCCCACGCAGAGCAGCGATGCCCGCCCTATCGCCTCGCGCACAGCGCGGACCGCCCGTTCCCGGGCGTCGCGGGCCGGCGCGCCGAGGCCGAAGCGCAGCTCCACCGTGCCGTCGCCGCCCCGGCTGACCTTGGCCCGTATCTCCTCGCCATCGGGCAGCCACAGCAGGAAGTCGACCCGGTCGAGGCGTTGCAGCCCGGCCAGCAGCACGAGTTGGTCCCGGCTCACCCAGGACTGCGTACCGGAGGGGTCGGCTCCGGGGCTGATCAGGGTGATGCGCCGGGTGACCGGGTGGTCGGCCCGCACACCCGCCGCCTCCAGGTCGCCGAGCAGCGACTCGGCGTCGGGGCGGCTCCAGCACAGGTGGTACGAGCAGAAGAAACCGTCACTCATCGGCGCGTCACCTCGGTACTCGTGGTGGCTGCCCGCCCCGCCCGCGTCACCGCACGGAGCGGCGGCGTGGGGGGCCGGCGGGTGGTCGGTACCCGAGCGTACGGGCAACCCCTGGTCCGGGGCGCCCGTGCGCACGGGGGCGGCCGGTGCACGGTGTCCGCGCGCGACCGCGTCGACGGGGCGCCCGTGTGCGCGGGGGCGGCTCGTAGACTCGCCGGGCGGGCCGGCCGGTCCGACGGGCGGGGGCTGCGGGGAGTCGCGACATGGTGATGTGGGTCCAACCGAGCGACGCCGACGCGCTGTTGGCGCGGCGGGACGGGATACGGCAGACCTATGCGGAGGCGTTCGCGGGCCCTCCGTGGCACGAGGACCCGGAGCAGGCCGACGGCTACGTCCGCCGCCTGGCGGAGGACGCCGCCCGCCCCGGATTCCGGGCCGCACTCGCGCTGAGCGGTGACCCGGAGAATCCGGACGCCGCCTCGGTGGTGGGGTTCGCGACGGCCTGGACCACCGGCTCCCCCTTCCCGTCCACCCGCGCCTACGCGGCCGTCGCCTCGCTCCTGGGCCCCGGACGGACGGCAGCCTGGCTCGTCGGCGCGCTGGAGGTGGACGAACTCGCGCTCGCCCCGCACGCCCGGGGGGCCGGCCTGGCGGCCGCGCTCCTGGAGACCGTCACCGCGTCCGCCCCCGGGGGCCGCTGCTGGCTGCTGACCTCGGCGGACGCCGGGCCCGCGGTGCGCCTCTACCGGCGGCTCGGCTGGCGCCGGGTGCCCGGCCCCGCGGAGGGCCCGGACCTCGCCGTGTTCCTCGGGCCCGGACATCCGGCGCCGCGGGAGCCGGCCCCGCGCGCCGGGACCTGAGCGGTGGACAAGCCCGCCCCGCGCATCGGGACATGAGCGGTGGACAACCCCGCCCCGCGCTTCGGCACATAAGCGGTGGACAAGCCCGCCCCGCCCCCGGGAAGCTGTGCGGCGATGACACGCACCGATACGCCTCCCGCTTGGGACGAGCGCACCCAGCTGACCACCTTCCTCGACTACACCCGCGCCACCGCGCTCGCCAAGTGCGAAGGGCTCTCGCAGGAGGACGCCGTGCGGGCGCCCCTGCCCGGCTCCCCGCTGATGACGATCGCGGGGGTGGTCAACCATCTGCGCTGGGTCGAGTACTACTGGTTCGAGGTCGTCTTCCTCGGCGGCGAGGACGAGGGCCCGTGGACGGACGAGGACCCGGACCGCGAGATGCGGATCGCCGTCGACATGCCGCTCGCCGACGTACTGAAGGAGTACGAGGAGCAGAGCGCCCGCTACCGGGAGCTGGTCGCGGCCCACGACCTGGACACGCGGGCCGAGCAGAAGCGCTCGAACGGCACGAGCCAAGACCTGCGCTGGATCCTGCTGCACCTCGTCGAGGAGACGGCCCGTCACAACGGCCACATCGACATCATCCGCGAGATCGTGGACGGGACCACGGGGGACTAGTCGCTCCGGGCCCGGTCCAGCTCCACGTTGAACTGGGCCCCGGACAGCAGCGCCAGGTTGGTGAACCAGACCCAGATCAGGAACACCACCAGCCCCGCCAGTGAGCCGTACAGCCGGCTGTAGGAGCCGATGTACGTGGCGTACAGCGCAAATCCCGCCGACGCGGCCAGCCACAGCAGCGCCGCGAGCACTCCGCCGGGCACCGCCTGCCGGGCCCGGCGGGCCGGCTCCGGGCCGGTGCGGAAGAGGACCGTGATCAGACCGGCGACCAGGCACAGCAGCACCGGCCACTTCAGCACCTCCCACACCGCGTCCCCCACATGGGTCAGACCGAGGCGGTGCGCCGCCCAGCGTGCGAGCGGTCCGGTGAGTACGAGGGCGAAGGCGCTGGCCATCATCAGCAGGAGCAGCCCGACCGCCCACGCCAAGATGATGTGCGCCTGGCGCAGCGCCGGCCGGGTGTCGTGCACGCCGTGCATGGCGTGCAGCGCCCGCCGGAACACCGCGAGATAGCTGGACGCGGACCACAGCGCGCTGACGGACCCGGTCGCGACGAGCAGCCAGACGGCGGTGCGCTGCTGGGTGGCGGCCTCCAGCGGCTCGCGCAGCGCGGCGGCGGCCTCGGCGGGCGCGAAGGCGGTGATGTCGGCGATCAGCGCACCGGTGGCGCCCGGGCTGGCGAGTCCGATGACGGACACGGTCACCAGGAGCGCGGGCAGCAGCGCGAGGATCGCGTAGTACGTGAGGGCCGCGGCCCAGTCCGATATGTCGTCGTTCCACAGCGAGACGGGCGTGCGGCGCAGCGCGAGCGGCCAGCGCCGGGCCCTGCCGGGGGCGGGGGCGGCCGGCGGGGTTCTGCGGGGGTGGGGCGGGGCCCCGGCGGCGGTGCCGCTGGACTGACTGGACACGGTTGCGGCTCCGGGGACGTGAGCGGTGTGGACGGGGCGGCGCCGGGGTACGGGGGCGCCCCCGCCTCTCCTCTTCTGCTCACGTTCCCGCCCGCTACACCCGATTCCGCACCGGCGGGAGCCGCCCGCCTCCCGTTGTCGGACCCCGCTCGTACGCTCTCCCCATGAGCGTCTCCCTCTACTACACCGCGCGCCGCGCGACCCCGCTGACCGGGTCGGAGTCGGCCGCCGTCGCCCGTATCGTCACCGAGCGCCAGGCGTCGTTCCCGTACGAGGACGAGGAGAGCCTGTACGTGTACGACCCCCGCACCGCGGAGCCGGGGACCGTCCTCGACGGCTCCACCAAGATGCCGTTCGACCCCGGTCGCCTGCTGCCGGTGGTCGCCCATGTGCTGGATTCGGTCACGGAGTTGCGCCTGGCCCTGCCGGACGCCGACTGGCGGGTGCACATGGACGACCTGGACGTCGACTGGGACGAGGCCCGGGGCTACGAGCTGCCCGGGATGCGCGACCCGGACCTCATCGCGGATCTCGCCGCGATCCCGGATGCCGTGGGGGACGCGCCGGACGGCCGTGCCACGCTTGGGCCGTGACGACGACCTCGCCCGTGACACCCGACGCCCCCGCCGTCCTGCGCCGCCCGCTCCTCACCCAGCAGTGGCTCGACCTCTGCTTCGTCCACTGGGCCGCGGAGCCCGAGGCGGTGGCGCGGCTGCTGCCGGCGGGGACGGTGCCCGACACGTTCGACGGGGTCACGTACGTCGGGCTTGTGGCCTTCCGGATGCACCGGGTGGGGTGGCTGGGGCTGCCCGGTGTGCCGTACCTCGGCTCGTTCCCCGAGACGAACGTCCGCCTGTACTCGGTGGACGAGCGGGGGCGGCGCGGGGTCGTCTTCCGCTCGCTGGACGCGTCCCGCCTGCTCCCCGCGGCGATGGGCCGGCTGGGCTTCGGCCTGCCGTACGTGTGGTCCCGGATGCGGGTGGCGGCGGCCGGCGACACGATCGGCTACACCAGCACGCGCCGCGTACCCGGCCCTCGCGGCGCGTACAGCCGCATCACCGTGCGCCCCGGCGAACGCATAGGCCGGCCGACTGAGTTGGAGCACTTCCTCACCGCGCGATGGGGCCTGCACCAGTCCGTCCTCGGCCGCACCGCCTATCTGCGCAACGACCACCCCCGCTGGCCCCTGCACCGCGCGGACCTGCTCGTCTGCGAGGAGAACCTGATCGAGGCGGCGGGCCTGCCGGCCCCGAGCGGGGCCCCGGCCAGCGTGCTGTACTCCCCCGGCGTGCCGGTCCGGCTGGGCGGTCCGGCTGGGCGGTCCGTCCTGACCGGCCTTGCTGACGGCCCGTCCTGACCGAAAACCGCTTGCCGATGTGTTTGCCCCCGCCTACCTTGGTGTGCATGGGTTCTCTGTGATATTCCCCCTGCGCCTGCGTTGAGCTCCGCTCCGCAGTAGCGCATTCTCCTGCGCATCCGCACCTGCACGCCTTCGCAGCTCCGTGACGCCTGCCTTCCGGCACGCGTGCCTCGGTGTGCGCTCGGCGTGCGCGGACGCGCCCCGACCACCGCGCGCCGATCGGCACGGGCCGAGAATCAGGGGCTTCTCTTGCACACCGGACAACTCACACTTCAGAACGTCACCCGCCGCTACGACGACCGCGTCGTGCTGGACGACGTCAGCTTCACCGTCAGGCCCGGCGAGCGGGCCGGCGTCATCGGCGACAACGGGGCCGGAAAGTCCACGCTGCTCCGGCTGATCGCCGGGCTCGACCGGCCCGACAACGGTGAGCTGACCGTCGTCGCGCCCGGCGGCACGGGCTACCTCGCCCAGTCGCTCGCCCTGCCCGCCGGGGACACCGTCCAGGACGCGGTGGACGCCTCACTCGCCGGGCTGCGGCAGCTGGAGGCCCGGATGCGCCGGGCCGAGGGCGGGCTCGCGGGCCTGGCCGGCGCGGAGCTGACCGCCGCGCTTGAGGCGTACGCGGAGCTGGTCGCGCGGTACGAGGCGCGGGCCGGTTACGAGGCCGACGCGCGGGTGGACATCGCCCTGCACGGTCTCGGGCTGCCCGGCCTGCACCGGGACCGGCCGCTGTCCACGCTGTCGGGCGGCGAGCGGTCGCGGCTGGCGCTGGCGGGGACGCTGGCCTCCCGGCCGGAGCTGCTGCTGCTCGACGAGCCGACCAACGACCTGGACGACCGGGCGGTGGACTGGCTGGAGAACCACCTGCGGGCGCACCGGGGCACCGTGCTCGCGGTGACGCACGACCGGGTGTTCCTGGAACGGGTCACCACGACGGTCCTGGAGGTCGGCGAGGGCCGGGTGACCCGGTACGGGGACGGCTACGAGGGCTACCTCGCCGCGAAGGCCGCCGACCGCCGGCGCAGGCTGCGGGAGTACGCGGACTGGTGCGACGAGCTGGCCCGTAACCGCGAGCTGGCCGCGTCCAACGTGGCCCGGCTGGACGCGATCCCGCGCAAGGTGCCGCTCAGCGTGTTCGGGCACGGCGGGTTCCGGGCGCGGGGGCGGGGGCACGGGGCGATGGTCCGCATCCGCAACGCGAAGGAGCGCGTCGAGCGGCTGACGGAGCGGCCGGTCGCGCCGCCGCCGGATCCGCTGGTGTTCGCCGCCCGGGTGACCACCGCCGGGGCGTCCGCGCCTCCGGTCGCGGCGGAGCTGGCCGGGGTCCGCGTCGGCCGGCGCCTCTCCGTGCCCGCGCTGCGGATCGGGGGCGCGGAACGGCTGCTGGTCACGGGGGCGAACGGGGCCGGCAAGTCGACGCTGATGCGGGTGCTCGCGGGTGAGCTGCGGCCGGACGCCGGGACCGTGCGGACGCGGGGGCGGGTCGGGCATCTGCGCCAGGAGGAGACGCCCTGGCCGGCCGGTCTGACGCTCCCGGAGGCTTACGCCCACGGGCGCGGCGGTGACCTCGACGCGCACACGGAACACCTGCTGTCGCTGGGCCTGTTCGGCCCGGCGGACCTGCGCCTCCGGGTGGGCGAGCTGTCCTACGGGCAGCGGCGCCGGATCGAACTGGCCCGGCTGGTCGGCGAACCCGTCGACCTGCTGCTGCTCGACGAGCCAACGAACCACCTCGCGCCGGCGCTGGTGGAGGAGCTGGAGGGCGCCCTGGCCGGGTTCGGGGGCGCGGTGGTCGTCGTCACCCACGACCGGCGGTTGCGGGACCGCTTCCACGGGAGGCGGCTGGAAATGGACGGTGGGCGGGTGGTGGAACGTACGGAGGCGGCCTGATTGGCCGATAACTCGCTGGTTCGATGACTGAAATCCGCCCCCTCCGAGGAGGGTCGGTGTCGGTCATATGAACACCGGCCGACTCATGGACAGCCGGGTCACAGACATTCCACCCCTGGGGGGGCCTTGCACCTGTCTTCACTGAAATCCGGCCGCGCGCGCTCGAAGCGCGCGAGCCGGATCGCGGCCTGCACCGCGCTCGTCCTCTCCGCCGGCATGCTGCTGGCGGCCCCGGCCTCGGCCGACGACGCGAAGGGCGCCGACGCGAAGGGCGCCGAGGCGCCGAAGGCCGTCGGCTCGACGCCGCGTATGGACATCACCGGCGACGGCGAGAGCGACATCCTCTACCAGACGCGGGAGGGTTATCTCTTCCAGTCGGTGGGCGGGACGGTAGCGGACTACCTCTTCGAGCTCCACGACCCCGCTGACCCGGGCGGCCGGATCGTCTACAAGGACATCATCGCTCCGGGCGATCTCCAGGGAGACGGCAAGCCCGACCTCCTCACCCTGACGGCCTCCGGCACGCTCACGCTGCACCCGGTTGTCGGTATGGACCCCGTGGGGGGCCCTCCCACCTGGTCGGGGAAGGGCTGGCAGAAGTACAACAAGATCGTCGCGCCCGGCGACCTGACCGGCGACGGTCAGAACGACGTGATCGCGCGCACGCCCTCCGGTGACGTCTATCTCTACGCCGGCAACGGGCACACAGAAGGCGAGCCCTTCGAACCCGCCGTCAAGGTGGCCTCCGGCTGGAACGCGTACGACCAGATCGTCGGCCTGAACGACTCCACCGGTGACGGCATCGGCGATGTCGTCACCCGGACCCCCGCCGGTGACCTGTACTTCCACATGGGTACCGGGGACGCGGCGAAGCCCTTCAAGGTGGCGTCCAAGATCGGCTACGGGTTCGACACGTACAACCAGCTCGTGGGTGTGGACGACATCAACGGGGACGGTAACGGCGACCTCATGGGCCGCACACCGAACGGCGACACGTACATCTACCGCTTCTCCGGCTACGGCCACTACCGGGCGCGGATCCACGGCACCTTCGGGTGGCAGAAAGCGGCCATGTTCGTCGGGGCGGGCGGTGTCCCGGACTTCGGCAAGCACGGCGTCATGGGGGTCACCTCCGACGGCTCCGGCTACTGGTACCACTCCAAGAACACCGGGGAGTTCTTCGCCCGCAGCGGCGAGGACGGGGCGTACTTCGATGAGGGGTGGGCACGCGTCGCCGTCTCCCTCGGTGACGACGGGCGCGTCGACAACCTCTGGGTGCGTAACGGCCGGCTGTACATCGCGGGCCACGCGATCAGCGACGGCTGGAACATCTACAACGACCTCATCGGCCCCGGCGACCTGAGCGGCGACGGCGCGGGCGACATCCTCGCGCGCGACGCCAAGGGCGACCTGTACCTGTACCAGGGGAACGGCAAGGGCACCGCGCTCGCGGCGAAGATCAAGGTGGGCTACGGCTACGGCTCGTACCGCCACATCGTCGGCGCGGGTGACCTCACGGGCGACGGCCGGGCGGACGTGGTGGCCATCGCGAAGGACGGCACGCTGTATCTGTACGAGGGCACGGGGAAGGCGTCCACGCCGTTCAAGGCACGCGTGACGATCGGTACCGGGTTCGACATCTACAACAAGTTCGCCGCGGTCGGCGACCTCAACGGTGACGGCAAGGCCGATCTGGTCGGGGTCAACGGCTACGGCGACCTGTACCGGTACACGTCGACCGGGACGGGCAAGCTCAACAAGCGCGTGCGGATCGGGTACGGCTTCAACACGTACAAGGCGCTGTACTGATGCGCCCGCGCGGCGGCGGCACTGGTGCGGGCCGCCGCCGCGCGGTGCGGGTCAGCTCTGCGAGCCGGTCTCGGCCTCGCCGCGCTGGAAGGAGACCTCCACGCGGCGGTTCTTGCGGCGGCCCTCCTCGTCGTCGTTGCCGGCGATCGGGTAGTCCTCGCCGTAGCCCCGGATCTCGAAGGTGATCCCGGAGCCGCCGAGCGCCTCGTCCAGCACGTTGTGGACGGCCTCGGCGCGCTTCTTGGACAGCACGTCGCCGTGCGCGGACGATCCGAGATCGTCGGTGAACCCGAACACCCGGACCTTCTTGGCGTCCTGCCGCTTGATCTCCTCGGCGATGGCGTTGATCCGCCCCTTGGCCTCACCGCTGAGCTTGGCGCTGTCCTTACCGAAGAGCACTTCCGCCTGGAGGGCGAACTTGATGTCCGCGTTGGTGTCCTCGCGGCGCTCCTCGCCGCCGAGGTCCTCGATGACGGACTTGATGTCGAGGACTTTGGGCGGGGCGAGGGTGGCGCCTTCGGGGAGCTTCAGGTCGGTGTCGTGGGGGTCGATCTCGACGGGGGGTTCGGCGGATGCGGAGGGGTAGGGGCTGTCATCGGCAACCGCGTGCGGGGCGACCGCCCCGACGACCCCGAGGGCGACCACCCCGGCGAGGAGGGTTGTCGTGACGCGGCGGGGGGTCATCCGGAGATCTCGATCGTTGCGTTGGGGAAGCCGGGGAATTGCACACCCACTTCATGGGTGGACGCCTCGGGCGCGGGGAACTGGGCGAAGAACGTCAGAGTGGCACCGGCCTCGATGCTCGGCTCGTAGCCGCTCGTGGTCAGCGGGCGGTTGTCCGTGTCACGAAGCACGTAGTAGCGCTTCTTCGCCTGCGCATCCACCAGCATCATCGCTGCGAGAGACCGACCGTTGGCCGCAACCGCAGTTTCCCGGCCGCTCCATTGAATCGGCGTGGTGTAGGCACCGCTTCCCGTGTTCTTGAACTGCCCGTTTACCGTCAGGAATCCACCCGAATCTCGCATCGCGGAAGTGATGACCATCTCCACGCCGGAGTCCCCCTTGACGGTCGTCAGCACCGTGTTGGTTTCCGGAGTCGTCTCAGCGGACTTGCTCTTCGCCTTCCCGGAACCCTGTGACGTCGCAGAGCGCGATGCCCCCTTGTCCTGGCCGCTGCCGTCATCGTCGCCACCGCACGCAGCCGCAGAGAAGGCCAACGTCGCTACCAAGAGCGCGGCGGCACCGGACCGGCGCACTTTCCTCACGTACCGAGCAGTCATCGATCCCTATCCTTTGCGGTCAGTCTCAGTCAGTCTTCGGCCAGGCGTACGGTGAAGAGGTCGGCCACGTCCGGCACGAGCGTCGGGTCCTCCGGGTCAACCGACCAATCCGGGCCGCCGTCACAGTGGATCCTGCCGATCGACACGGATGGCGGATCCGCGTCCGCGCCCGGGTCGGCATCGGGGGCTGCGGTCTCGGCCGGGACGAAGGCACAACGGGGCTCGATCACGGCCACGGCCATGGCTTCCGCCTTCCTGCCTTCCGTGCCGGGCACGATGTCCGTGCTCATTCCCTTGGCCGATTTCAGACGGACTTCGTAGCCCCATCTGCCATCGGCCAGTGGACGGCATCGGACGCTGCCCGCCTTGTTCCGGGCAGCGAAGTCCGACGCCTTCCGGCAAGCATCGTCCGCTCCCCCGAGGTAGGAGGCGCTAAACACGGATTCGAGGTATTCGGGGTCCGTGAGGTGTGCCTTCAGATCCGGCTCCAGTCGGCTGCGCGATTCCTTGGCAGCCGCCAGTGCGGCGGCATCGGCAGCACTCTGTGCGCCATTCCGCCGAATATCGGCTTCGCCGAACGCGAATAGAACCAGCGCGACGAAGAGCACACCCGCCACCGCCGCAATGTAGAGCGGCGCGGCCTGCCCTGCTTCGGCTTTCCGCCGGACAATCACCTGTTGAGAACCGAGTTGATCTTCGCCGTGAACTTGTTCCCGATGGTGGCGCCCAAGTCCGTGTTCAGCAAGGCGACCACGATCGCCACCACCAAAATCGTAATGCCGACATACTCGATAGCCCCCTGCCCCGCGTCCTTCCGGCGCTTCATGCGGTCCACGGTGGTGTGCGCCCAGTGGTTCACATAAGTCTGCGTGCGCACCACCGCCCTGAGCGCGATGTCCTTCATGGCGATGTCCCCCTCCAGGTTCGACCGACCGGGAATCGGTCGACGATGATCCGTAAGTCCCGCGTCGTGGGCTGCCGGGCCCATTCCCACTCCTGGGGCTCGTCAGACGTATCGCTTTCAGCCATGCCGCCCCTCCCGCCCCCCTCAACTCCGAATGTCCCACAAATGGACCTCTGGGGAGGGCACTTCGCGGGCTCAGCTGCCGAAGATCTCATTGATGTTCACGTTCGCCGCGTAGTAGAAGCCGACCGCGATCAGGATGATCGTGCCCGGGAGCATGAAGCTCGTGACGATCAGCGTTGCCTTCGGGACCGCCTTGGCGGCCTTGCGGCGGGCGTTCTGGGCGTCCGTGCGGCGCATGTCGTTGGCGATCTGGATCAGGGTGTCGACGATGGGCGCGCCCAGCTCCTCGCCCTGTTGGAGCGCGGAGACGAACATCGAGACCTGTTCGGAGTCGTTGCGGCGGCGGAGCTGGTCGAAGGCGTCGCGCCTGCTGACGCCCATGTCCATCTGGCGCAGCGTGATGCGCAGCTCGTCGGACCACGGCCCGGTGTACTTCTCCGAGACCCGCTCCAGCGCCTGCCGGAAGCCGAGTCCGGCCGAGACGACGACCGCGAGGACGTCCAGGAAGTCGGGCAGGGTGCGCTCGATGTCGTCCTTGCGGCGGGCGATGGCCGCCCGGATGATCACGTCCGTCCAGAACAGGCCGTAGACGAGCAGGATGACGGCCAGGACCACCTGCCCGTTCATCAGCATGGCCAGGGCCGCCAGGATGCCGAGCCCGCCGAAGACCGCGCGCCGGGCGGCGTAACGGTCGACCGTCAGGCCGCGCGGGTTGCCGGCCATGTCGAGTTTCCGGCGGATGCGGTCGACGCGCCGGGGGCCCATCAGCGACAGGACCCGCGGCGCGTACCGCATGCCGACGCGGTCGATGGCCGACCCGGCGGCGCTGGTGCGGCTGGCGCCGACCTCCAGGGCGAGGGCCAGGTCGCCGGGGAGCTTGGCGTCCGCGCGGTACATGCGGATGCCCTGGAAGACGCCGAGGACGGCGAGCCCCATGACGGCGGCGAGCAGGAGTTCCATGTGGGTGTCCTTCCGGCCCTCAGATGCGGACGCGCGTGAGGCGGTTGATCAGGAAGAAGCCGAGGGCGTAGAGCCCGGCGGCGACGACGATGGCGATGCGGCCGGGTGTCGCGGCGGCCATGTCGTCCAGTGCGCCGCCCCTCATGGTGTTGATGAGGAGCAGGAAGAGCAGCCCGAGGACGGGGACGGCGACGGCGGTGACCTTCACCTGGGACAGGAGGGTGGTGACCTCGCGCCGGGTCTCCTTGCGCTCCTCCAGCGTGTTGGTGAGGTTGCGCAGCGAGGAGACGATGGTGCCGCCCGCCCGGTTGGAGAGGATGAGGGTGGAGACCAGGACGGTCAGTTCCCGGGAGGGCAGCCGCTCCACGAGTTCGTTGAGGGCGTCGTCCAGCGAGTGCCCGATGGCCAGGCGGTCGGCGACGCGCCGCAGTTCCTCGTGGGCGGGGTCGTCCAGCTCCTCGACGGCCATGGAGATCGCGGTGCGCAGGGCGAGTCCGGCCTGGGTGGCGTTGGCGAGGACGCGGGTGAGTTCGGGGAGCTGGCTGATGAACGCCTCGGTGCGTTTGGCGCGCTGCCAGTTGAGGAAGGCGTTGCCGCCCCAGGCGCCGATCAGGACCGCGAGGAGCCCGAAGAACGAGGCGAAGACGGCCGCGGTGACGAGGTAGAGCCCGAGCAGGGCGGCGACGACGTACACCGCGTACTCGCCGGGCGTCAGGTCGAGCCCGGTGACCGCGAGCTTCCGCTCGATGCGCTTGCCGAGGCCGGTCCGCCGCAGCTTGCGGTCGACGGACCGGAAGCGCCGGACGCGCCCCTCGATCGCCAGGGGGCCAGTCCGGGAGAGGCGGTCGATGAGCGCCCGCTGCTGTTCCCGGCCGGAGGCGAAGACATGCAGACCGATGACGGCGAGCACACAGGCGAGCAGGGTCACGCCGACCGTCAGGAGCGGCAGGTTGTCCATGTCGGGAAGCGCCTTCCGAGCGAGGGGGTGGGGGGTCAAGCCGTGGGCGTACGGGTGAGCAGCTGCTCGTCCGTATGGGCGACCCCGAACGCCGGAGGGACGGTCTCGTTCGCCATGTAGAAGCGGTCCGCGATCCGGCGGGGCACCGGGAAGTACGCGAACTGCCCGTACACGCGCCCGTCCGCCGCCATCGGGCGGGCGTCGAAGCGGCAGACGGAGACGATGCGGTAGTCCTCGCGGCCGTACGAGTCCACGACGGCGATCTCCGTGACGCGGCGGGAGCCGTCGCCGTGCCGGGTCAGCTGGATGATGACGTCGACGGCGCTGTTGATCTGGTCGTGGATCGCGGCGAACGGGATCTCGACCTCGGACATGGAGCTGAGGGTCTGGAGCCGCATCAGCGCGTCCTCCGCGCTGTTGGCGTGGACGGTGGCGAGGGACCCGTCGTGGCCGGTGGACATGGCCTGGAGCATGTCGAGGGTCTCGCCGCCCCGGACCTCGCCGACGATGATGCGGTCGGGCCGCATGCGCAGGGAGTTGCGGACGAGGTCGCGGATGGTGACCCGGCCCTTGCCCTCGACGTTGGGCGGGCGGCTCTCCAGCGTGATGACGTGCGACTGCTGGAGCCGGAGCTCCGCGGAGTCCTCGATGGTGACGATGCGCTCGCCGTCGGGGATCAGCCCGGAGAGCGCGTTGAGCAGCGTCGTCTTGCCGGTGCCGGTGGCGCCGGAGACGATCACGTTGAACTTGGCGCGGACGAACCCGGCGAGCAGGAGCAGCATGTGCTCGTCCAGCGAGCCGAGCGCGATCATCTCCTGGAGCGTGAAGGCACGGGGGAAGCGCCGGATGGTGAGGATCGGCCCGGACAGGGAGAGCGGCGGGATGACCACGTTGACACGCTCGCCGGAGGGCAGCCGGGCGTCGACCATCGGGTTCGACTCGTCCACGCGGCGGTTGACCGTGGAGACGATGCGTTCGATGGTCTGCATCAGCTGCTCGTTGGAGGAGAAACGCATCGGGAGGAGTTCGAGGCGGCCGCCGCGCTCCACGTAGACCTGTTCGGGGCCGTTGACCATGATCTCGCTGATGGAGGCGTCCTCCAGGAGCGGTTCGAGGATGCCGAGGCCCAGCGCCTCGTCCACGACCCGGCGGATCAGCTGCGAGCGCTCCACGGAGGACAGGACGGGGCCCTCGCGGCTGATGATGTGTCCGAGGACGCGTTCGAGCCGGGCCCTGCGGTCGGCCGCCGCGAGGGCGGACATCTCGGCGAGGTCGATCTCCTCCAGCAGTTTGGCGCGGTAGGCGCCGACGAGCCGGCTCTCCTCGCTCATCCCGTTCGCGGGTTCGGGGCTGGTGATGCGCGCCCGCAGGCTCATGTGATCGACTCCCTCGTTTCCTGTGGCCGCATGGTCGGTTCCGGGTCAGTCGCTCGGCATGGTGGCGCTCTTCTCGACGGAGCCGAAGGAGAACATCGGCAGCAGAGCGGGGATGGAAACCCGCACGGTGACGGTCACCGATTCCGCGCCGGCCCCGGTGCTGACGGTCGCCCCGTCCGCGAGCCAGCTGCTCATGGAGTCCCGGGCCACCGCGCCCGCCCGGCCCTGCCGGCCCTCGGTCGACGCCACCCGGGCCGCCGCCCGCGCGGCCGTACCCGCCTGCTGGGCGGCGTACACGGCGAAGCCGAGCTGGACCACGGCCAGCGCGACGACGAGGAGCAGGGTGAGTACGCCCACGTACTCGATGGCGGCCTGCCCGCGCTGCGGGGAGCCGGAACGGCGCCGGGTCACCATGCGTCCCGCCGCTCGTTCCTGGCCTTGGCCTCGCCGGTGGCGTGCATGGGCACGCTGAACGCCCCGGGGAACAGGAGGGGTACGTCGATGCGCACGGTCGCGGTGACCAGCTCGCCGGATCCGCCACCGCAGTACACCGTCGTCGACCAGGCACCGGGAACGTCCTCGCGCGCCGCACGTTCGCAGGCCGCCCCCGGGTCGCCCTCCGCGACGGCGGCGGCCCGGACCGCCTTGTCGGCGGCGTTCCCGGCGAGGATGTACGTGTAGCAGACGAGCCCCGCCTGCCAGAGCAGGGCGAGGGTGAGGAGGATGAGGGGCAGGGTGCCGACGAACTCGATCGCGGTCTGGCCCCGGTCGGAGCGGGAGCGGGCGTCACCGCGCACGTCTGCGCGTAAGAGGTTCATGGCACGGCGCTCCCCCTCGGCGTTCATTTCGCACGCGCCCGCCGGCCGCCCGACGGGCCGCGCTCACCCTTCAGCCTGCCCCCTCGGACGGCCACTTCCGCGTTCTTGACCAGACCGAGTTCTCCGGCCAGCCCCCAGAGGGCCTGCTTCACCGTGGACTTGGCGTCCAGGTCCTGGAGGCGCCCGGCGTCCACGACCGCTTGGAGCTCCTTGAAGTTGGCCGGAACGGCGATCCGGGCGACCTTGGTGGCGGTGATCTTCTCGATCAGCGCGGGCTGGATCTCCGTGTGGCGGGTGTGCCGGTTGACGAGGGTGATGGTCTCCTCGGCCTTGCGGACCTGGAGCCGGTCCCAGAGCCGGACCATGCGCTTGGCGGCCCGGACGGCGATCACGTCCGGGGTGGTGACGAGCACGGTGCGGTCCGCCATCTCGACGGCGGCGGCGTTGGCCGAGTCCATGTACGTACCGCAGTCGACGACCACGACCTCGTAGCGGTGGCGCAGGGCGCTGACGGTCTGGCGTACGACGCGGTCGGTGACCTCCTCGCCGCGCTCGCCGTCGGCCGGGGCGAGGAGCAGGGCCACGCCGGATTCGTGGTTGTACAGGGCGTCCTGGAGGACCCGGGGCGAGATGTCCTGGATGGTGGCGAGGTCGACCACGGACCGGCGGAACTGCACGTCCAGGTAGGAGGCGACGTCACCCGACTGGAGGTCCAGGTCGGCCAGTGCGACGGTGTGCCCGGAGGCGGCGGCCGCCAGGGCGAGCTGGACGGCCGTGACGGTGGTGCCGACGCCGCCCTTCGCGCCGCTGACGGTGACGACGGTGCCGCCGGGGCCGGTGTGCAGCTCGGCGCCGGCCCCGAGGTGGCGGCGGACGCCCACGGACCAGCCGGAGGCGGCCTGGACGCGCTGCGCCAGCTCCTCGTACGAGAGGGGCAGGCCGACCAGGCCGCGGGCGCCGGAGTCCATGGCGGCCGAGTAGAGCCCGGGGCTGGTGTCGGCGGTGACGAGGACGACGCCGACGGCCGGGAAGCGCAGGGCCACTTCCCGGATCAGCTCCAGGGCCGGGACGGGGCCGATCCGTTCGTGCACGAGGACGACCTCGGGGAGCTCGTCCAGGGATTCGGCGGCGAGCCGGGCGAGGGTGTCGAGCAGTGAGGTCGAGTCGCCGAGCGGGGCGGCCGGCTCCGCGTCGGGGAGCTGGCCGAGGAGCCCGGAGACGGCGCGGGCGGCGTCGGCGTCACCGACGGCCGGGAGGATGCGTGTGCTCATCCGGTCCTCACTTGTTCTTGTCTTCGTCGAGGTCGTAGCTGCCCTCGCCCGGGCGCAGGGTGGTCGGGCTGTCGGCGGGGAGCAGGGCGAGGCGTACGTGTTCGGCGAAGGACTCCGCGTAGGCGACGCGTTGGGCGTCGTCGGTGTCCAGGGCGAAGGTGATCGGCACGGCCTCGGTGGGGCCGTCGCTGCGGTCCTCCGGCTTGGGTTCGAGGGAGGTGAGCCGGCCGACGTCGATGACGTGCGCATTGGCCACGATGACGCGCGAGGTGGGCTTCTCCTTGTCGGTGCGGCCGGCGAAGGTGGCGTAGATGTTGACGAGGTTGCCGGGCCTGATCTTGCCGGCGACACCGGTGGCCGCGTCGATCATGATGGCGATCTCCTGCTGCCCGCTCTTCAGCTTCGGGCGGTCGACCAGCATGTCTTCCTGGAGCAGGGAGCCGGGGTGCAGTTCGGTGACGGCGATCTTGCCGCGCAGGGCGGAGAGGTCGGTGACGGCGCTCTTGGAGAGCCAGCGCTCGGGCATCGAGATCTTCTCGAACTGGTCGGCCTCCAGGGGCTTGTAGGGCGCGATGGTGGTCTTCACCCGGTACGCGGTCACCTCGGGGCCCACCTTCGCGTTCACGTCACCGATCACCGAGATCACACCGGCGAATGCGGCGAGGGCGCACAGGACCGACAGGACGAGCAGGATGACGCCGCGGCGTTGCCGTGAATTCATGGGCGGAGCGACCTCGTTGGGGTATGGGGGCCGACGGTCGGTACGGAGCGGGGCGGTGCCGGTGCCTCAGGGATTCAGGGCGGCGGGGCCGCGCGTGCGGTCCTCGGGCGGGTGCAGGGGGGCGTTGCACAGGCCGCAGCGGTCGCCGATGAGTTCGTTTCCGCACCAGGTACAGACCTCTCTGCGCACCGAGGCGACCAGTTGGTAGATCAGTGAGATGTCGGGCAGGTAGGCCGCGAACTCGACCATCTTCGGGGTGCCCCACCAGCCGGGGGACTCGTCGGGCAGGACGGCCTCGTGCACCGCCTGCACCTGCCACGCCTGGGCCAGCGCGCCGGTCACCCACTCCGACTGGGACTGCCCCCGGGCGATCAGGAGATGCGTGGCGAAGCGGGGTCCGGTCAGCTCACCCGTACCGACCCTGACGAGCTGGGGTGCCGGGTTGGCGAGCACGCCGAACTGGGAGCCGGGGACCCAGGACTTGGCGTGCGACTTGAGGCTGACGGGCACCCGGTCGAGCCGGGTCACGGAGTTGAGCAGCGCCCCGGCGTGCACATAGTGGGACAGGAGCCTGGCGGCGGAGGCGATCACGCCGGCGCTGAAGTCGCAGACGGACAACTGCCGTAACTGGCGCACCAGTACGGCCACGCCGAGCGGCGGCAGCTCCGATTTGAGCAGGGCGATCCGGTCGCTCTCCAGGATCGCGCGGACGGTGTGCAGCCGGCGCTCGTGCGCGGCGGGGATGCCGGACGGGTAGACGGCGATGACGTGTCCGTGCTGCTCCAGGAGGAGCCGCATGTCGTCCAGGGCCTGGTCCAGGGACTGTTCGCCGGGGCCGCGCAGGACGACCGCCGGGGGTGTCTGGCGGTCCTGCGGGGGCAGCACGAGGCCGGGACCGGTCACTGCTATGGCTGTCGGCACGCCGCTCCCCGTTCCTCGGGCCGCCGCGTACCGCCGGCCGCACTCGCTCCCCCGGGTGCTTCCGCTCGGATGCTCCCGCCTGAGCACTTTATCCACGTACGGCAGGACAGAGAACACTTTCAAGAAGCCCGCGGAGCACGGGTGATGAGGTTGTCGGCGGCCGCAGGGGGACCGGAGAGTGCCAGAGGTCTTGACAACTTGATTGGTCTGGACCAGTTTATCGGCCAGCGGTGGCCACCGTTCCTCGATTCCACACCCCGGCACCCCCCGTGCCGCCCCCCGCCATCCCCGACTCCCCCCGGAGGCAGCAAGTGGATCGTTTCCCCGCCCCGAGCCGCAGAAGACGCCGCACCCGCCCGGTCCTCGGCTCCGCCGTGGCCGTCGTCGCGGCCGGCGCCCTGACCCTCACCGGGCTCGTGACCAGCGCCGAGGCCGCCGACGTCAACGTCGCCAAGAACGCCGGCTTCGAATCGGGCCTCGCCAACTGGACGTGTACCGGCAACTCCGGCACCACCGTCTCCTCCCCCGTGCACGGCGGCACCTCCGCCCTCAAGGCCACCCCGGCCGGCCAGGACAACGCCAAGTGCACGCAGACGGTGGCCGTCAAGCCCAACTCCACGTACCAGCTGAGCTCCTGGGTCCAGGGCGGTTACGCGTACCTGGGCGCCAGCGGCACCGGGACCACCGACGTCTCGACGTGGACGCCCGGCTCCACCGGCTGGACGCAGCTGAAGACCAGCTTCACGACCGGCGCGAACACCACGTCCGTCACCGTGTACACGCACGGCTGGTACGGCCAGGCGGCCTACCTCGTGGACGACTTCTCGGTGACCGGCCCAGACGGGGGCGGCGGCACCGACCCCGGCCCGTCGATCCCCGGCGCCCCGGCCGGGCTCGCGGTCGGCTCGACCACCTCGTCATCCATCGACCTGTCCTGGAACTCGGTGTCCGGTGCGACCGGCTACACCGTCTACAAGGACGGCGTGAAGGCGACCACCTCCACCGGCACCTCCGCGACCGTCACCGGTCTCGCGGCCGACACCGCCTACCAGTTCGCGGTGAGCGCCACCAACGCGGCCGGTGAGTCCGTGAAGTCGGCGACCGTCAGCGGCCGGACCGCCAAGTCCGGTTCCACCAACCCGAATCCGGGCACCTCCGTGCCGAAGCACGCGGTCACCGGTTACTGGCAGAACTTCAACAACGGCGCGACCGTCCAGAGGCTCAGCGACGTGCCCGCGAACTACGACATCATCGCGGTCTCCTTCGCCGACGCGACGACCACGCCCGGCGCCGTCACCTTCAACCTGGACTCGGCGGGCCTGAACGGCTACACCGTCGCCCAGTTCAAGGCGGACATCAAGGCGAAGCAGGCGGCCGGCAAGAACGTCATCATCTCGGTCGGCGGCGAGAAGGGCTCGGTCTCGGTCAACAGCGACGCGTCCGCGACCAACTTCGCCAACTCGCTCTACTCGCTGATCCAGGAGTACGGCTTCAACGGCGTCGACATCGACCTGGAGAACGGCCTCAACTCCACGTACATGACGAAGGCGCTGCGTTCGCTGTCGCAGAAGGCGGGCTCCGGCCTCGTCATCACGATGGCCCCGCAGACCATCGACATGCAGTCCACCGCGGGTGAGTACTTCAAGACGGCGCTCAACATCAAGGACATTCTCACCGTCGTCAACATGCAGTACTACAACAGCGGTTCGATGCTCGGCTGCGACGGCAAGGTCTACTCGCAGGGCTCGGTGGACTTCCTCACCGCGCTCGCCTGCATCCAGCTGGAGGGCGGCCTCGACCCGTCGCAGGTCGGCCTCGGCGTCCCCGCCTCCACCCGGGGCGCGGGCAGCGGCTATGTCGCCCCGTCCGTCGTGAACGCGGCCCTGGACTGCCTGGCCAAGGGCACGAGCTGCGGCAGCTTCAAGCCGTCGAAGACCTACCCGGGTGTGCGCGGCGCGATGACCTGGTCGACCAACTGGGACGCGACGGCCGGGAACGCCTGGTCGAACGCGGTCGGCCCGCACGTCCACGGCCTCCCGTAAACCACCTCCCCATGACCAGCAGCGCCGCCGCTCCCCCGGCGGCGCTGCTGCGTGCGGGCGTCGGTCCTCGATACCGGTAAAGCAACAGTCCTGTACGGGAGTTGCCCTGCCGCATGGCTGTGCGCGCCCGGACGTGGCACCGTTGGGGGCGCGGTGCTGGGCGACGGGGGGAGTGACATGGCCGGGGCGCGGATCGAAGCGCTGGGCGGGGACGATCCGGTGACGCTCGGGCCGTACCGGCTGATCGGGCGGCTGGCGTCCGGCGGGATGGGCCGGATCTATCTGGCCCGGGCCGGCGGCCGTGACCTCGTCGCCGTGAAGACGCTCCTCGCGGAGGGCCGGGTCGCCGACACGGACCGGCGGCGCTTCGCCCGGGAGGTGGCGGTCGCCCAGCGGGTCGACAGCGCCTACACCGCCCGCGTACGGGACGCCGATCCGGACGCCGAGCGGCCCTGGATGGCCATCGACTACATCGCCGCGCCCCCGCTCTCCGAACTGGTCCGCTCCTGCGGGGTGCTGCCCGCCTCGGCCGTACGGTGGATCGCGGCCGGCACCGCCGAGGCCCTGGTCACCCTGCACGGGGTGGGGATCGTCCACCGCGACGTGAAGCCGCAGAACGTGCTGCTGCCGCTGGACGGGCCCCGGGTCATCGACTTCGGCATCTCGCACGCCAGCGACCTCACCCTGACGGGCCTCACGCTCGGCACGATCGCCTTCACCTCGCCGGAGCAGGCGCGCGGCGAGGAGTCCACGGCCGCCTCCGACGTGTACTCGCTGGGCGCCACGCTCTTCCTGCTGGCCACCGGCCGGGCGCCCTACCGCGCGGACGGCGACACGCTGCGGCTGCTGGCCCGGGTGCAGCGCGGCGAGCTCGATCTGACCGGGCTGCCCAAGGAGCTGGTCGCGACGATCCGGCCCTGCCTGGCCGTGCAGCCCCGGCACCGCCCGACCCCCGCCCAGCTGCTGGCCCGCTTCCGGGAACAGCAGGCCGGTCTGCCGATGACGACGAGCGGCACGCGCTGGCTGCCGCCGCGCTGGACGGCGCTGATCGACGCGTACGCGAACCAGGGCCTGGAATGGGCGGGTGGCCGGCCCCCGGGCGGCCCGTCGCACGCCCCGACGGTGACGCAGCGGACGCGCGCCGTCCCGAAGCCGCCCCCGACGCTGGTGTATTCGCCGCAGCGGCAGGCCCGGGCCGACCGCGACCGCACCCGCCGCGAGATGGCGGCCCTCGCCCAGCTGGCCGAGCGGCAGCGCGCGGAGCGGGAGCAGTCGGAGCGCGAGGAGGCGGAGCGGGTGGCCCGCCGGCAGGCCGAAGCGGCCAGGCAGGCCGAAGCGGCCCGGCAGGCGGAGCGTGAGCGTGCGGAGGCCGCCCGCCGCGAATCCGCGCGCCGCGAGGCCGCCCGGCTGGAGGCCGAGCGCGTGGCGCGGGTGCGGGCTGCCCAGGAGCGGGCCGACCGCGAGCGCGCGGAGCAGGAGCGGGCGGCCCGGCAGCACGCCGAGCGGGAGCGCGCCCAGCGTGCGGCCCGGGCCCGGACCACCTCGCCCGCCCCGGCCCCCGTCCCGGCGGGCCCGCGAACCGGCTCGTCGTCGTCCGGCGCCACCGCCCTGGGCTGGCTGCTGGCCCTGGTCGCCGTGGCGGGGCTGCTGATATGGCAGCCGTGGGAGAAGGCGGGGGACGGTTCGTCGTCGGGCGGCAGCGCGTCCGGCTCCGTCACCTCGGGCAGCGACCTGGGCACGCACACGGACGACAGCACGACCGCCGACACGGACACGGACACATCGGGCAGCGGCGGCGGCTCGACGGACAGCGACTCCGACAGCTCCGACACCGACGACACCGTGACGGAAGACCCGACACCGACCCCCACCCCGACGCCGACCCCCACCCCCACCATGGACTCCGGCGACCGCGCCTTCGCCGCCGTGCACGCGGGCGACTGCCTCGACGTCTACAACGACGGCTACGACAACATGAGCGCGAGCCGCCCGATCCGGGTGAAGTGCGCCGCCTCGAACGCGTACATGCACGTCAACCGGGTGAGTACCCGCACCGGCGGGTCCGGCTCCTGCGACACGGGCGCCGGTTTCACCTGGTGGAGCCGGTCGGGCGACGACGGGATCACGCGGACGCTGTGCCTGGACCGGGTGTACAAGGCGGGCCAGTGTTTCCCGGCCGACGTGAACGGGGAGACCAACGCGGACCTGACGGTGGTGTGGCGCTGCAACGCGTCGAAGGTGCCCAAGGCGGGCCAGTCGATCCTGCGGATCACCGGCTTCTACCGGGCCCCGAAGAAGGGCCAGAACTGGACCTGTCCGGCGGGGCCCGGCGAGCGGTTCTGGTACTGGCAGGTCAACCAGGGCCGCAGCATCATCTGCGCCTCGGCCGCCTGACCCGTACTCGTAAACGTATGGCTAGATCACCAGGCTGAGCAGCGCCGCGACCACGAATCCGGCGACCGACAGGACCGTTTCGAGCACCGTCCAGGACTTCAGGGTGTCGCGTTCGGAGATGCCGAAGTACTTCGACACCATCCAGAAGCCGCCGTCGTTGACGTGCGAGGCGATGATCGAGCCGGCCGAGATGGCCATGATGATCAGCGCGAGGTGGGCCTGCGAGAAGCCCTGGTTCTCGACCAGCGGGACCACGATGCCGGCGGTGGTGACGATGGCGACCGTCGCCGAGCCCTGGGCGATGCGCAGCACGGCCGAGATCAGCCAGGCGAGCAGGATGACGGGCAGGCCGACGTCGTGGAAGGTGTCGGCGAGCGCGTCCGCGATGCCGCTGCCCTTGAGCACGGCGCCGAAGATGCCGCCCGCGCCGACGACGAGCAGGATGTTTCCGACCGGCTTCAGCGAGGAAGTGGACACGGATTCCAGGGACTTGCGGGACCAGCCGCGCCGGATGCCGAGCAGGTAGTACGCGAGGAGCAGCGCGATCGTCAGGGCGACGAAGGGGTTGCCGAAGAACTCGATGACCGAGCGGCCCGTCGAGGGGTCCATCGCGATCGAGGAGAACGTGGCGGCCAGGATCAGGATCAGCGGGGTGCCGATGATGGCGAGCACGGTGGAGAGCGCCACCGGCTCCTCGCGCGGGGTGACCCCGGCGGCCCGCTGCTCGGCGACGACGGCGGCCTTCGCCTCCTCGGCTGCCTCGACCATGTCCTGCGGGACGTCCACGAAGATCCGCTTGCCGATCCAGGCGGCGTAGCCCCAGGCGGCGAGCACGGACGGGATGCCGACGAGGGCGCCCATCAGGATGACCCAGCCGAGCGAGACGTGGAAGAGACCGGCTGCGGCGACCGGGCCGGGGTGCGGCGGCAGGAACGCGTGGGTCATGGAGAGCCCCGCGAGCAGCGGCATGGAGTAGAGCAGGATCGATTTTCCGGACCGCTTGGCGGCGGCGTAGACGATCGGCGCGAGGACGAAGATGCCGACGTCGAAGAAGACCGGGATACCGAAGATCAGACCGGTCAGGCCCATCGCGAGCGGGGCGCGCTTCTCACCGAAGAGCCGCAGCAGCCGGGCGCTCAGCACCTCGGCGCCGCCGGAGACCTCCAGGATCGCGCCGAGCATCGTGCCGAGGCCGATGATGATCGCGACATGGCCGAGGATGCCGCCCATGCCGGACTCGATGACGGAGACAGCGGCGGACTTCTGCACGGTGCCGAAGAGTTCGGTGACCGAGAGCCCCGCGCCCAGGCCGACGGCTATGGAGACCGCGAGCAGCGCGACGAATGGCTGGAGCCTGACCTTGATGATCAGGAAGAGGAGGAGCGCGATACCGAGGACGGCGACGGTCAGCAGACCGGCGGTGCCGTCGATGAGGAGGAGGAGTCCACCGGTGTGGGGTGGCGTCTCGGGCGGGGTGGGGCCTGCGGCGAGCTGCATGGGTAACTCCGTTGTCGGTCCATGTTTCTGGGCAGGGGGGACCACGGCACGGCGCCTCGGGGATGTACGGCGCCGTGCCGGGCAGGGTGCGGATTACGGGGATGGCTTGGCTCAGCCCAGGACGGCGAGGGCGTCGATCTCGATGAGGAGGCCCTTCGGGAGGCCGACGTAGACCGTGGTGCGCGCGGCCGGGGCCTCCTTGAGGTTCTGCTCGGCGAAGTACGCGTTGTAGATCTCGTTCATCTCGGCGAAGTGGTCCACGTCCGTGAGGTAGACGCGCATCATCATCACGTCGTCCCAGCTCGCGCCGCCCTCCTCCAGGATCGCCTTGACGTTGGCGAAGGTCTGGAGGGTCTGCTCGCGCAGGGTCGGGCCTGCCGGGGTGGGCGCCTGGCCCTCGACGGCGGGCAGGAAGCCGACCTGGCCGGCGACCTGGAGGATGTTGCCCTTGCGCACGCCATGCGAGAACTTCGCGGGCGGGGTGGTGTGGGTGCTGGGGGTGAGCGCGGTCTTGTCGGTCATCGCTGATCAGACTTTCTTGGGTCGGTTGCTGCCGGAGTACTCCCGGCTGATGGTGTCGGCGGTCCGACGGACCAGGGGGAGCAGGGTGAGGAGTTCCTCGGCCGTGACGACCACGTTCGGTGCGGAGACCGACATCGCGGCGACGACGCGCCCGTCGGCGCCGCGGATCGGGGCGCCGACGCAGTTGATGGACTCCTCGTGGCCGCCGAGGTCGGTGGCCCAGCCCTGTTCGCGTACGGCGGCGAGCTCCTTGAGGAACGCGGCGGCGCCGGGCGTCGAACGGGACGTGTACATGGGGTAGTCGAGCTTGTCGGCGATGGCCCGCCGCTCGGCCTCGCTCAGGTCGGCGAGGAGCAGCTTGGCCACGGCGGCGACGGTGATCGCGACGGGCTTGCCGATGCGCGAGTACATCCGGACCGGGTAGCGGCTCTCGACCTTGTCGATGTAAAGGACCTCGTTCTCCTCGTACACGGCGAGGTGGACGGTGTGCCCGCAGTGCTCGTTCAGCTCGACGAGGTGCGGGTGGGCGATCTCCCGTACGTCGAGGTTCTCCACGGCCTCCTGCGCGAGCGCGAACAGCCGGGCGCCGAGGCGGTAGCGCTGGTCCTGCTGCCGGTAGACGAGCCCGTGCTCGTGGAGCGTACGGAGCAGCCGCAGCGCGGTGGACTTGTGGACGCCGAGGCGGTCGGCGACCTGTCCGAGGTCGGCGGGCCCCTGGGCGAGGAGCGGCAGGATGCTCAGCGCGCGGTCGACGGTCTGGCTCATGTCGTACGTACCTCCGTGTCGTCCCCCGTCCACCCGGGGCCGAGACGCAGTCTCCCCCACGCGTCGTCGTCCAGTGCCGCGAGCCGGTCGGCGTGCGCGCGGGTGGGCGGGGCGGTGAGGTCGCCGGGGACGGTGAGGACGGCGGCGGCCATGAGGTGGCCGTGGCGGGCGCGGTCGCGGACCGGGAGTCCGCGAAGGGTGGCGGACAGGAACCCGGCGGCGAAGGCGTCGCCGGCGCCGACGGGGGCGACGACGTCGACGCGGAGCGCGGGGACGTGGGTGGCCTCATCAGCCCCGCCGGCGTTTGAGGCGCGGGGTCCGGGGCGGGGCCCCGGTTCGTGAGAGAACACCGTCACACCGTCGGCGCCGCGCTTCACCACGACCACCCCCGGCTCAGGCAGCGCCTCCCGGATCGCCGCAGCCCCCACGACCCCCCACGCCGCCTCCGCCTCGTCCTCCCCCACGAACACCACATCCGCCCGCCGCGCCAGCTCCAGCAGGACCCCGGCGGACTCCCCGCGCCACAACCCGGGCCGGTAGTTCACGTCGAAGGAGATCAGCGGCCGCCCCACGCGCGGAGCGGTCAGCTCGTGGAGCAGCGCCAGGCAGTCCGCCGACAGCGCGGCCGTGATGCCGGACAGGTGCAGGACCCGCCCGGCGGGCAGCCCGTCGCACGGCACGGTGGCCGGCGACATCGCGGAGGCCGCCGACCCGGCCCGGTAGTACGCCACCTCGTGGACATCCGTGGCCCGGTCCGTGGCCGTCCGGAAGTAGATCCCCGTCGGCCGCGAGGGATCGCGCCGTACGAAGGACGTGTCCACGCCGTACGCGGCGACCGCCTCCACGAGGTGGTCG
The DNA here is from genome assembly GCF_044761525.1 of Streptomyces sp. NPDC097595. NCBI lineage: Bacteria > Bacillati > Actinomycetota > Actinomycetes > Kitasatosporales > Streptomycetaceae > Streptomyces > Streptomyces sp. NPDC097595. The sequence goes on along the minus strand of NZ_JBIWCN010000015.1, from coordinate 114,999 downwards.
CCGAAGCCGTCCGCCCCGACCCGGCTCACCCAGGCCGCCCGGTGCCCGGCGGCCGCCAGCGCGCAGGCGACGTTGGACTCGGCGCCGCCGATGCCCCGGTCGAAGGACGGCACATCGGCGAGGCGCCCGGGCCGTGAGGGCAGGAACGTCACCATGGACTCACCGAGGCACACGACATCGGCGGGCGTCGTTCCGGACACGCGGGGCTCCTCAGCAGTCGGGCGGCGGCACCGGCACTCATCCATTGACCGGGCGTCGGCTCGGATGTTAGACAGCCCTGAGCGATATACGCAATGGGTGTTGCATATGTTGCAATCAGACCCTGACCCGATCACATCCTGACCGGACCCGGACCGAGGAGACCCCATGGCCGCCGCGCACCACGTGACCGCTCTCGCCGACGAACCGGTCGACCACCGGTTCAAGGGCCTCCCGCCCGACGCCGAGGGCCTGACCGTCGGCGCCCTGGCGGCCGAGCGCCGCGATCTGTTCGGCGGCGGTTTCACGACCCCCGTCCTCGCCCTGTCCGCCGAGTCGGTCGAACACAACCTCGCGCTCCTGGAGACGTACGCGGAACGCCACGGCCTCGCGTTCGCCCCGCACGGCAAGACGTCGATGTCCCCGCAGCTCTTCGCCCGCCAGCTGGAGCACGGAGCCTGGGGCATCACGGCCGCCGTTCCCCACCAGGCGCGGGTCTACCGCGCGTTCGGGATCGGCCGGATCTTCCTCGCCAACGAGCTGGTCGACGCCGCCGCGCTGCGCTGGCTGGCGGGCGAGCTGGACGCCGACCCGGACTTCGCCTTCGTCTGTTACGTGGACTCCGTGCGCGGGGTCGAGCTGATGGACGAGGCCCTGCGCGCGGCGGGCGCCTCCCGCCCGGTGGACGTGGTCGTGGAGCTGGGCGCGGGCGAGGGCGCGCGCACCGGCGCCCGGACCGAGGCGGACTGCGCGGCCGTGGCGGACGCGGTGGCCGGGGCGGCGACCCTGCGCCTGGTCGGCGTGGCCGGATACGAGGGCGAGGTCCCGGACGCGGACGGCGACCGGGTCCGGGCCTGGCTGCGCCGGCTCGTCGCGCTGGCCGCCGACTTCGACGCGGCGGGCCGCTTCGGCGCGCTGGGGGCCGGCGAGCGCATCGTGATCAGCGCCGGCGGCAGCGCGTGGTTCGACGCGGTGGCGGACGTGTTCGCCGAGATCCCGGAGCTCTCCGCGCCCGTACTCAAGCTGCTCCGCTCGGGGGCGTACGTCTCGCACGATGACGGCCACTACCGCCACCTCACCCCGTTCAACCGCGTCCCGGAGGAGGGCGCGTTGCAGCCCGCGTTCCGGCTGTGGGCGCAGGTGGTGTCGCGCCCGTCCGCCGGGCAGGCGTTCCTCAACGCGGGCAAGCGGGACGCGGCCTACGACCTGGATCTGCCCGAGGCCCAGGTGGTGCGCTCGGGCCGGGACGGCTCGGTGCGCCGGGCCGAGGGGATCACCGTGACCGGACTGTCCGACCAGCACACCTGGGTGCGCACGGACGAGGGCGCACGGCTTGAGGTCGGGGACTGGGTGGGCATGGGCCTGTCCCACCCCTGCACCAGCTTCGACAAGTGGCAGCTGATCCCGCTCGTGGAGGCGGACGGCACGGTCACGGACTTCGTCCGCACGTTCTTCTGAGCCGCACTTCAGACGTATCAAGCCCCTCCGGCGATTGAGGAGCGGGGGTGGGGGGGGGGGGGGGGCCCCCCCCCCCCCCCCCCCCCCCACCCCCCCCCCCCCCACCCCCCCCCCCCCCCCCCCCCAACCCGCCCCCCCCCCCCCCCCCCCCCCCCCCCCCCCCCCCCGGACCCCGAAAGGCACTCCATGGACCTCGTCATCCGCGACGCGACCGTCATAGACGGCACCGCCACCCCCTCCTACCGCGCCGACGTGGCCGTCACCGACGGCCGCATCGCGGAGATCCACCGCGAGGACTCCCCCGGCCCCCGCCCCACGGGCCACCGCACCCTGAACGCCGACGGCCTCGCCCTCTCCCCCGGCTTCATCGACATGCACGCCCACAGCGACCTCGCGCTGCTCCGCGACCCGGACCACAGCGCGAAGGCCGCACAGGGCGTGACCCTGGAGGTCCTCGGCCAGGACGGCCTGTCGTACGCGCCAGTGGACGACCGCACGCTCGCCCAGGTCCGCCGCTCCATCTCCGGGTGGAACGGCGACGGCGAGGACATCGACTTCGACTGGCGGACCGTCGGCGGCTACCTGGACCGCCTCGACCGCCAGGGCATCGCGGTCAACGCCGCCTACCTCATCCCGCAGGGCACGGTCCGGATGTACGCGGTGGGCTGGGACGACCGCCCCGCGACCGACGCCGAACTGGACCGGATGCGGCAACTCGTGGACCAGGGCATGCGCGAGGGCGCGGTCGGCATGTCCTCGGGCCTCACCTACACCCCCGGCATGTACGCGGACGACGCCGAACTCACCGAGCTCTGCCGGGTGGTGGCCGCCCACAACGGCTACTACTGCCCGCACCACCGCTCGTACGGCGCCGGCGCGCTGGAGGCGTACGAGGAGATGGTGCGGCTCACCCGCAGCGCGGGCTGCTCCCTGCATCTGGCCCACGCGACCATGAACTTCGGGGTGAACGAGGGCCGTGCCCCCGACCTGCTCGCCCTCCTGGACGACGCGCTGGACGCGGGCGCCGACATCTCCCTCGACACCTACCCGTACACCCCCGGCTGCACGACCCTCGTCGCGATGCTGCCCAGCTGGGCGAACGAGGGCGGCCCGGAAGCGGTCCTGGCCCGTCTCGCCGACGCGGAGACGGCCGCCCGCATCCGCCACGACCTGGAGATCGTGGGCTCGGACGGCTGCCACGGGGTGCCGATCGAGTGGGACACCATCGAGATCTCCGGCACCGGCTCGGCCGCACTCGCCGGATACGTCGGGCATACGGTGGCCGAGTCGGCGGCCCTGCGGGGCGAGGAGCCCTGGGTGACCGCGCGGCGGCTGCTGGTGGAGGACGGGCTCGGGACGACGATCCTCCAGCACGTCGGCCACGAGGAGAACGTCCGGCAGATCATGCGCCACCGCGTACACACGGGCGGCAGCGACGGCATCCTCCAGGGCGACAAGCCGCACCCCCGCGCGTACGGCACCTTTCCCCACTACCTGGGCCGTTACGCACGCGAGCTGGGCATCCTCTCCCTGGAGGAGTGCGTCGCCCACCTCACCGCCCGCCCGGCGGCCCGCCTGCGCCTCCCCGACCGGGGCCTCGTACGCGAGGGCTACCGCGCCGACCTGGTGCTCTTCGACCCGGCGACGGTGGCGGCGGGCTCGACGTTCGAGGAACCGCGCGTCCTGCCGACCGGCATCCCGCACGTGCTGATCGACGGCCGCTTCGTGATCGAGGACGGCCGGCGCACCCAGGTGCTGGCGGGGCGGTCGGTGCGCTCGGCGGCGGGCGCGGTGTAGTTTCCCCGGCCGCCGCCAGGGCAACCGGGTGTCATGAATATCTCTGCGACAGCCTCGAAGGGCCAGGGAAAGGCCCGGCAGGCGGGAAACAGCACAGCTGTGGAAGCGGCCGGCCGTGCGGGGTTCGTGGCACGCGGGGTCATCTACTTCCTCGTCGGCTTCCTCGCCCTGCGCATCGCGTTCAACGGCGGCGACAGCGACGGCAAGGGCGGCGGCGGCAAGCAGGCGGACCGGGGCGGGGCACTCGCGGAGATCGCGCAGAAGCCCTTCGGCCACGTCATGCTGTGGATCCTGGGCATCGCGGTCGTGGGCATGGCCCTGTGGCGGCTGTCCGAGGCGGCCTTCGGCGCGGCGGGCCCGGACGGGGACAAGGCGACCAAGCGGCTGGCCTCCGGCGGCCGGGCCGTCTTCTACGGCTTCGTCTCCTACTCGGTCCTGTCGTTCGCGGCCAGTGACAAGGGCAGCGGCAGCGGCAAGAGCGACGCCCGCTCCCAGGACGTCACGGCCCGGGCGCTGGACCTGCCCGGCGGGCGCTGGCTGGTGGGCGCGGCCGGGGTGGGCATCGCCTGCGCGGGCCTGTGGATCGCGGGCCGGGCGGCGCTGCGCAAGTTCCACAAGCACCTGCGGATGGACGACATGTCGCCCGTCGAGCGGCGGGCCGTGGACATCACCGGGATCTTCGGCGGTGTCAGCCGGGGGCTCGTCTTCGCGGTCGCCGGAGGTTTCGCGGTGTCGGCGGCGGTGAAGGCGCGCTCCGGCGAGGCCAAGGGCATGGACGACACCCTGCGGTCCTTCAGCGCGACCCCGGCCGGCCCCTGGCTGCTGGGACTCATAGCCGTCGGCCTGGTCGCCTTCGGCCTGTTCTCCCTCGCCAACGCGCGGTGGCGCAAGATCTGAGCGGGTGACGCACGGCGAAGGGGCGGGGCCACGGAGGCCCCGCCCCTTCTCACGTACGACGGATCACGGCTTGGGCAGCGTGCACCCCGAGCGGTTCAGGTCGAAGACGTTGCCGGTGCCGATGCACGCGGCGATGCCGTAGGTCTCCTGGGCGTAGTTGATGCCCTGGCGGACCGTCACCTGCCCGCTCTCGTCGACCTCGCACGGGTTGTTGTCCGTGCAGCGCTGGCCGTCCTCGTTACCGGTGTTGTTGACGGCGACGACCTTGCCGGTGGCGTTGTCGATCACGGGCGAGCCGGAGGTGCCGCCGATGGTCTGGCAGGCGGAGGTGTAGCGGACCGAGTCCTTCCAGGTCCAGTTCCCCTCCTTGAGGCGGTAGACGAAGCCGTCCACGTTGCAGCTGTAGAGGCGCTTCCAGTACCCGGACGCGACGGTGATCGCGGTGCCCGCGACGGGGTGCGAGGTGCTGAGCTCCAGCGCCTTGATGCCGTAACGGCTCTCGATCTGCGCGTACGTGGAGGTGAGCTGGTACACCGAGATGTCGGTGTCCGTCATCGTCCCGTACGCGATCTTGCTCGCCCGGACCGTGCCGACACCGCTGCCCGAGGCGTTGAGCAGGGTGAAGCTGCGGCTGGACGAGCGGTTGAACACGACCGCGCCGGGGGCCGGGAAGCCGGTCTCCAGGCAGTGCCCGTTCGACAGCACGAGGGCGGGGTCGCCCGGCTGCGAGGAGGGCGTGCGGACGACCGAGCCGGAGCAGTTGCTGAGCGCCACGGTCCCGGCGAAGTTGACCGCCTTGGCCCGTACCGCCTTCTCGGCCTTGACCGCGGCGTGACCTGCCGGTGCCGCGCCGTGGCTCGTGGCCGCGGTCGCGGGTGCGATACCCGCTCCGAAGAGCAGCACCGCGAAGAGTGCACCGACGAGAGGCTTTTTCATGTGGGGGTCCCCTCTTGCGACTGAACAGAGCACAACTGGCCTCTGTGACCGAAGTTCCTTCGGTTTGACATGCGCATGCTGGCGTACGGAGAGGGGGCGCACAAGGGGCGGATTCCGGCCGCGTGTTCAGGTCAGGTCACCAGGCCGTGCCGGTACGCGTAGACGACCGCCTGGACGCGGTCGCGGAGCCCGAGCTTGGCGAGGATGCGTGAGACGAACGTCTTCACGGTCTCGTGGCTGATCACCAGCGCGGCCGCGATCTCGCTGTTGGAGAAGCCGTCCGCGATGAGCCGCAGGACCTCCAGTTCGCGCGGGGTCAGCGGGATGTCGGACGAGGTGCCCGCGGTCGGACGGATCCGGGCGGCGTAGCGGCCGACCAGCCGGCGCGTCACCTCCGGGTCGATCAGGGCCTGGCCCGTGTGCACGGTCCGGATGCCGTGCAGCAGCTGCGCGGGCGGGGCGTCCTTGAGCAGGAAACCGCTCGCCCCGGCGCGCAGCGCCTCGTACACGTACTCGTCCAGGTTGAAGGTGGTCACCACGAGCACCTTGGCGGGGCGCTCCACGCCCGCCCCGGCCAGCAGCCGGGTCGCCTCGATGCCGTCGAGCTCGGGCATGCGGATGTCCATCACCACGACGTCCGGGCGCAGCCGCCCTGCCATCTCGACGGCGGTCCGGCCGTCCCCGCACTCGCCCGCCACCTCCAGGTCCGGCTGGGCGTCGATGATCGTGGCGAGGCCGGTGCGGACGAGGACCTGGTCGTCGCAGACGAGGACGCGGGCCGGCGCGGTCACGACGGGCTCCCCGAGGGTATGCGGGCCCGCACGACGAAGCCGCCGTCCGGACCGGGCTCCGCGCGGAACTCGCCGCCGAGGACGCCGACCCGCTCGCGCAGCCCGGCCAGCCCCCGCCCGCTGCCCGGGGGCACCGCGGCGCGCGCCCCGGAGCCGTCCGTGCCGACCTCCACGGTGATCTCTCTTCCGCCGTGCCGCACGCGTACCGAAGTCCGGCCGCCGTGGGCGTACTTGAGGGCGTTCGTCAGCGCCTCCTGGACCACACGGTAGGCCACGAGGTCGGCGCTCCCGGCGGACTCGGCGGGGGCGCCCTCCTCGCTGAAGTCCACGTCCTGCCCGGCCCGCCGTGCCTGCTCGACCAGGACCCGGATGCGGCCGGCGGACGGTTCCCTGGCCCCGGCGCCGTGGCCCGGGTCGAGCAGGTCGAGCAGGTGGCGCAGGTCGTTGACGGCCCGCCGCCCGGTGTCGGTGACGCTGCTCAGGGCGCGGTCGAGCCGGTCGGGGGCGGCGGTCAGATAGCGGGCCGCCTCGGCCTGGACGATCATCGCCGTCACGTGGTGGGTCACGACGTCGTGCAACTCCCGGGCGATCCGGGCCCGTTCGGCGTTACGGCTCTCCTCCGCGACCCGGATCCGCCGGTCGGCCTCGGCGGCCCGGCCGGCGCGCAGCCAGGCTCCGACGCCCCAGACGAGGGCCAGCACCAGGTAGAACGTCAGGAACTCGTCCGCCGGTTCGGTGCCATAGCGGTGCAGGGCGAGCGCCAGCGGCAGGTAGGCGGCGGTCAGGGCGAGGGCGACGAGGCGCCGGTGGCGGTCCAGGTGGGCCCCGGCGCTCAGCACGGCGAAGGGCAGCGCGGTCCCGGCGACCATGTGGTAGCCGCCGAGCTGGTCGACGGCGAAGCCCAGCGACACCAGGGCCAGGCAGACCACCGGCCATCTGCGGCGCAGAGCGAGCGACAGGCCCTCCAGCACGGCGGCCGACGCGGCCGGCGTGTCGAACGGGCGCTCCGTCACGGCGCCCAGCTGCGTCCCGTGGCGGTGAAAGGCGGGCACGAGCGACAGGGCGAGGAGCAGCACCCCGAACGGCAGGTCGCGAACGGTGGGGTCGAGCCGCTGCCACCGAGCGGGCCACCGGCCCGGCCACCGCACCGGCCACCGAGCCGGCCGGCGGACGCCGGTGCCCAACCGCCGCCACCCGGCCGGTACTTCGCGAGGACTGATCACCGGGGCACTGTAGTGGCGGCCGGGGCCGGGGCGGGGCGCCGTCCGCCACGCGGCACCAGGTTGCCCCGCCGGTGCGCCAGCCACAGGAACCCGAGCGTCATGAGGGCCCCGAAGACCACGGAGTACGCACTCGCCTCCGGCCCGAAGTCGCCGCCGGTGACCAGCACGGAGCCGGAGGCCGTCGAGTCCAGGAGGCCCTGGGAGGCGCCGTTGCCCGAGACCTCCGAGCTGAAGATGCCCGCAGCGGCGAAGTTCCAGGCGAAGTGCAGACCGATGGGCAGCCACAGGCTGCGGGTGGCGGCGTACGCGGCGCCGAGCATGCCGCCCGCCTCGATCGCGATGGCGACCGCGCCCCACAGGTTCGCGTCCGGGTTGGCCAGGTGCATCAGCCCGAACAGCAGCCCGGTCGACGTCAGCGCGATCCAGGTCCCGGCGCGCTCCTCGACGAGCCGGAACAGCACACCGCGGAAGACCACCTCCTCGGTGGCGGCGGCAGCGGCCATGAAGCCGACGAACCCGACCGCGCCCGTGACCGAGCCCAGGCCGTTCACCTCGTAGTCCCCGAGAAGGGCGATGTTCCCGATGACCGCCGTGAACAGCAGCAGCCCGATCAGCGCACCGCGCCCCACGGCCCCGGCCGCGCCCTCCCGGCCCACCTCCGTGACCGGGCGGCGCTCGGTGCGCCCCACCACCCACCCGTAGAGCAGGACGGCGAGCACCGCCACCAGGAGGCCGAGGGCGAGCGTGAGCCACGGACTCCCGTCCACCGCGCTGACGCCCTGCCCTCCGATCGCCCAGACCGCCACGACGACGAGAAGTTGCCAAACGGCTCTCATGAGTCCCCCTTCGACGCGCCTGCGGCGACCTGCCGCGGCTACCCCTGAACGCTATGAACGTCCGGCGCCGAAGGCGTCACCGCTGAGTGGACACCTGCGAGTAGCTCGCACGGGGGACATCGCGGCAGGACTAGGGATTCGCCGGCTGCCCCGCCGCCACCGCCTCCCGCGACAGCTGGACCGCCTGCCGCAGGCCCAGCCCCGGCTCGGCCTGCCGCAGCGCCTTGACCGCCGCCACCGCGTCGAGCGGCCCGTCGTATCCGCCCGCCGTGATCCGCCGCGCCGCCCACCGCCCGCGCAGCTCCGCGTCCGGCACCCCGGTCAGCGCCTCGGCCAGCGCGAGGGCCCGCTCCAGGCCCGGGCGGTCCGCGTCCGCCGCCCGCGCCAGCTCCTCGCGCAGCGCGGCGGTCACGGCGTCCGCGTCCCGCACCACGATGACGGCCATGTCCTTCTTCCCGTTTCCGATCATGTACCGACCCTCCCCCGGAGCACCCGGGCGCATCCGGCTGTTGAGCTACTTCAGAGGTACGGCAGGACCGGCGGACCAGGACCGACGGACCAGGTCCGCCCCTCCCCCGGTCGGAGGCGGCGTACCGGCGCTGCCGCATACCGTCGGACCATGACTCGCGACGCCGCCCACGCACTCGACCTCGACGCCTACCTCGCCCGGATCGGGTACGCCGCTGCTGTACGTACAGCGCACCACCGGGGACGCCCACCTGTCGCTCTCCGGCCGCACCCTCGTGGTGACGCCGGACGACGGCGGCGCCCGGCGCGAACGGAAGCTGGCGGACGCCGACGAGGTGACGCGCGTGCTGGCGGAGGACTTCGCGCTCCGCCTCCCGGAGGGCGCGCGGCTTCCCGCGTAGACCCGGCGCACACGCCGGCCGGGCGCGCCCGCCCTCCCGCGTGGGCCCCGGCGCACACCACTCCGTGGCGTAAGTCACCCGTTCCGGTCCGTCACACCGCCGTGCCACCCCATTCCAAGCCCCGGGCCTCCCGTGACCGGCGTTCCCACGGTTCGCGGGAGGCGGGCGCATGGCGATGAAAGCCCGTGCGGAGGTGTGCCGCCGCCCGGGCGGGCCAACCGTCGGGCAAAGCCCGGGCGGCCCGGGAAACACAGTCGTAAGCTCGCTGACATGCAGGTCATCCAGTCCACGAAGCTCGCCAACGTCTGCTACGAGATCCGCGGCCCCGTGCTTGAGGAGGCGATGCGGCTTGAGGCGGCCGGGCATCGCATCCTCAAGCTGAACACCGGCAACCCCGCCGCGTTCGGCTTCGAGTGCCCGCCCGAGATCCTTGAGGACATCCTGCGCAACCTCGCCGGGGCGCACGGCTACGGCGACGCGAAAGGGCTGCTGTCCGCGCGCCGGGCGGTGATGCAGCACTACCAGACCAAGGGCATCGACCTGGACGTCGAGGACGTCTACCTCGGCAACGGCGTCTCCGAGCTGATCCAGATGTCGATGCAGGCGCTGCTCGACGACGGCGACGAGGTGCTGGTCCCGGCCCCGGACTACCCGCTGTGGACTGCCTCGGTCTCGCTGGCGGGCGGCACGGCCGTGCACTACCGCTGCGACGAGCAGTCCGACTGGATGCCCGACCTCGCCGACATCGAGCGGAAGATCACCGACCGCACCAAGGCGATGGTGATCATCAACCCGAACAACCCGACGGGCGCCGTCTACGACGACGAGATGCTGCGCGCCCTCACGGAGATCGCCCGCCGGCACAACCTGGTCGTCTGCTCCGACGAGATCTACGACCGCATCCTGTACGACGGCGCCACGCACACCCCCACCGCGACGATCGCCCCGGACCTGATGGTCCTGACCTTCAACGGGCTGTCCAAGAACTACCGGGTCGCCGGTTACCGCTCCGGCTGGATGGCCGTCTGCGGCCCCAAGGCGCACGCCTCCTCGTACATCGAGGGGCTGACGATCCTGGCCAATATGCGGCTGTGCGCCAACATGCCCTCGCAGCACGCGGTCGCCACCGCGCTCGGCGGCCGGCAGTCGATCAACGACCTGGTGCTGCCCGGTGGCCGCATCCTGGAGCAGCGCGACGTCGCGTACGACCTGCTGACGCAGATCCCGGGTGTGACCTGCGTGAAGCCGAAGGGCGCGCTGTACCTCTTCCCCCGGCTCGACCCCAAGGTCTACAAGATCAAGGACGACCGGCAGATGGTCCTGGACCTGCTGCGGGCCGAGAAGATCATGGTGGTGCAGGGCACCGGGTTCAACTGGCCGGATCCGGACCACTTCCGCGTGGTGACGCTGCCCTCGGCGGAGGATCTGACGGACGCGATCGGCCGGATCGCCCACTTCCTGGACGGCTACAGCCAGGTCTAGCCCCACTCCGCCCGAGCTTTTCTCGAAGACGGACAACTTTAGACTAAATCCAAGCTAGGATGGTTCTCACAGCACCACCAGGAGGCCATCCATGTACGAACCGATCCGCACCAAATCGGTCCACACACCGGCCGACCACGCCGGCGACTTCCCGCACCGCACCCGCGAGGAGGAGCTGGACATCCAGCTCGCCGGACACCTGGCCGCCCTGCTCGCGGTCACCGACGAGCTGGGTCTCGGCGAGGCGGGCGACCGCATCGCCGGACAGGTCGCCAGGCTGCGCGGCACCCCGCCCGTCCGGCACGCCGGACTGAGCGACGCCCCCGTCCCCGCCCTCCACCGCCGCGCCCACGCCCTCGCGGGCCGGGCCCTGGTGGTGGCCTCCCGCGCCGACACGGCGGTCGCAATCCTCTCGGCCGAGCGCATGGACGCCCACACCGAGGCGCTCGCGGCCGACGCCCGGACGCCGGTCGGCGCCCACTGACGGCCCCGGTCCACGCACCTCAGAGGTGCGTGGACCGGGTGCCAACCATCTTCAGTTGTCACGCGCGCACATCAGTGCCGGCCGCGCGGCCTGGACTTCATGCGTACGGTGACGATGCCGGCCAGCAGCAGGAGGACGGCCGCGATACCCGCGCCGGTCGCCGCACTGCCGGTGTCGGCCATCCCCCCGCCTCCGTCATGCCCGCCGCCACCGCCGTGGTGGCCCCCGTCGTGCGTCGGGTGCGGACCCGGGGTCCATGACGGGCCCGGTCCGTGCGTGTGCGTGTGCGTCGGCTTCGGCGACGGGCTCGTGCTGTCCGACGGTGACGGGGTCGGCGTCGGGCAGTCGTCCGTGGGCGACGGGCTCGGGCTCGGGTTGGTCACCGGGACCTCGGTGGTGCAGGGCAGCTCGGGCGCCCCTTCCGTGGTGCAGCGCGCGCCCGGCGTGTCCGAGGTGACGGAGTTGCGCAGGACCGCGTCGCCCTCGTCCGGGTCGTCCACGGTGACCGTGTAGGTGATCGTGGCGGAGGCGCCGGGGGCCAGCTCGCCGGACCAGTCGAGCGTGTCGCCGGTCACCTGCGCGGTGCCGGTGGTCGCGGTGGGCCCCGTGGTGAGCGAGGCGTCGTCCAGGACACCGGACAGGTCGTCGGTGAGGTGGGCGGGGCTCAGCGTGGTCTCACCGCTGTTGGTCGCGGTCACGGTGTAGGTGACGGTGTCGCCCGGCTCGGCCACGGTGGGCTCGGCCGTCTTGGAGATGTCCAGCACCTGGTCGAGCTTCTCGACGGGGACGGACGCGGACGACTCGTTGGACGTCACCTCGTCGTCGCCCGCCGCGCCCTGCGCGGTGGCCGTGTTGGTGAAGGTGTCGTTGACGACGTCTGCCTCGGTCAGGACGTGGGTGCCCTCGCAGACCATGGACGAGGTCGCGGACCCCATCGGGCCGAGCGTGGTGGACGGGCAGGTCACGTCGGTGACGGACGGGTCCTCGACGTGGACGTCGGTGAGCTCCGACGTACCGGTGTTGGTGACGAGGAACTGGTAGTGCACGGTGTCGCCGACCTCGAAGGGCTCGGTGGCCGCGTTGTCCGGGGGCGCGACGGTCTTGACCAGGTTCAGCTGGTCGAGCTCGTCCACGGAGCTGGCTTCGAGCGCCCGGACGAGGTGGGTGTCGATGCTGCCGCCGGTCGACCCGGAGAAGCCGAACTTGTACGTGGGCGGGGCGTCGGCCGTCATCTGCGTGGACAGCACGGGCTGGAAGCCGGCGCCGTCGTTGAAGTCGATCTCGACGGCCACGGCCGGCCGGGTGTCCGGGCTGACCGTGATGTGCACGGTGCGCTTGGCGGGCAGCGGGTCGGTGCCCTTCTCGCGCAGGCTGCCGGGCAGCGTGGAGCGGAAGCCGGAGGGCTGGGTGGCGTCCGCCTCGATGGTGGAGTCCAGGAAGCAGTAACCGTCGTCGCCCTGCCCGGGACCGCGCAGCGTGACGGTGTCGGGCACCGGGAGCCCGCTGGTGACCGGGGACTTCTGGTCGTCGGGGCAGTTGTTGCCGCGCAGCTCGGCGTCGTTGGCGAAGTTCCCGTACGCGTCGAGCCCGACGCCGAGGTAGCCGCCGTCGACCCCGGGGTCCAGGTTGCGCTGGGCGTACCCGAGGGAACCGCCGTTGGCCCCGGCCTTGGTGAGGTCCACCGAGCCGTCGACCAGGAAGAAGCCGATGCCGTCGGCGCCGGCGTCCCCGGTCCCGTACTGGTACTGCTCGAACGTGACGTCGAGCCCGCCGTTGCCGGGCAGCGGGCGGTTGTAGAGCATCCCGCCGACCCGGTAGTAGCCCTGGTCCGTGAGCTGGAGCCACCCGGGCGTCTGGCCCGGGGTGGGCACGGGCGGGGTCATCTGGGTGTCGGGGTCGTCGCACGGGCCGATCTGCGACTGCCCGGCGGGCGGTTCCTCCGACGCGCCGGTCAGACAGGCCGTGTCCAGGGGTACGAAGCCGGGGTCGGCGACCGAGGTGCCGGTGAAGGTCTCGTCCAGCAGCACGGACTCGCCGAGCGCCCGGGCCGACGAGGAGGCGGCGGGCGCCGTATCGGCGACGGGGCCGGCGGACTGGGCGACCCCGGAGGCGGTGGTCAGCAGGAGCCCCAGCGCCGTCCCCGCACAGGCGGTGGCCGCCACGGCCGGAACGTGGAGCAGCCGTTCATATTTGCGCATGAAGAAAACATAAGAAAACCGGACATGACGCTTGCTCAGCCCACCCGGGACACGCCGCAGCGGCGGCCGAATGGCGGCGCGGGGCGCATGGCTCAGGGCGCGGACGGTGACGGGCGCGGCGACACCGTCGCGGCCCCCGCCGTCGACTGGAACGTCACGTCGTCGGCCTCGCACTCCGGCGGCCCCAGCACCGCGGTGGGCCCGACGACCCGCTCCGACACCGTGGCGCCGGCCGCCAGGTCCGCCACGATCAGGGTGCGCTTCCCGGCGGCCGCGTCCTGCCCACTCCCGGCCGCGCCGTCCCGGAAGACGAGGTGCACGGTGTACGTCCCGCGCCGCGCCGCCTCACTCGTGATCCGCACCCCCGCCACGGGGCGGCGCGTCTCCTCGTCCATCCGGCAGGAGGTGACGGTGACGTCGTCGTACGGGTACCGCATGTCCGCGTGGACCTCGCCGTACGCGTGGGCGAACAGGATCAGGCCGACGAGCCCGCCCACCGCCGCCAGGGCGATCAGCCCGCCCACGGTGATCAGGGCGATCGTCATGCCGCCCATCCTGCGCCCGGGGAAGAGCGGCGGACCGCCCTCGGACGTTTTCGGGTACGGCGGATACTGCATGCCGAGCGGCCCCCTCCGCCGCCGCGCACCGGCGGCGCGACCGGGTCAACCGTACGGCCGCGCGCCTCACACCCGGAGCTCCGAAGGACCACAACCCGGTTACGAACAGGGCACGCTGAGCAGGCCGATGGCCCCCGAAGCGGCTTCGGGGGCCATCGCCGTACGCACGCGAGGGCTCAGCCCAGGCGCTCGACCAGCGCGCGGTACTCGTCCCACAGCTCCTTCGGCGTGTGGTCGCCGAAGGTGTTGAGGTGCTCGGGGACCAGCGCCGCCTCCTCGCGCCAGACCTCCTTGTCGACCTTCAGCAGGAAGTCGAGGTCGGACTCGGAGAGGTCCAGGCCCTCGGTGTCGATGGAGCCCTTCGCGGGAAGGATGCCGATCGGCGTCTCGACGCCCTCCGCCTTCCCCTCCAGGCGCTCGACGATCCACTTCAGGACGCGGCTGTTCTCGCCGAATCCCGGCCAGACGAACTTGCCCGCGTCGTTCTTGCGGAACCAGTTCACGTAGTAGATCTTCGGCAGCTTCGACTGGTCCGGCTTGTCCGCGCCGACCTTGAGCCAGTGGCCCATGTAGTCGCCCATGTTGTAGCCGCAGAACGGCAGCATGGCGAACGGGTCGCGGCGCAGCTCGCCGACCTTGCCCTCGGCGGCGGCGGTCTTCTCGGAGGCGACGTTGGCGCCGAGGAAGACACCGTGCTGCCAGGTGAAGGACTCGGTGACCAGCGGGACGGCCGAGGCGCGGCGGCCGCCGAAGAGGATGGCCGAGATCGGCACGCCCTTCGGGTCCTCCCACTCGGGCGCGATGATCGGGCACTGCCCGGCCGGGACCGTGAAGCGGGCGTTGGGGTGGGCGGCGGGCGTCCCGGACTCGGGGGTCCAGTCGTTGCCCTTCCAGTCCGTGAGGTGCGCGGGCGGCTCCTCGGTCATGCCCTCCCACCAGACGTCGCCGTCGTCGGTGAGCGCGACGTTGGTGAAGACGGAGTTCCCCCACATCGTCTTCATGGCGTTGGCGTTGGTGTGCTCGCCGGTGCCGGGCGCGACGCCGAAGAAGCCCGCCTCCGGGTTGATCGCGTACAGCTGGCCGTCCTCGCCGAACCGCATCCACGCGATGTCGTCGCCGATGGTCTCCACGGTCCAGCCGGAGATCGTGGGCTCCAGCATGGCCAGGTTCGTCTTCCCGCAGGCGCTCGGGAAGGCGGCCGCCACGTACTTCGACCCACCACGCGGCGGCGTGAGCTTCAGGATCAGCATGTGCTCCGCGAGCCAGCCCTCGTCGCGGGCCATGACGGAGGCGATGCGCAGCGCGTAGCACTTCTTGCCGAGCAGCGCGTTGCCGCCGTAGCCGGAGCCGTACGACCAGATCTCGCGGTCCTCCGGGAAGTGCGAGATGTACTTGGTCTCGTTGCAGGGCCAGGGGACGTCCTCCTGGCCCTCCGCCAGGGGGGCGCCGAGGGTGTGGACGGCCTTCACGAAGAAGCCGTCGGAGCCGAGCTCGTCCAGCACCGGCTGCCCCATGCGCGTCATGGTGCGCATCGAGACGGCGACGTACGCGGAATCGGTGATCTCGACGCCGATCGCGGACAGCGGCGATCCGAGCGGGCCCATGCAGAACGGGACGACGTACATCGTGCGGCCCCGCATCGAGCCGCGGAAGACGCCCTGCTCCCCCACGAAGATGTCCCGCATCTCGGCGGGGTCCTTCCAGTGGTTCGTCGGACCGGCGTCCTCCTCCTTCTCGGAGCAGATGAACGTACGGGTCTCGACGCGGGCGACGTCGCTGGGGTCGGAGGCCGCGTAGTAGGAGTTCGGGCGCTTGATCTCGTCCAGCTTGGTGAAGGTGCCCTTGGCGACGAGCTCCCCGCACAGGCGCTCGTACTCGGCCTCGGAACCGTCGCACCAGACCACCCGGTCCGGCTCGGTGAGTGCTGCGATCTCGTCCACCCAGGAGACGAGCTCCTGGTGGTGGGTGGGAACAGTGAGGGGAGCCGCGATGTCGCGCGCCACGATCGCTCCTTGATGAGGGTGTATTCGGTTGGTGCCCTTGCGCCCCGTGGGGGCTGCGACCCGGATGCGTGTACCCCTTCGAATTCCCCTTGGCGCTCATCCGGTGCCGACCGCACTCATTTGATCATCCGACTCTCGCGCCCATATGTCCAGAGGGCCGCCCATGTGAGCATCCACACTCGGTTCCGGCCCATATCCGGTACCTACGGAGGCGTAGGTACGATGCGGGAATGACTGCTGCCGCTGCCGCACCCGACAACGCCGGCCCCCGCACGGCCACGCTCGCCGACGCCCCGCTGAAGCCCCTGATGCGCGGCTGGCTGCACGCCGGAATGTTCCCCGCCGTGGTCATAGCGGGCATCGTGCTCGTCACGCTCTCGGACAGCACCCGGGGCCGGATCGCCTGTGCGATCTACGTGCTGACGGCGTGCCTGCTCTTCGGTGTGAGCGCGGTCTACCACCGGGGTACGTGGGGGCCGCGCGGCGAAGCCGTACTGCGCCGGCTCGACCACGCCAACATCTTCCTGATCATCGCGGGGACGTACACCCCGCTCACCCTGCTCCTGCTCCCCGAGTCCACCGGGACCCCGCTGCTGTGGGCGGTGTGGGCGGCGGCGCTCGCCGGCATAGCGTTCCGGGTCTTCTGGGTCGGCGCCCCGCGCTGGCTGTACACGCCGTGCTACATCGCGATGGGCTGGGCGGCGGTCTTCTTCCTGCCCGACTTCATGCGGACCGGCGGGGTCGCGGTGCTGGTGCTGGTGGTCGTCGGCGGCGTGCTCTACAGCGCGGGCGGCGTCATCTACGGCATCAAGAAGCCGAACCCGTCACCGCGCTGGTTCGGCTTCCACGAGGTGTTCCACTCGCTGACGCTGGCGGCGTTCGTGGTCCATTACGTCGGCATCTCGCTGGTGGCGTACACCCACAGCTGACACCCTCGCGCGGGTTGCGCGGGTCTGTGCGGGGGCGCCTCGGGGGCGCCCCCGCACAGGTGTCACGCCCCGCCGAGCACGCGGGCCAGGGTCTCCGCGTCCGTCGTGGGGGCGTCGCAGACGAAGTGCCGGCAGACGTACGCGGTCGGCGCGCCGTCCACCATCGGCCGGTCGGCGAGCAGCGGGAACTCCGCCCCGCCCGACTCCCCCGCCGCGACGACCGCGCCGGGCGCCCGCCCGAGCAGGGCGGTACGGTGCAGCTCCCCGCCGACCGGCCCGGCGACGGCCACCTCGCGCGGCCCGTCGAGCAGCGCCTCGGCCACCGCGAGCCCCCAGCCGATGAAGCGCGGGGCGCGGGGGCCCAGCGCCTTCACGACGCCGAGCGCCTCCTCGGCGGCGGTGCGGTGGGGCTCGGAGCCGGTGTGCGCGGCGTACGAGAGGAGCGCGCCGGCGGCGGCCGTCCAGCCGGCCGGGGTGGCGCTGTCGGTGGGGTCCTGGGGGCGCCGGATCAGCCGCTCGGCGTCGTCGGCGGTGTCGTAGAGCTGGCCGCCCTCGCCCCGGAAGTGCTGGAGCACGATGTCCAGCAGGAATCCGGCGAACTCCAGCCATGCGCCCTCGCCGGTGACCGCGGCCAGCGCGAGGAAGCCATCCGCGACGTCCCCGTAGTCCTCCAGGACCCCGGCGTGGTCCCCGGCGCGCCCGTCCTTCGAGGTCCGCACGAGCCGGGCGACGGGGCCCATGTGCACCCGCACCAGCAGGTCGGCGGCCTCGGTGGCCCGCTCGATCAGGTCCGGCCGGTCGAAGAAGGCGCCGGTCTCCGCGAGCGCGGCGACGGCGAGCCCGTTCCAGGCGGCGACGATCTTGTCGTCGCGGCCGGGGCGCGGGCGCCCGTCCCGGGCGGCGAGCAGCCGCTGCCGTACGCCGGCGGCGCGGGGGTCGTCGGGGTCGCTGAGGTCGTCGGGGCCGCCGGGCAGCTGGAGGACCGAGGAGCCCTCCTCGAAGGTGCCCTCGTCGGTCACCCCGAAGTGCTCGGCGGCGAACGCGGCGTCCTCCTCGCCCAGCACCTCGCGCAGCTGCTCCGGCGTCCACACGTAGTACGCGCCCTCGACGTGCTTGCCGTGCGCGTCCTCGCTGTCGGCGTCGAGCGCGGAGGCGAAGCCGCCTTCGGGCGTCCTCAGCTCGCGCACCATGAAGTCGGCGGTCTCCAGGGCCACCCGCCGGGCGAGCTCGGACCCGGTGGACCGCCAGAGGTGGGCGTACACGCGGCAGAGCAGCGCGTTGTCGTAGAGCATCTTCTCGAAGTGCGGGACGACCCATTCCCGGTCCACGGCATACCGGGCGAACCCGCCGCCGAGCTGGTCGTAGATCCCGCCCCTGGCCATCGCCGCGCAGGTGTCGGCGGCCATCTGAAGGGCGCCGTCGGCCCCGGTGCGGGCGTGGTGGCGCAGCAGGAACTCCAGCACCATGGACGGCGGGAACTTGGGCGCCCCGCCGAACCCGGCCCGCTTCTCGTCGTAGTCCCGGGTCAGCCCGAGCAACGCCTGCGCGAGCTCCGCCTCCCCGGGCGGCCCGTCCCCGCCATGGGCGAGGCTGCGCTCGGACAGGTCCCGCACAATCCGCCCGGCCACCTCCCCGACCTCGTCGCGCCGGTCGGTCCAGGCGGCGGTGACCCCTTCGAGCACCTGCCGGAAGGACGGCATCCCGTGCCGCGCCTCGGGCGGAAAGTAGGTCCCGAAGTAGAACGGCTCCGCGTCCGCGGTGAGAAACACGGTCATGGGCCACCCACCCTGCCCGGTGGCCGCCTGCACCGCCTCCATGTACACCGCATCCACATCGGGCCGCTCCTCACGGTCCACCTTCACGGACACGAAGTGCTCGTTCATGTAGGCAGCGGTCGCCTCGTCCTCGAACGACTCGTGCGCCATGACATGGCACCAGTGACAGGACGAGTACCCGACGCTGAGCAGCACCGGAACGTTCCGCCTTCTGGCCTCCTCGAACGCCTCGGGCGACCAGGGCCACCAGTGGACCGGGTTGTCGGCGTGCTGGAGGAGGTACGGGGAGGTGCTCTGCGCTAGTCGGTTGGCCATACGCCAATCCTTGCGTACTGGTCCCCACGACGGGGCGGCGCCACGGGGCGAGGCGGGAAGAGGCAAGTGGGCGTCGCGGATGCCGGGCGGCGCGGCATCGACGGACAGTAGGCTGGCCCGGGCAGCACCGGGACTGCTGAGGCTCCTCGAAGGAGGTACACCATGACCGCCGAGATGGTGGCGCCCGCGTGGATGCATTCGCAGATCAGCGCGGAGCAGTACGACTCCTGGTCCGAGGAGCAGTGCGCCGGCATCGAGATCGTGGACGGGATGGTCGTCGTGAGCCCGAGCGCCTCCAAGCGCCACAACCGCTTGGCTCGCATCCTGGCCAACGCCTTGGACGCGGCCGCAGGCCCGGACTGGAACGCCGACACGGACTTCGACGTCCGCCTCCAGGACGTCCCCCTCACCAACCGCCGTCCGGACGTCACCGTCTACCGGTCGGAAACCATCGACCTCACACCCACCCGCCCCGAGCATGTACTCCTGGTCGTGGAGGTGGTGTCCCCCGGCTCGGAGACCACGGACCGGATCGTGAAGGTCGACCAGTACGCCAAGGCCGGCATCCCCTTCTACTGGCGCATCGAACAGGCCGCCACCGGTGTCCCCATCATCTACACGTACGTCCTCGACCCCGCCACCAAGGCGTACAGGGACGGCGAAATGTTCACCGGCGCGATCAAAACTGCCGCTCCGTTCCCCGTGACTGTCGACTTCGGCGTCGTCTGACAGCGCCGGAAGATTTCCCGTGCCCGAACACAAGGGAAAGCGCAAATTCCGGGAGCACCTGGAGGCTCTTTTCGCTGCCGCTGGCTCCCCCAAGCCAGCCGCCATCTGCTCTGCGGGCAGGGACCGCCTGGGGCGAAGTTCCCTGTCCGTGCAGCGCATCAGCGACTGGCGAAGCGGGAAGCACACACCGACCAATAAGCCTCATTCACGGCCATGCGCCCAACGCGCCGGCTCTCAGGCACCTTCGGCATGCTGCCCCCACCCCTTTTCTCTGCGGGGACCAGGCTGGTCTCCTCGAAGGCCTCGGGCGACCACGGCCACCAGCGGACGTGGTCGTCGGTGCACGCGCCCCCAGCCGCCCGCGTGCGACAGGGGGCGCTTCGGGCGGTCAGACGAAGTAGCGGGCCTGTAGGCGGTACAGCTCGGCGTAGGGGCCGTTGGCCTGGATGAGGTTGTCGTGGGTGCCGACCTCGGCTACCCGGCCGTGGTCCAGGACGACGATGAGGTCGGCCGCGCGGGCGGTGGTGAAGCGGTGGGTGACCAGTACGGTCACCCCGCCGTCGAGGCGGTCGATCTCGGCGTACTGCTTGAACAGCCACTCCTCGGCCCGGGCGTCGAGACTGGCGGAGGGCTCGTCCAGGATCCGCAGCAGCGGTGTCCGCCGCATCGCGGCCCGGGCGTTGGCGAGGGTCTGCCACTGGCCGCCCGACAGGCCCTTGCCGTCCCACGAGGTACGTCCGAGCCGGGTGTCCAGGCCGTCGGGAAGCCCGGGGAGGAGCCTGTCGCCGCCTGCGGTGCGCAGCGCTTCGAGGATGCGTTCCGGGTCGTCGCGGTGATCGAGCAGGCCCAGTCCGACGGTGTCCTGGAGGGACATCTCGATCGGGACCGGGTCCTGGAAGGCCACGGTGGTCCGGGCCCGCCACTCCTCCGGAGAGAACTGGGCGAGGTCGGTGCCGTCCACCAGGACGCGCCCCGCGTCGGGACGGTAGAAGCCGGAGAGCATGGTGACGAAGGTGGACTTCCCGGCGCCGTTCTCGCCGACCAGGGCGACCACCGCACCGGCCGGGAGGTGGAGGTCGACGGCGTCCAGGGAGGGCTGGTCGCGGTTCCAGTACTGGAAGGTGAGGCCCTCCAGCGTGATCCCGTCGCGCAGTGCGGCCGGCACCGCCGCCGGGGTGGCCGGGACGACGGCCGCCCGCTCCGCTTCGGCGTCCTCGACCACGTCGAGGAAGACCCGGGTCGCCCGCAGCGACTCCAGGGTCCAGAAGCTCAGGTTCAGCAGGCCCTGCACCTGTCCGGTGATCTGGCTGCTGACGGCGACGGCGGTGATGACCAGGCCGAGCGACGCCTCGCCGGACAGCGCGGCGCGCACCATCAGGACGATCGCGCCCGCGTAGGCCAGCACGAAGAGCAGCCACGCCAGGGCGACCCGCACCCGGGCCCGCCCGTCGGTTGCGGCGATGTCGCGGCCGGCGGCGTCCCACTGCGCGCGGTGCCTGCGCCGCAGTTCGCCCGCCAGTCCGAACAGGCGGGTCTCCCGGCCGGGTGCGGCGGTGGTGGCGAGCGTGAACAGGTGCCCGGCCAGCCGGGTGCTGGGCGTGGTCCGCTCCTCGGCCTCGCCGCGCCGCTTGTCCGCGGCCTTGGTGGCCAGCACCGTGGGGACGGCGAAGAGCGGCAGCACCGCGAGGACCGGGACGACCGACGCCATCAGCACCGCCGAGGCGATCAGCGCCAGCGCGGCTCCGGTCAGCCAGAGCAGCCGGTCGAAGGCGGGTCCGATCTCGCCGCGGGTGGCCCGGGCCGTGGCCGCCTTGTCGGAACGGCTCGGACGCTCGTGGACCTCCAGCGTCGGCGTCGTGCCGACCACGTCGATGAACCGCAGCTCGATCTGGTTCTGGATCTCCTCCTGCAGGCGCAGCCGGGTGAAGTACCCGGCGATGAACGTGCCCTGGGTGAGCATCACGAAGATCGCCGCGGAGAGCGTCAGGAGCAGCAGGCCGTCGGTCGAGTGGCGGGTCGCCACCTCGCTGAAGAGGCCGAGCAGCACGGCCAGGCCCACCCCGGTGGCCGGTTCGAGCAGGGCCACCGCCACCACGAGCAGGGACCGGATCCGGTCCGTACGGGGTCCGATCGCCAGGACGAACCGCAGCGCGCCGATCAAGACGCCACCTCCTCAAAACGCTTGGCCTGCAGGCGGAACAGCTCCGCGTACCGGCCGTCGGCGGCCAGCAGGTCCTCGTGTGTGCCGTCTTCGATGATCTGTCCGCCGTCGAGCACGACCACCCGCTCCGCCTTGCGCACGGTGGCGAACCGGTGCGAGATGGCGATGGTGGTGGCCCCCGCGGTGAGCTCGTGGAACGTGTCGTAGAGCCGGGCCTCCGCGCGGGGGTCCAGGCTGGCGGCCGGTTCGTCCATGATCAGCAGCTGTGCGCCGTGGCGCAGGCCGAACAGCGCCCGGGCGATGGCGATGCGCTGCCATTCGCCGCCCGACGCGTCGACCCCGCCCGCGTAACCGCTGGACATCACCGTGTCCCAGCCGTCGGGGAGCCGCTCGATGAAGTCCAGCAGTCCGGCCTGTCGTGCCACGGCGCGCAGTCCGTCCTCGTCGTCCGCGTGGGGCAGCGAGCCGAACGCGATGTTGTCGCGCACGGTCAGCTCGTAGCGGCCGAAGTCCTGGAACACCGCGACGACTTGGCGCTGCCAGCCACGACGCCCCGCGTCGTCGACCGGCACCCCGCCGACATGGAGCGAGCCCCCGCTCGGAGCGTCCAGTCCGGCGATGAGGCGGGCCAGTGTGGTCTTGCCGGCGCCATTGAGGCCGACGACGGCGAGCGACTGCCCGGCGGGCACGGTGAGGTCGATGCCGTGCAGCACCTCGCCCGCGCCGCCGCCGTAGGAGAACCGCAGGCCCTCGCAGGTGAGGGCCCCGGCGGCCGTCGGCCCGGCCGGTGACGGCACCAGCGGCTCCGCGGCCGGCGCAACGGCCGGTTCCGTGGCCGGTTCCGTGGCCGGTTCCGTGGCGGGGAAGGACAGCGCCTCGGCCGCGGCCTTCCCTCCGAAGCCCATACGCAGGTCGTCGTCGTCCGCCCGCAGCACCTGCATCAGCGCCCGCACGGCCAGGCCGCCGATCGCCAGATCACCCACTGTCGTCCCGTCGGCGCGGGTCGCGGCCCGGTACGCCAGGTAGCAGAAGACCGAGGCGACGGCGGCGCCGGTGAGCAGCACGACCACCACCACGAACAGGTCGTGCTCGCGCCGTCGCCGCCAGACGCCCGCCATGTTCGTACGCCACTCCGCCTGGTACGCGTCGCGGAAGAAGCCGGCCAGGCCGAACAGCCGCACCTCCCGGGCCGCGCCGGGCGTGATCGGCACGTCCCGCAGATAGGACGTACGGCGCAGCTCCGTCGTCTGGTTCACCGTCTCGACCACGGCTTTGCGGTAGTTCCGGACCAGCCGGGAGTGGAGCAGGGTGAACACGACGAAGACGATCGGCCCCAGCCACCAGGCGACCCCGGTGAGCAGCGCCGCGGAACCGATCGCGGTCACCCACAGGGTGGACCGGGTGGAGTACCCGAAGACGGCATCCCCGGGGGGCATGTCGATGGTCCCGGCACCCCGGGCCCGGCTGATCCGGCCGAGGTAGGCGGAATCCTCCAGGTGGCCGACGGTCGTCGGCTCGGAGGCCGCCCCCATCACCCGCTCGCCCAGCCGCCCGGTGACCCGGCGGCCGAGCGCCCGGCCCAGCGCGCTGCGTGCCGACTCGGTGAGGTGGGTGACGAGGAACAGCACGACGATGACCGCAACCCAGCGGTAGCAGTCGTCCGCCACCGAACCGCTCGTGCCCTTGCCGGCCGCCGAGGTGAGACCGTCCACGAGTTCACCGATCGCGACGGTGATGCCGACCGGCGCGGCGCCGGCCAGCACGGCCGTGAGCACGGTCAGGGTGCTCACGGCCGGGGCCTCCGCGAAGGAGTACCGGACGAGAGCGGGCAGCACCCACTCCTTCGCCGGGGCCGCGGAGCGGCCCGTATCCGTAGTCATGCCTGCCCCTGGGTGCTTGACATCGCTCTTTCTCCTGCTCGGTCAGTGCTTCCGCGGCGCTGCGGTGCGATCAACACCTGTGGACGGCCGCGGCAGCATACGCCTCGCGGAGCCTGCGCTTGAGAACTTTTCCGGTGACGCCCACCGGGATCGACTCCTGGTCGGCAGCCCGGAGTTCGGCGAGCAGCGGCTTGTCCAGGCCGCTGAGGATCTTGTTGGCCCGGTCCAGCATTCCTTCGGTGCCGTGGCCGTCGCGGAGGTGGACCAGGACGACGGCGCGGACCTCCCCGTCCTGTTCGGACGCCACCACGACGCAGTCGTCGAGCTCCGGGAGGTGGGCGAGGAGGATTTCCTCGGTGAGCACCGAGTAGACCGTTCCCTCCGCGGTCTCGATGGCGTCGACCGCCCGGTCCACGTGGTAGAACCGGTCGGCCCGGTCCTGGAAGACCAGGTCGCCGGAGAGCCAGTAGCCGTTCAGCAGGCTGCGATAGGTCTTGTCCGAGTCGTTCCAGTAACCGGGCGTCACCGTCGGGCCCTTGACCCCGAGCAGCCCGACCTCGCCCGGCTCGGCCCGCGTACCGTCCGGGCGCAGGACGGCGACCTCGGCGAACGGCTGCGCGACGCCCAGGCAGCGGTGCGGCGGTACGACTCCGGGGATCGTGATCAGGCCGAGCACGCCGCCCCAGCCCAGCTCCGAGCTGCCGAAGCCGTCCACGAATATCGAGCCGGGCACCGGGTCGGCCCCGGCCCAGTGCCGGCCGCGCTCGACCAGCCTGGCGATGTGCGCGCGGTGCGAGGCGTCGCCGACGCTCACCCAGCGCTCGACCAGGTCGAGACCGGGCGCCTCGGTCTCCCGCAGCGCCAGCTCGGCGAGCGTCACCGCGAAGCCGACCACGATGGTCGCGCCGTAGCGGCCCGCCGCCGCGGCCACCGCACCGCCACTGCGGTCGGACATCAGCGCCAGGGGCACCCCGGAGAGCATCGCGAGCAGGGCGTAACCGATGGCGGAGCCGTGCGACTGCGGCAGCGCCGAAAGGATCAGCGACTGCGCGTGGTCCCGGAACCCGGTCAGGTGGGCTCTGATGCCCACCATCATCTGGGCGTGGGCCCAGATGACCGGCTTGGGTGTGCCGGTGGTGCCCGAGGTGTGGCAGATCAGAACGGGGTCGCCCGGCGCGTGCCGGAACGGCGGCGGTACCGGGAGGTCCCCGGACGGAACGGTGGCGTCGATCGAGGACACCCAGAAGCCTTCGCTCTCCGGCTCGAACGCGTCGCCGAGGCGCTCCAGACCGGCATCGTCCGTCTGGAGCCCCGCCGGCGCCGTCCGCCGGAGGTAGGCGAGCACGATGCCGGGCTCCATCTCGCCGTTGACCAGAACCGCGATCGCCCCGAGGCGGCTGAGCGCCAGGTAGTGGACCAGGTCGTCGGCGCTGTCCCGGAGGTACACCCCGACCCGGTCGCGGGGGCCGACGCCTCGGTCGGCGTACCAGGCGCTCCACACGTCGACCAGGTCGGACAGGCCGGCCAGGCTCAGCCAGTCGCGCGGGACGCCGTGCGCGTCGCGGATGCGCAACTCGGCGAAGAGATAGGGGGCGTGGACGTCCGGACTGACCCGCAGCGCCACCTCCAGGGCGTTGCCTCCGCCCAGCGTGGGTTCGGCGGCGATGGCGTGGCGGACGTGGGACGGGACAAGCGTGGTCCCCACCTGGGATCTCCTAATCGTCACTGGGCACTAGTTCGAGAAGCTGGTAGTCGATGCCGCGCACCCGGTCTCCCGAGGTACGCAGGACCGAGATCCGGTAGCCCGCCTCGTCGGCCAGCCGGTGCAGCGTGTCGTGGTCGCCGAGGTCGCTGAAGCCGAGGAGCAGCCGGCCCCCGGCGGTCAGCCTGGTCCCGGCTTCGGCCAGGTACCGCCGGTGCGCGCGGTAGCCGGGGTCGAACACGGCCCGGCGCAGACCCTCCCGCCTCTCGTCTTGGACGCGGGCGGGAGCCGCCCCGGCGCCGGGGTCGATGAAGGGGGAGTTCCAGAAGACGAGGTCGAACCGGTCCTCCGGCCGGAGGCCGTCGAAGACGTCGCCCCGGTACACCTCGATCCGGCCGGACAGCCCGTGCCGCGAGGCGTTCAGCCTGCTGTTCTCGACGGCCGCCTCGCTGATGTCCGTGGCGACCACCCTGGTGCAGCCCTCGGCCGCGGCACTCACCGCGGTCACCCCGGTGCCGCAGCCCACTTCGAGGAACGAGCCACCGGCCGGGAACGGGAGGGACTCGGTGAAGAACGCGGTGGATTCGCAGTAGTTGGGCGCGAACACCCCCGGCAGCAGGTCCCACTCCCGGTCGCGCAGCCGGAACGTGGCCGGTTCGGTGACTCCGTCGGCCGTGCTGCTCACCAGCCAGGTGCCGCGTACCAGGGCGGCCCGCGAGGGCCCGGATCCGGAGGAGGTCATGACGTTCCCTTCCGCCCGGCGGGTGCGGGCGCCGCTCGTACGAGGTCGGCGCGGGCGAGGCCGAGCGCCGGGTCGTCGTTCATCTCGACCATGAGGCCGAGCACCCGGTCCACGTCGCCGTCGGCCAGGGTCACCCGGGCCAGCTCAAGGACCTCCGCGTGGACGTCGCCGGTCGCGGCCACACAGCTCACCGGGCCGGTCAGCCGGTAGTCGCGGGCGATCTGGCCGAGCACGGCGGTGGGCACCGCCTGGTAGAAGAGGATCGGGTTGACCCGCTTGCGGTTCACGTGCTCGACGGACAGCTCCAGGGTGACCGTGTCGAAGTACCGCGAGCCCAGGACGATCGCGCACCGGTCACCGGCGCCGGTGAGCAGGTGCTCCGAGCGGGGTTCGCCGAGGCACGCGCGCACGGCGGCGTACACCAGGGGCGCGAAGTCGGACTCCATGAACCCCGGCAGCCTGGGCAGTTGCGGGCCTCCGTGCACCGTCGCCCCGGCGACGGTCTCCAGTTCCGGCAGCGTCGTCATGCCGCCGCCAGCAGGATCGCGGCGTTGACCCCGCCGACCGAGGAGTTGAGGCTCAACGCGTAGGGCACGTCGACCCGTTCCGGGGCTGTCACGTGCCGGAGCGGGTGGCGGGTGTCCGGCCGGTCGAGCCCCGCGGTCGGCGGCAGCGCCGAGGAGCGGATCGCCAGCAGCGAGATGACCGCCTCCAGGGCCCCGCTGGCTTCGAGCGCGTGGCCGGTCGTGCTCTTCGTGCCGCTGACGGACACCGTCTCCGTGTGCTCGCCGAGCGCGGCGTGCAGCCCGGCCGCCTCGGCGGCGTCGTTGAACGGGGTACCGGTGGCGTGGGCGTTGACGTAGGTGAGCCGGTCCGGGCCGATGCCCCCGCGGCGGAGGGCTCCCGTGACCGCCGCCGCGACCCCGGCCCCCTCCACGTGCGGCTTGGCCACGTGGAAGGCGTCGTCGGTCATGGCCCAGCCGGCGAGCCTGGCCAGGGGTTCGGCCCCGCGGGCGCGCAGGCTCTCCCCCGACTCCAGCAGCAGCATCGCGGCGCCGTCGCCGAGCAGGACGCCCTTGCGGTCCTGGTCGAACGGGCGCAGCCGTCCGTCGGCGGCGAGTGCCTGCGCGGCGTCGAACAGGCCGAACGCCTGCCGGTCCACGAGGAAGGCTCCGCCCGCGAGGACCGCCTCGGCAACCCCCGTACGGACCAGTTGCGCACCGTGGATGAGGGCGTTCGTCGCGGCGCAGCAGGCGTTGACGAAGGTGCGCCGCGGCGTGCCCAGACCGAGCCGGTCGGCCACCCGCTCGGTCATCCCCGCGGCCGACTCCGGCTCCAGCGAGGGTGCGCGCACCTTGGTCGCCAGGACGAGGGGAAGCCCCGCCGGGTCGCGCCGGCCGGCCATGTCGAGCGCCTGCCTCCCGCAGTCGGCCGCCACCTCGACCGTCCCGACGTCCTGGCGGCCGTCCACGAAGTAGGCGTCGGCCTCCTGCCAGGTGGCGGCCCGGTCGGCACGGCAGTGGGACACGTCGAAGCGGGTGACCGGGCGGAACGCCGGGGTACCGGCGAAGGCTCCGGCGAGGAGGGCGTCCGGTCCGAAGCCGAAGGCGCTGAACACGCCGAAGCCGCTGACGAAGACCTCCGCGGTCATGCGGGCGCCGTCCCGGGACCGCGGTTGACCAGGGCCTGGAGTCCGGCGACGGAGTCGATGCCGGCGGTCTCGCCGCTGAGCTTGACCACGATGCCGTGCCGCTCCTCCAGCAGGTGCTGGATCCATATCGCGGCGTAGGAGTCGATGACGAGCAGGGTGTCGTCGTCGATGGTCTCGGGCAGTCCCGCGTCCTCGCAGTCGGCCAGGACGGCGAGGAGTTCGTCCCTACTGATCCCCCCGGGCGGCGTCGTCGGCTGCTGCTGTGCGCTCTCGGAATGCGGAGAGGAGCTGTACTCGGTCACGGACAACCTTTCCGGTCGGTGTCTCAATGAGTCGGTCCTGCAGGTAGTACCGCTTCGGTGTTTTCAGCGGGTTCATCCGCTCCCGGCTCCAGGCCGCGAGTGCCCGGTCCGTGAGCCCGTTCCGGATCGCCACATGGGCTTCGATCACGGTCCCGAACGTCACGACCGCGGCGGTGACGTCGGGGTGTTCCTTGAGCGTCTGCTCGATCTCCATCAGATCGACCTTGATGCCGCCGATCGCCACCACGGAATCGGCGCGGCCGAGGATGGTGACCGCGCCGGTCTGCCCGTCGATCGCCGCGCGGTCGAAGGTCCGCAGCCAGCCGTCGGTGAACCGGGGCACTCCGTCCTCCACGAGGTACGGCGTCCCGTCCATCCGTACGCAGAGCTCGCCGTCGCTCACCCGGACGCCGATGCCGGGGGCGGGCAGGCCGACGGACGGAGCCGGGATCAGACCGGCGAGGTCGGCCGTGATCACCCCGACCTCGGTCATGCCGTACACCTGGCCCAGGCGGCAACCGGTCGCCAGCCGGAACCGCTCGGCGAGGGCCGGGCCGGTGGCCATCCCGGCGCTGGTGGCCACGCGCAGCCGCGGCAGCCGGGGCAGCTCCGCCGTCTTGCCGAGGAGGTCGAAGTGGGTCGCCACCCCGAACACCGCGGTCGGGTCGAGCGCCACCGCCGCGCGGGCGATCGCGGCACCGTGCTGCGCGGACGGGATGAGCACCGGCAGACCCGCCGCCAGGCCGTGGAGGATGCCGCCGACCAGGCCCCAGGTGTGGATGGGCGAGCACAGCAGGAGCAGCCGGTCGCCCTGGCCCGGCATGTGGTCGATGGCGGCGTACCGGTCGAGCTCCGCGTCCAGCGACGCCGCCGAGCGGCCCACCACCTTGGCCTGCCCGGTCGATCCGGAGGTGAACTGTACGAGGCACACGTGCTCCGGCAGCGCGGACGCGTCGGCCAGCGGCTCGACGACCGGCTCGGACCGGCCGGTGAAGTGGCCCCCTCCGGCCGCGGCGCGCACCCGGAACGCCGGCCCGCACAGCCGCGTCAGCGCTTCGGCCTCCGGCCCGGTGAGCCGGTGGTCCAGCAGCATGGCCCGGGCGTCCAGCCGCCAGATCGCCAGGAGGAGGGCGAACAGGGTGGCGTCCGGGACGAGTTGGACCGCCACGCAGTCGCCGGGCCGCACGCCGTGGCGCACGAGCAGATCGGCGCACCGGTCGACCTCCTGGTGCAGCGCCGCCCGGTCGACGGTCCCCGTCTCGTCGGCCCACACCGGTTCGGCCGAGGGCTTCCCGCACAGACGGGCGCTCAGTTCCCTCGCGGTTGTCATGATGTCCGGCTCCGTTCTCCGCTCGACGCGGTCGCTTCCTGGACGGCCCGGCCCGCACCGACGGCCACCGGGCGGTCGAGCGCGGCCCGGACCAGCTCGGCCACGGCCCGGCGGTCGACCTTGCCGTTGGCGTCGCAGGGCAACTGGTCCACGGTGAGCACCCGCCGGGGCACCATGTAGGCCGGAAGGTCCCGTACGAGCGCGGCGCGCAGCCCGGCCGGGTCGCCCGACGGGGCGACGCAGACGGCGTACAGCCCCAGCGCGTCGGCGTCCTCCCGGACGGCGACGACGACGGCGAGGGCGACGCCGGGCAGGGACAGCAGCGCCGCCTCGATCTCCCCGGGCTCCACCCGGTAACCGCTGACCTTCACCTGGTGGTCGACGCGTCCGAGGAAGCACGGGACGCCGTCGACCGAGGTCACCCGGTCCCCGGTCCGGTACCAGCTGTCCTCCGGGACCGCCGGTTCGCCCTCCGGAGGGGGCGAGGGGTGGAACCGGCCGCGATTCGCCTCCGGGTCCAGATATCCGTCGAAGCGCTGCGGTCCGCGGACGCACAGTTCGCCCTCGGCGGCCGGCTGCCCCGACTCGTCGAACACCGCGTATTCGAGGCCCGGGTAGGGCAGGCCGATCGGCACCACCCCGTTGGGCGTGGCCGGCCAGTCGCCCGGGTCCGCGGGCAGGGTGACGTCGCTGCAGAAGATGGTGACCTCGGTGGGCCCATAGGCATTGGTCAGGATGCTGTTGGGTGCGGCGTCCCGCCAGGCGCGGGCCTGCTGCCAGGTGAGCGCCTCACCGCCGAACATGCTGTGCCTCAGGGACGGCATGCTCCCGGGCAGCAGCCTTCCGCCGGCCTGCGCCCTGCTGATCGCCGAGGGCACCGCGTACCAGTGGGTGAGGGCGTTGTCCGTGACGAACCGGACCGGCCGCAGCAGGTCGTTCCGGCTCGGCACGACGAGGGTCGCGCCCGCGGACCAGGCCGCGAAGAGGTCGAACACGGACGGGTCGAAGGTCAGGTCGAAGAACTGTGAGCACCTGGACTCCGGCCCCAGACCGAACCTGTCCCGGACCGTGTCCAGGAACGCCGAGAGGTGGCGCTGCCGGATCGGCACCCCTTTGGGCGCGCCCGTCGAACCGGAGGTGAACAGCAGGTACGCCTCGGCCTCGGGCGCATCGGCCAGCGGCGGGGCCGGGGGCCGTTCCGGTACCGACGTCGGGTCCACGGCCAGCACGCGGACGCCCGCGACGTCGGGGACGATCAGTCCCGGTTCGGCGACCACCAGGCCGGCCCCGGAGGCCGCCAGCATGTGGCGCGTCCGTTCCTGCGGGAAGGACGCGTTGAGCGGGACGACCGACGTGCCCAGGCGCTGGACGGCGAGATAGCCGACGAAGCCGAGCAGGCTCCGCCCGGTCATCAGGCCGATTCGCTCGTGCGCGCCCTCCGACCGGGCGTGGATGTGCGCCGCGAGGGATTCCGCCATCTCCGCGAGGCGGCGGTAGCCGTAGTGCTCCCCGTCGAGTTCCAGGGCCGTCCGGGTTCCGTACCGGGCGGCCGAGGCCTCGAACCGGTGGTAAAGCATCATGGCGTCTCCCGGAGCGAGAAGGAGTGACGGGTCACCAGGCGGGCCGACGACGTGGAATCGCCGCGGCTCTCCGCCCCGGCCGCGCCGCGCCCCGGCGGATCCGCGCCGAGCAGTGTGAGCAGCGGCGTGGCCTTGACGACCGTCTCATCGAACTCCGCGACGGGGTCGGACATGGCCACGATCGCGCCGCCGACGCCGTAGCTGACGTGACCGGGCCGCGCCACGAGGGTGCGGATGGCGATGCTCAGATCGACGCCTCCCGACAGCGAGAAGTACCCGATCGCGCCCGAGTAGATCCCCCGGGGGCCGTCCTCCAGCCGGTCGATGATCTCCATGGTGCGCAGCTTCGGCGCCCCGGTCATCGAACCGCCGGGGAAGGCGGACCGGACGCAGTCGACCGCGCTGCGGTCGGGGCGCAGCCGCGCCGTCACCGTGCTGGTCAGCTGATGGACGGTGGCGTAGGTCTCGACGGCGAACAGTTCCGGGACGGCCACCGAGCCGACCGCGGCCACCTGGGCCAGGTCGTTGCGCAGCAGGTCGACGATCATGAGGTTCTCCGCCTGGTCCTTCTCGCAGGTGGCCAGATCCTGCCGGAGCGCCTCGTCCTCCTCCGCCGTGCGGCCACGGGGGCGGGTGCCCTTGATCGGCCGGGCTTCCACCCGCCGCTCGCCGTCCACGCGCAGGAAGCGCTCGGGGGACGTGCTCAGCACGGAGAGGTCGCCCAGGCGCAGCAGCGCGGCGAACGGAGCCGGGTTGTCCCGGCGCAGCGAGGTGTACGCGGACCACACGTCGAGCGTGGTCGCCACGTCGATCATGTTGGTCAGACAGACCTCGTAGCTCTCGCCCGCGGCGATGGCGTTCTGGCAGGACTCGATGAGCCGCAGGTAGTCGCCGCGTCCGTGACGCAGCGACAAGGGCGTCTCGACCGGCTTCGGCCGCACCGCCGGAGGGCGGGGGGCGTCGGCCAGTGCCTCGATCCGGGCACGGGTGGCCGCGAGCCAGTCGCGCGCCGGTGCCTCGTCCTCGGTGTACAGGGCCAGCAGGTAGGTCGTGTCGGTGCTGTGGTCGAAGACCACGCTCCGGGCCGCGAACAGCATCGAGGCGTCCGGGTGCTCGGAGCGGTGGCTCGGTGCGCCACCGCCGCACTGGGCCTTGAGTTCGTAGCCGAGGTAGCCGACCCACCCGCCCCGGAAGTCGAAGGGAAGGTGCTCGCCCCCGACGACCTCGGCGGTGCGCAGGCGGTCGTCCAGCCAGTCGAGGAAGGGCCGGACCTCGGTGTGGCCGCGCTCTCCCGACCTGACGGTGACCGTGCCCGTGGCGACATCGGCGGTGACCACCTCCGCGAGCGGGCCCTCCGCCGCCCCCATCACCGAGAAGCGGCCCAGGCGCGGATCGGGCCGGCTGCTGTCCAGCCAGAACGCCTCGGGCCGGTCGAGGAACAGCTCCTCGTACACCTGCTCCGCGTCGCAGTCGGTGGGGAACTCCTCCACCAGCAGCCGGTACGTCACGCGCCGCTCCGGGTCCGGGCCGCTGGGACGGGCCGGCCGCGGGCGCTGCGGGCGGGCGGCCCGGCCGCTCCGCAGGTTCCACTCACCACTCAGCCGGGCGAAGTTGGCCAGCAGGCGGTGTCCGTGGCCGGTCGAGATGGACTCGGGGTGGAACTGCACGCCCCACTGGGGGCGCTCCCGGTGCCGCAGGGCCATCAGCACCCCGTCGGGCGTCCAGGCCAGCGCCTCCAGATCGTCCGAGAGGCGGTCGACCGCCCACGAGTGGTAGCGCACGACCTCCTGCGGCGACGGGATGCCGGCGAACAGCCCGGTGCCGTCGTGGAAGACGGGCGACTTGCGGCCGTGCCGGGGCTCCGGGGCGAGTGCGATGGTCCCGCCGCCGAGCATCGCGATGCCCTGGTGTCCGAGGCAGACCCCGAGCAGGGGTATGCGGCCCGCCGAGATGACGTCGCGGCAGATGCCGAAGTCGGCCGGGACTCCCGGGGTTCCCGGGCCCGGGGAGATGACGACGTTGTCGAACCCGTCGAGGTGGTCCGCGCGCCAGCCGGGCTCGTCGTTGCGGATGACCGTGGGCTCGGTGCCGTTGACCTCTCCGAGGTAGTGGGCCACGTTGTGGGAGAAGGAATCGTAATTGTCGATGAGAAGAGTTTTCATACGCACCCCTGGGACGAGTCCTCCGGAGTTCCGGATGACGTCCGGACCCGGGCACGGCTGTGGGAAGGCGCTACCGCTCACCCGCCGCCGGTCAGCGGCTTGTAGCGGGTGAGCAAGGAGACCTGGGCGGGGATGTCGGCGTCCTGGACGAGATCGAGCCATTCCTCGGCGATCCGGTACACGGCCGAGTCCAGTACCTGGGTGGTCGGCACTTCGGAGGGGGTGAGCACCCCCCACCGCTCAAGGCTGGTGATCAGGAAGGGATCGAACGCGGCCCAGGCACCGTCCAGGCGGAACTCGGCCCAGAAGTGGGGTGCGGAGTACGGGCTGGACAGCAGCAGCCCGAAGCTGCGCCGGGCCTCCCAGCCCTCCTCGACGCCCCGCCGGAACAGGTAGCGGCTGGCCAGCTCGCAGTTGGCGAGCGAGGTGTCCCCGAGGAAGGACAGGTCGCCGTACAGGTCCACGGGCAGGATGTGGAAGTGGAACCTGTCCATCTCCGCGAAGAGCGGCCGCAGTTCCGGCGGTGCGTCGCCGGGCCGTCCGGTGGCTCCGACGTCGCGGCGCAGCGTGAACCGCCGCGCCGTGGGGCCCGCGTCCACGCCGAGGGCGAGCACCGGTTCGGGGAGCCGGAAGTCGCACGGGTGCCCGGTCTCCGCGGAGCCGCACTCCGCGGCCACCTCGACGTCGTAGCGCACCGGGGTGTCGTCCACCATCGCCCGGAAGATCTGGGGCCAGCGCCGCATGGCGAGGTGGCGCGGGGAGGGCAGGCGCAGCGCGAGCGCGACGTTGTCCAGGTCCAGTTGGTCGAAGTACCGGTTCCCGCCCGACGCGTGGTGGGGGAACCCGAGGTCGAGGAGGTCGGACAGCAGCGGCTCGCCGATCCGGTAGATCCTCGCGGCGGTGGACGTGTCCTGGTCGTATTCCCGGTACTTCTCGGGTACCCGGAGCACGCGGTCCACGACGTCCTGGAGCGGTTCAGCGTTCACCCGCTTCCTCCCTGAGCCCGGAGACGAGGTTCCACAGAGCGGCGGGCGACGAGAAGACCTCGAAGGTGAGGGCCTCGTCGGGGATCAGCACCCCGAAGGTCTCCTCGACGGCCACCATGAGCCGGACCACGGTGAGCGAGTCCAGTCCGTACGCCGACAGGTCGCTGTCCGCCCGGAGCGGGACGTCCGACCCGGTCAGGCCGTCCAGATTCTTCCGCAGGACGGCCTCGAACTCGGGATCCAGCGCGGCGGACGCGGGTTGCTCGGGCATCGGCGGACTCCCTGTTGCCATCGAAAACTCCTGAATGTCGAAACCGGTGCGGTGTGGCCCTCGGCCCTTGTCACCGCGTGCATTCCTCAGTCCACCGGGGCGAACCGGTCCGGGCTGATGCCGGCGAGATAGCGGTGCATGGCCCGCGCCGAGTCCAGCGTCTGCATGACCTCGCCCTCGGGCGGCTGGAGGTCGTAGCCGAAACGCACCTCAAGCTGGTGCTGGAGCCAGACGAAGCTGAATGAGTCGATGGCTATCGGAGTGTCGTAGCCGATGGAGGCATCGCCCGTCTGGAGGGCCATGCACTCGGCGATGACCGCCGTCATGTCGTCGCGCGTAATCGTCACTTCTGCACGCTCCAGCCTTTCGGACGAAGAACATTCGCTTCCGGGATCGGACTGCGGATCAACGGGCCGCGCCCACCGGCAGGCCGCGCGCGGCGGCCTCCACCGGCTCCGGGCCGCCGCCCGCGATGGTCACCGCGGTGAGGACCAGGCCGTCCCGCACCAGCCATCGGCCGGTCAGCCGGGTGAGCTCCTGCCCGCCGGCCACGAGGCCCTTCCGGCGCAGATCCGCCGTGAACGTCTGCGTAGAGGGAAGGAAGTCGAGGACGGCGTCCTCGAATGCGAGCGGGCTCCGGGCCACGGGATACCAGGCTTTGTAGACGGATTCCTTGGCGCTGAACGCCAGGCGGCCCCAGCTCACTTCGGGGAACTCCTCGCCGAGTTCCGCCAGCCGTGACATCTCCGCGGGACAGGCGATTCCGGCGAGCACGCCCTCGGGCACGGGCGCGTGCGGCTCGGCGTCGATGCCGACGGAGACGAGGCGGTCCCCCGCTGCCAGCGCCGCGGCCCGGTAGCCCTCGCAGTGGGTCAGGCTGCCGACGACGCCGTGCGGCCAGCGGGGTTCCCGGCGCGGCCCGGCCGGGATCGCGGTCGGGGCGATCCCGAGCCCGGCCAGCGCCTGCCGGGCGCAGTGCCGGGTGGTGGTGAATTCGCGCCGACGCCTTTCGGCGCAGCCGCGGACCGCGCGCTCCTCCTCCGGGAACAGCTCGGCCCCCGGTGGATCGCCGAACGCCTCGGCGACCGCCACGCAGCCGGGCAGGATGCCTTCGATCATCAGCCGGCACGCCGCCGACAGCCGGGCCCGTGCGCCGCCGTGGGCGGCGGGCAGGTCCCGAAGACGGTGATGCCGGACCGGAGCCGGCTCATGGGGCCTCCTCATCAGGAGAACGGGATGGGATCAGGAGGTCCGCCGGCGTCGGCAGAACGGGAACAGTGAATCCGCCTGAGGTCGCACGTAAAGGAATCCCGTGCGGCTTGATCTTTGCCATTGTGGCATCGAAATGCACCGGCGAAGAGGTCGCCAGGACGGCGAATTGCGCGCGACCGCCGATTCCGGTTCCGGTCACAACTGCGCTTGGGAGGCAGCACAGTCGGGGCCCGGACCGGCACGGCCATTCCCCCTCAGCGGCAGCAAAGAGGAGGAGCGGGGCGAAAGGTACGCACGACAACCGGCTCGTTGACAAACAGTCGGGCCTGATATTTGGTGGCGGCCGAAGATAAAGAAACCCGGGGGATGCGGGGGGAATGTCTGTCGCTCGACAGAATTCCTCCCCTCTACGTGTCGGTGGTCGTCCCCGAATCCAAGGAGGACACGTGTCCGAGGCACCAATCCAGCGCGGGATGTCGGTCGTCGTCCCGGTCAAGGGGCGCGTGGCACTGATGCGCGCGCAACTGGCCTCGCTCCGTGTCGCCATGGACCATAGCCCCGAGCCCTCGGAAGTCATCGTCGTCGACGACTCGGAACCGTCCGACGCCGCGCTCCACCAGGCGAACTGCCAGGAGTTCGGGGCCCGTTACGTACGGGGCTCGCGTCACGTCGGCGCGAAGCGGAACCTGGGCGTCGAGAGCGCCTCGTACGACCTCGTGCTGTTCACGGACTCCGACTGCCGGGTGCCAC
The DNA here is from genome assembly GCF_044761525.1 of Streptomyces sp. NPDC097595. NCBI lineage: Bacteria > Bacillati > Actinomycetota > Actinomycetes > Kitasatosporales > Streptomycetaceae > Streptomyces > Streptomyces sp. NPDC097595. The sequence continues at coordinate 78,733 of NZ_JBIWCN010000015.1, read as the reverse complement.
CGGACCTCATCGCACGCCACATCAGCACGCTGCGCGGTGCCGACGCCTCCGTCGGAGGAGTCGCGGGGCCCACCTTCGTGGAGCAGCGGCAGTCACCGGCGAACCGGGTCATGCGCTGGTCGAAGCTGATCAACGACGACCTGGAACGCCCGCAGCGGTGCGCGACGGTCACCTGGGCGACGACGACGAACCTCGCCGTGCGCCGTGAAGTGTTCATGAAAGTGGGCGGTTTCCCTTCCGAGAGCCTGGACCACGTGGGCGGCGAGGACTGCGACCTCGGCATCAAGATCTCCGACGCCGGATACAAGATCGTGTGCGACGCCGGGGCGGTGGCCGTCCACGACCAGGACATCGTCGGCTCGCTGGGCTCGGCGGCCCGGCGCCTCTACGGCTACGGCCGCTCCGAACAGTGGGTGTGCTCCGTGCATCCCCACCACCGGCGGCCCGCGCTGAACGCCTTCACCGTGGCGTCGGCCGCCGCCGTGGCCGGTACGGCGCTGGCGGCCCGTACCAGGGGGCGGAGCCTGCTCGCGGCGCCCGCCGCACTCGGGATTCTGGTGGCCGTACGCGCCCACCGGCTGCGGGGTGACGCCGACTCGTCGGCCGGCGGCACGATCGAACGCCTCACCTGCGCGTCGGTGGACCTGATGTTCGACCTCGGCGGATTCACGGCGGCGGTGGAGATGCGTCGGCCGAGCATGCTGTTCACCGGTCTCAAGGCCGCGGACGGCGACTGAGGGCGGCCCCGTTGGCTCAGCGGAGCGCGCGGGGAAACCGGCCTTCGCGTACCGGCCACCGGCCCGGTACCCCGTTCGACCAGAAGCACTGCGACAGCGGTACCGAGAGAGGTGGCCACCCATGCACGCCGACAGGACGAACCCGGACGCGGAGAAGACGAGATTCGCCGGGGGGCTGGAACGCACGGGCCCGTTGCAGTCCGGCATCGGCCAGCTGGAGTGGGTGAACTACCAGTCCGGCGGCCGCGGTCACCACCCGAACCACGAGTGGGCCGTGCCCGTGCCCGAGGGCCTGTCGGACGAGGCGGTCGGCGGCGCGGTGAGCGACCTCCTGCTCCGGCACGAGGTGCTGCGCACCGCTTTCGACGCCGACGGCGAGGGTGCGCCGCAGCAGCGCGTCCACCGGAACGTCCTCGCGCCGCTGCCCGTCGTCGAGGACGGGGAAGCCCTGCGCCTCTTCTACGAGAGCCCGTTCGACGTCGCCGACGAGCCCCCGATCCGGTTCGGCCGTACTCCGGAAGGAGAGCTGGTCGCCGCCCTCGCGCACATCGCGGCCGACGGGATGGGCGGCTGGATCCTTCTCACCGACCTCAAGGAGCTGCTGGCCGCCCGGGCCGAGGGCCGGGCCCCCGCCCTGAGCGCGGAGGCCCCCCAGCCCATCGAACGGGCCGTGTACGAGAGGGAGGGCGGCCGGCCCCGCGTCGAGGCCGCCCTGAAGTACTGGCGTACGGCACTCCAGGGCTTCCCGGTGACGGCGGTGCCGTTGAGCCGCAGCACCCCCGGGGCCGACATCCTGCGCGCGACCCTCGACTCACCCGCCGCCACACAGGCGCTGGCGGCCCTGCAGCCCAAGCTCTCCGCGACACCGGCGTCGCTCTTCACGGCGGCGGTGTACACCGCGCTGGCGGTCCAGTTCGACCGGACCCGGCTGGGCCTGAGCATGACCTGGTCCTTCCGGGAGCACCCGACCACCCAGGACGTGGCCGCCGCGGTCTTCCGGGACATGCCGTTGATCTGCGACCTCACGGGCAGGCCCTCGTTCTCCGAGGTACTGCGGCGCCTGGAGCGGTCGCTGCTCCTCTCGGGACGCCACATGGGCTTCGACGTCCTGGAGTTCCACGAGTGCGCGGGGCACGTCGATGCCGAGCGGGGCAGCGCCCTGTCCGGACCCGAGGTGGTCGGCTCCACGATCTACGGCGTGGACTGGGATTCCGTGGACCGGAGCGGCGATCCGCGTGACCTGCTGCCGAAGTCGCAGGTGGTCCTGGAGCGGACCAACGGGTTCGGGGACGGCTGCAATCTGTACATCAGCGGCTACGTCGAAGAGGGGCGGGTGCACCTTCACTCGCGCTTCGACGCGTCCATCCCGGGAGCCCATGACGACGCGGGCTTCGTCACCCTGGTCGAGGCGATCCTGGTCCATGCCTCCGTGTCCGGGGACCTCGCCTTCGAGGAGGCCGAGGCGCTGGCGGCCGACCCCTGGCGACCGGGCGCGCGCTGGGCCCTGGCCGACAGTGTCTGGGTGGACCTCGACTGCGTCGCCGACCGCCTGCGGGCGCATCCGGCGGTGCGTCACGCCGAAGTCCGCGAGGAGGACGGCCGTGTCACCGCCCAGGTGGACACGGATCTCGAACTGTGGGAGCTGCGCGACCACCTGCTCTCCGCCGACAACGGACGCGGCGCCGTGCTGAGCCCGCACCACTTCGCGGTCGACCGCGCCGACGGGACCACGGTCGCCGGTTCGGGCATGGACCGTCCGATGAAGGCTCCGGCGGGAGCGGCCGAGGAAGCACTCCGCAAGGCGGTCGGTGCGGCCAACCACCTGACCGGGCCGACGATGGCCGGAACCTACCTGGCGGTCGGCGGTCGGCTCCACCTGGCCCCCCGGGTGTTCTCCCTGCTGCGGGAGAGCGGGTTCGAGGGCCTCGTGGTCGAGGACCTGCGCCGTCCGACGAGCCTCAGCGCGCTCGCGCGCCGGCTGCGGCCGGTCCCGGAAGAGCGGACCTGACCGTTCGGGCCCCGCGACCCTGCGTAGGCCCGGGCCGGAGGTTCCGAAGAAGGGAGCCAAAGGGCCTTGCCGGGAGGGCTGTTGTGCGAGGTAGGCTCACCGCGGGTCGAGAGAGCGCTCTCTGGTTGATGGTGGCGGCATGGCCGCAGCACATGCACAAGAGGAAGAAGGCGTGAAATGACGGACACGATGGGCCACCTGGCCATAGTCGGTCGAGTCCGCGCCGAGACAGACGCCCTGGCCGAGGAGATCGCCTACGCCGTGCTGGCCGAGTCCGCTCCCGGCGGCTCCGCCCCGGCGGACCGGGAACGCATCCTCTCGTTCGCCCGGCACGCCGTCGAGGAGGCCCTGGAAGCGGCCGGCCGGTCGCCCCGGGGCAGGCAGGGCGCGGAACCGCCCACCGCCCTCCCGTGGGACTCCCTCGCCCCGGACCTGGTCTGCGCGGTGCGCCAGGCCGCTTTCACCCGCACCTGGGGCGTCCTCGTCGAGGGGGCGGACGCGGCGGAGCGGGTCGGGCTGCTGCGCGCCGCGGCCACCTTCTTCGAACGGGCCGGACACCCGCAGGCGGCTTCGGACCCGGCGCGCCGTGATCCGGCGTCCGCGGGGAACGAGGCCCTGCACCGGGAAGTCGCCGAGGCGCTGCTCGACGGCCGCCCGGCCGAGCCACTGGCCTCGCGCAACGGTGTCAGGCTCGCCCCCAGTTACGTGGTGGCGCTCGTACGGCCGCAGGAACTGCGGTGGTGCCCCGCCGTCGACCACTACACCATCCTGATGGCGGATCGCCAGGACGCCGGGGTCCTGCTGCTGCCGACCCTTCTCCCCGTCCCGTGGGTCCGGCTGCGGGCCTTCAGCGAGCGGATGCTCGACGGTGTCGTCGACGTCTCCCGGACGCGCGCCTCGGTGGCTTCCGCGCAGAGCCATGAGCACATTCCGGCGGCCCTGGAGGAGGCGAGGACCGTCCAGCACGTCACCGACGTCCTCGAATGCGAAGACGGCGTCCACCAGTTGTCGGACATGCCGGTCGAGGCCGCGCTCACCAGATGCCCGGACCTGGCCCAACTGCTGATGAGCCGGCTGGTTCCGCTGCACGGAAACGGCGCTTCGCTCATGCACACCCTGCTGGTGTACGTAAACCTGGGGCAGGACCGCCGGTGCACGGCCCAGGCCCTGCACATCCACCCCAACACCCTGGACTACCGCCTGCGCCGGATACGCGAACTCACCGGGATGGCGCCGACGGTGCCGCAGGATCTCCAGGCGCTACTGTCGGCCATGACGGCCTGGCGGCTCACCCGGGGCCCGATCACCGCGGCCACGTGAACGTCCGCCGGGTGTGTTCCTGAGCTCGAATCCCGGGTGCGGAATACGTTCTCGGGATTGCGGGAATCGCGTAAAACTTCCCTTTTCCATTATGGCATCGCGCGCACGGTGAAGCCGCTGCCGGGACGGCGAAATACTCGCGGCTGCCGATTTCGTTTCCGGTCACAACTCCCATTGGGAGACGGCACAGTTGCCGCTCGGCACCGAAGGGTGCATTCCCCTCGGATGGAACAGGGGCGACTCCTGTGATTGACGAATCATGGGCCTTGTGAAAATGTCCACCACGGCGCGAGAGCGCTCTCGGGCAACGTGCGAACGTGGGGAGATGTACATGGCTCGGCTCGATTATTTGCCGGATTGGCCTGACCTGCGCTCGGATCTGCCCGTGAATCCGGATCTGGAACAATTCGTCCGAGGCATTCTGGCCCGGATGACGGTCGAGGAAAAGCTGGGTCAGATGATTCAGCCCGACCTGTGGGAACTCACCGCCGAGGACGTGCGCGCGTACCGGCTGGGGTCGGGCCTGAACGGCGCCGGGCGGTGGCCGGACGAGAACCGCCGGGCCGGTGCCACCGAGTGGGCCACGGTGCTGGACGGCTTCTGGCAGGCGGCCGAGGAGGCGTACCGCGACCGGGAGTTCCGGATCCCCTTCATGTGGGCCTCGGACGCGGTGCACGGCCACAACAATGTGCACGGGGCCACCGTCTTCCCGCACAACATCGGCCTGGGCGCCGCCGGTGAGCCGGGGCTGGTCCGCCGGATCGGCGCGGCCACCGCGCGGGAGGTCGCCGCGACCGGGATGGACTGGACGTTCGCGCCGACCGTCGCCACGCCCCGGGACCGGCGCTGGGGCCGGCACTACGAGGGGTACTCCGAGGACCCGGAGATCGTCCACGCCTACGCCGGTGAGATGGTCCGGGGCCTCCAGGGCGACGCCGACGAGCTGCGGACCGACACCCGGGTGCTCTCCTGCGTGAAGCACTGGGTGGGCGACGGCGGCACGTTCGAGGGCGAGGACCGCGGCTGCACCCGCTGCGACGAGGACCTGCTGCGCAACGTCCACGCGATGGGCTTCATCTCGGGGATCCGGGCCGGCTCCCAGTCCGTGATGGTCTCGTACAGCGCCTGGGGCGACGAGGGGCGGGTACACGGCAGCCGCTACCTGATCACCGACGTGCTCAAGGAGCGGATGGGCTTCGACGGCATCGTCATCGGCGACTGGGACGCCCACGCCTACGTCGACGGCTGCTCCGACGGCGACGCCGGGAACGCGATCAGGGCCGGCATCGACGTGCTCATGATCTCGACCAAGGTGAAGTGGCAGGCCGTGCACGGCGCGGCCCTGGCCGAGATCCGCAGCGGCGCGATCCCGATGGCGCGGATCGACGACGCGGTGCTGCGGGTGCTGCGGGTCAAGGCCCGGGCCGGCCTCTGGGAGAAGCCCCGGCCGCTGGAGCGCTCGCTCGCGGGTGACGGCACTGTTCTGGGGCACCCCGAGCACCGGGCCCTGGCCCGCGAGGCCGTCCGCAAGTCGCTGGTCCTGCTGAAGAACGACGACCGCACGCTGCCGCTGCCCCGCACCTCCCGGGTGCTGGTGACCGGCAGCGCGGCGGAGTCGCTCTCCAAGCAGTCCGGCGGTTTCACCGTGAGCTGGCAGGGCGACGACATCGACCTGGAGGACTTCCCGTCCGGCAGCACCCTCGCGATGGCGGTCGCCGAGGCCGTCGGTGCGGACCGCTGCACGGTGGACCCCTACCTGGAGCACGAGGACCCGACGGCGTTCGACGTCGTCCTGGTCGCCCTGGGAGAGGACGCGTACGCCGAGATGCTCGGCAGCATCAAGCCCTGGCGCTCGCTGTCGTACGCCAAGCTGAAGCCCGGGTACGCGAAGGACCTGGAGACCCTGCGCAGACTCCGCCGGGCCGGGGCCGTCGTGGTGACCGTGATGTTCGGCGGACGTCCGCTGTACGTCACGGAGGAGATCAACCTCTCCGACGCCTTCGTCGCCGCCTGGCTGCCGGGACCGGATGCGTCCGGCATCGCCGACGTCCTCTTCCGGGAGGCGGGAGGAGAACCCGGCCACGACTTCCAGGGCCGTCTGTCCTTCGGCTGGCCCGCCACCCGGACCGCCTTCACCACCAACCGCATACCCCCTCACGTACCGCACTACCGGGCGCCGGAGGGCGAGGTGCTGCCGACCGGGCCGAACACCCCGCTCTTCCCCTACGGCTACGGGCTGACGCTCGCCGAGAGCCACGAGGACGGCTTCAAGAACCTGGGCGAACTGCCGCCGGACGTGGAGCCCCGGCTCCCGGACGCCCTGCTGGAGGACGTCACCACCGTCCCGATCGCCCTGCGCGGTGACGCGACGTACGAGTTCCGCGCCGCCGCCGAGGACTACGACCCCCGTCCGGTGCCCCTGGACGGCCCCACCGTGTGGCCGTTCCTCGACGCCGAGCCGATCGACCACCTGGGCCGGGGCGACGGCCTGTCGCTGTCCTTCAAGGGCATCCAGACCTTCGTCTACGCACAGACCCGCGACGGCGGGTTCCGGGACCTTCGCGGCTACGTGGCGAGCAGGGGCCGACTGACCTTCCAGGCGCGGGTGTTCGAGGCGCCGGCCGGGCCGTTCCATCTGACCTGCCATGACGACTACCCGCAGCAGCCCGCCCTGGACATCTCCGCACGGCTGTCCGCGCTGCCCCGCGGCGAGTGGGCCGAAGTCACCATCCCCCTGGCCGAACTCGTGGGCATCGGTGTCGAGTTCGACCACGTGGACGTGCCCTTCCAGATCTGGACGGAGGGCCGTGCGCGACTCGACATCAGCACCGTCCGGCTGTCCGCCGATGTCCGCGCTATGTGACGAACCTTTCAAGTGAACGGGATGTGCAGCCATGGGCGATCGAGTCATGTGGTTCAACGGGTCCGTAGTGCCGTGGGAGGAGGCGCGGGTCCACGTCTGGGACGAATCGGCCCTCCGCGGCGCCAACGTCTTCGAGGGCATCACCGCGTTCTGGGACGCCGGCACCGGGACGCACCACATCCTGGCCGGCCCGGCGCACGTGGACCGGCTCTTCGCCTCCGCGCACCTGGCCGACATCCCGACCGCGGCAACCAGGTCCGAGCTGTGGTCGGCGCTGGCTGAAGTCGCCTCCGCCCACCCGGGCTCGGACGTCTACCTGCGGCCGACCTTCTACGCCGTCAGCGGCCGGTCGACGCTGTCGCCCAACAGCGAAGGGGGGCTCTACATCGGCGGGTTCGAGTTCAACCCGACGGCCCCGCCGCAGGCCCGCGCCGTCGTCAGCGCCCACCGGCGGTTCGGCGGGCCCATCGGAGCGATGGCCAAGGCAGGCGGCTCCTATCTGGACTTCCGCCTGTTCGAGCGGGAGCGCCTGAAGCACGGGGTCGAGCACGTGCTCATCCTCAACGAGCGGGGCAATGTCGCCGAGGCCGACGGGGCCGCCGTCCTCCTGGTCGGCGGCAAGAGCGTCACCACTCCCTCGCTGGACTCCGGAGTGCTGGACTCGATCACCAAGCGCATCGTCCTCGACATCGCCCGGCACTCGGGCTGCGAGGTGAACGAACGCGGCGTGCACCGGGACGAGTTGTACCGGGGGCAGCCGCTGCTCGCCGGGACGCTGATGGGGCTGAGGCTGCTGGACAGCGTCGACGGCAACGACGTCGACGACGCCGCGGCCACCGCGACCGCGCGCGAACTGGCCGCCGACTACGAACGGCTCTGCCGCGGCCACCACGTCTTGTCGAAGGTCTATCTGACTCCCCTGACGTGATGGGGGGCGCCATGCGTGAACTGAACCGCGAGACGGTGCACCGCAATCCCTGGTTCTCCGTCGTCCGCAGGGACTACGAGGCCGATACCGGCGACACGCACCCGTACTTCATGGTCAGCAAGCCGGACTCGGTGCTCGTCGTCGTACGCCTCGAAGACGGCCGGGTGGTCCTGGTCGACCTGCCCCGGCCCACCTTCGACGGAGCACCCAGCCTGGAGTTCCCCCAGGGCGGGATCGAGGAAGGGGAATCGCCCGAGGCGGCGGCCCACCGCGAGGTTCTGGAGGAGACGGGTCTGCGCCTCACCGGGCTGCGCCGGGTCGGGAGCTTCGCGGAGAGCAGCGGATTCGCCACGACCTCCTGCCATGTGTTCGTGGGCGATGCCGCCGGTCAGGGCGAAGCATCCCCCGACGTCTTCGAGCGGGACCTTCGCGTCAGGACCGCGTCCTGGCCGGAACTGCGGGAGTCGGTGCGGGCGGGACGCGTTCCGGACTCGGCCACGCTGGCGGCGATGGCCCTGATCGAGGTGGCCGGCGATGGCGTCTGAGGCGCAGGTCTCCCTGGGGGGCGACATACGGGTCTCCCTGGTCAGCGGGGACGTCGTCGGCCGGCTGGCGGACGGCGGGGAGCGGCTGCTGCTGGTCGGCCTCGGTCCGCTGTGGTCGGCGACCAGGAGCGGCCCGTCGAGTCTGTTGCTGGAGACGGTTTCCAGTGAGAAGTGGCTGGTCCGGATCTCGGAGACCTCCGGTCTCGTCGCCGCGATCGAACCCGTTCTCTGACTGGGCGGTGCCGGCCGGAAAACCCCATCCCCCCTGTTGACGCCCTGATCTCCTCCAAGACGGGAAAGAGCATGCGCCATCGCTATGAGGTCGTCGTCATCGGCGCCGGTATGGTCGGCATGCTGACCGCGCTGGCCCTGGCCGAACGCGACATCGGTGTACTGCTGGTGGAGAGCAGCCGCCCGGGCGGAGGCCAGTCGGGACGGTCCCACGGCTACCTCCACCAGGGTTACGCGTACGGCACGGCCGAGCCGCGGCTGCCGTCGCTGTTCGCCCGGGCCACGTCCCGCTGGGACCGGCTGGCGGCGCATCTGACCCCCGTGACCGAACGGTCCACGGTGGCCTTCGCCGACGAGGCCGCGGCCCGCGGTGCCGCGGCCCACTGGGCTTCCGCCGGGCTGCCGGTGGAACGGGTCGATCCTCCGGCCTGGCTCGCGTCGCGCATCACCTCCTGTTTCCGGAGCAGTGAGTCCACCCTGTATCTGGGCCATCTCCTGCACACTCTCGGTGAGCGGCTGGAGAAGGCGGGCGTTCATGTCGCGCGGGGAGAGGTGGTCCGCACCGGCCGGGACGGGAACGGGGTCACCACCGAGTACACCGGCCCGGACGGCTCCACGGTCCCGGTCGCCGCCCGCGTCGCCGTGGTGGCCGCGGGCGCGGGCGCGGCGGGCGTCCTGGAACGCTCGGGGCTGCCCCGCGTGGTCCAGTGCCGGAAGTCGCACATGCTGGTGCTCCGGGGGGATCTCCCGGCCGTCAGCGCGATCTTCCCGGAGCGGGAGCACCACGGTCTCTTCCTCGCCAGCAGGATCGGGCCGGACCGGCGGACCACGTGGCTGATCTCCGACTTCCAGTCGTTCGACGGCACGGATCCGGACTCCGGTGAGCTGGCCGGCTGGTGGGCCCGCCGGATTCTCACCACCCTCCGCTCCCTGGCCGGTTCCCACACCCTGGAAGGGGTCGACCTGTTGTCCGGTTACGCCGCCACCAAGTCCGGGCTGCTGCCGCAGAGCGGCACGGTCGCCCATGAGTTCGGCCGCGAGTTCCTGGACGGCAGGGTCGTGGTGACGAGCCCGTCGAAGCTCACCCTGGCGCCGTTGGCGGCCGAGGAGGCGGTCCGTTCCGTGTGCGCGGTGCTCGGGCTGCCCCCCGGCGAGGTCGACTGGCCCCGGCTCGACGCACCGCCCGGGGTCATCCCCGCCCACGGCCAGACGCCCCACGAGCTGTGGGAGACCGAGCTGGCCGCCGTCAAGAGTCCCGACCTGGTCCGGGACCTCCCGCCGATCCGCGTCCTCAACTCCCTGTTCGCCCACTGAGATGACCATGACCTCCACCCCCGCACCCCGCATCGACCGGGTCCGGCGCCCCTTCGCGCTGATCGCCACCGACCTGGACGGCACTCTGCTGCGCTCGGACCATACGGTGGGGCCCCGCACCCGGGCCGCGTTGGCGCTCGCCACCGGGCGGGGCGCCCGCCATGTCGTCGTCACCGGACGCTCGGTCGCCTGGACGCGGCCGGTGCTGGACGCCCTGGACTACACCGGGCTCGCGGTGTGCGGCCAGGGCGGACAGGTCTACGACGCCGACGCGCACCGGGAGTTGACCTCGGTCACCCTCGACCGCGTCATCGCCGCCGAGGCCGTCGCGAAGATCGAGACCGAGGTCGGGCCGCTGTCGCTGGCCGCCGACCTGGCCGGGCTGGACGGCCAGGTGCTGACCGGCCCCGGCTACCGCCACGACCCCGTCGGGAACCTGCCGGTCGTCCCGGTCGGGGACCGCGCCGGGCTGTGGGCCGCCCCGGTACGCAAGTTCTACGTCCAGCACCGCACGCTCGACGAGGAGCGGCTCGCGGAGGCGGCGCTCCGGGCCGCCGGGCACCTGGTCGGCGTCACCAAGGCGGGCCCCGGCGAGGTGGAGCTGCTGCCGCGCGGTCTCGACAAGTCCACGGGGCTCGCCTTCGTGGCCCGCCGCCTCGGCCTGACCGGCGGCGACACCATCGCCTTCGGCGACATGCCCAACGACGCCCCCATGCTGGCCTGGGCCGGACACGGGGTCGCCATGGCCGGCGCGCATCCGGAACTGCTGGCGGTCGCCGACGAAGTGGCGCCCGGCCATGACGCGGACGGCGTGGGCGTCGTGCTGCAACGCCTGTACGGCACGCGGCCGTAGAGCGCGGTCCTCCTCCCCTCCCTCGCGCAGACGCGCCGTACGCAGGACACTGGACCTCGCGACCAGCGGAGCCTGAGGGGGACACAGATGCTGATGCGGGACGGCCACCGGGCCGACGCGGAACGGCTGTTGGTACGGGCGGTGGAGGAAGAGGCACGGCGCAGCGGCGGACGGACGGACCCGTCCGTCCTGCTGACCCGGGCGCGGGCCGCCCTCGACACCATCGCGGAGGGCGCGGCGGAGGAGTACGCGGCGTATGTGCAGGCGCTCGACGCCTCGGCGGACGGGCAGCGCTTCAGCCGGGAGAGCATGGCGACGCCGTTACTGGTCACCGGTGTCGCCGCCGCAGCGGCCTTCGGCGCCGACGTGGTGCTCGGCACGGCGTCCGGGCTCGCGCTCGGCGCGGGCGCGGTCGTCGCCGTGGCGGGGGCCACCGCGACGGTCGCCAAGGCCACCGCCTCGCACCGGCCGGCCGACCGGGCGGGCGCCCGTCCGGACCAGCTGCGGCTGCAATGGCTGGCCGCCCTGGACGTACGGGGCATACGCCCGTTCCTCGACCAGCAGCGGATGCTCGCCGCCAGCACCCGCGCCCCGGCGAAGAAGGCCGCCGCCAAGGCGCGCACCCCGCTGCGCGGCGGGGACCGCAGCGCGGCCGCCCGGATGCGCTCGCTCCTTGAGCAGTCGTTCGGCCATCTCCCGGCGGCCGACGGGCTGTTCGCGGGGCGGCGGGGCGAGCTGGCCCGTATCGGGCAGTGGGTGCACGCGGCCCGCGCGTCGACCGAGACCAAGCCGACCGTCGTCGTGCTGCACGGTCCCCCGGGCGCCGGGCGCACCACGCTCGCCGTGCGGGCGGCGCACGAGCTGAAGGACCAGTTCAAGGGCGCGTGCGTGGTGGACCTGCGCGGTGACGCGGAGGGCGAGGCACCGCTGCCGACCCGGGACGCGCTGCTGCATCTGCTGAACCGGCTGGGCGCGCCCCGCGAGCAGCTGCTGTTCCGGGACAGCGCGTCCGCCGAGCAGCAGGTGCGCCGGCTCGGCGAGCTCTACCACCAGCACCTGACGGGCACCGCCGTGACGATCGTCCTGGACGACGCCCGGGACGCGGAGCAGGTCGCCACGCTGATCCCGGAACGCTCCGACAGCCTGGTCCTGGTCACCGCCCGCGAGCCGCTGGACCTGCCCGATTCCCTGCCCGCCTGGGTGCACCGGCTGGAGGTCGGGGCCCTCGATCCGGGCGGCGCGGAGGAGCTGCTGCGCGGGGTCTCGCAGGAGGCCGAGCCGGGCCCGTACGACTATCCGTCCAGCGAGGCGATCACCGAGCTGTGCGGCGGGCTGCCGCTGGCGCTGCGCGTCGCCGGTTCCGCGCTCGGGGCGCGTACGGCGGACGTGCTGGCCGCCGACCTCGCCGCCTACGGCCCGGTGCCGCCTGTCGAGCGTGCCCTGTGGCTGCGCTACACCGACCAGTCGGAGCAGGCCAGGCGGCTGCTGCGGCGCCTCGCGCTGGCGGGCCGGGCGAGCCTGGGCGCGGCGGCGGCAGCGGCGCTGCTCTCCGCCGACGAACAGGAGGCCGGCCGGCTGCTGACGGCCCTGTCCGGGGCCGGGCTGCTCGACCATGTACGCGGCTCCCGCTACCGGCTGCACGACCTGGTACGCGGCTTCGCCCTGGCCCGGCTGCTGGACGAGGAGGAGCCGGCCGAGCGCGCGGCCGCGCAGGAACGGCTGATCGCGAACTACGCGGAGCTGGCCGGTGCGGTGATCCGGATGGTGGACGGCAAGATGTCGACCCGGGCCGGACAGTTCGGCTCGCACGGCTTCAGCTCGCTGGACGCGGCCCTGCGCTGGCTGGACGACGAGTCGAGCTTCATCACGTCCGCCCTGCGCCACGCGGAGGGCGTCGACCAGGCGGCGGTGCTCGCCCTGCTCGGCGCGCTGTGCGACTACTGCCTGCTGCGCGGCGACCTCTACCGGCTGGGCGAGATCAGCGAGCTGTCCCAGGCGGTCGACCAGGGTCTCCTCGAACGGTCGGTGCGCTGGCGTACGGGCATCGCGGCCCGGCAGCTGGGCGAGCTGGACAAGGCCCGCACCACGCTGTCCTCCGTCGTCGGCCTGTACCGGGAGGCGCAGAACGACGCCGGTACGGCGCTGGCGCTGTGCTCCCTCGGGATCACGCTGCACCACCAGGGCAATCTGACCGAGGCGGCGGCCCGGCTCCGCGAGGCGATGGAGCTCCAGCTCGCCGCCGGGCAGGACGCGGACCGGGCCTGGTCGCTGCACGCGCTGGCCGCCGTCGAACGCGACCGGGGCAACCTGGCCGAGGCGGTGGCCCTGCTGGACACCGCGCTCACCCTGCACCGCGAGGGCGAGTCGCTGCACGGGGAGGCGTGGACCCGCTTCCAGTCCGGCCAGGTCCGGCTGCGCCTGGGCGAGGTGGAGCCGGCCGAGGCCGAGCTGCGCGCCGCCCTCGATCTGTACGGGCGGACCCGGGACGAGCGCGGCACGGCGTGGGCGACGACCCAGCTGGCCCGGGCCCGGCTGCTGGACGGCGAGCCCGGCGCGGCGGTCGAGCAGCTGACCGCGGCCCTGGCCCGCCACCGGGACAACGAGGACGCGCGCGGCGAGGCGTGGACCCTGTACTACCTGGGCCAGGCGCTGGAGGAGACCGGCGACACGGTGGAGGCCGTCCGGCAGCTGGAGCGGGCCCGCACGATGTTCTCGCGGATGCGCGATGTCTACGGTCTCGCGTGCGCCCGGCACCACTCGGGGCGCGTCAGCCGGGACCAACGGGCGGCGCAGACGGGCAACCTGCGCAATTCCGGCTTCGCCCGCCAGCTGCTCGCCGACGCGCGGGCGGACTTCCGGCGCATCGGGGTCGCCCACGGCGAGGCGTGGACCTGCCTGGACCTCGCGCTGATCGACGCGGGCAACCAGCGGACGCCCCAGGCCCTCGGGCTCTGCGACGAGGCGGTGGTCCTGTTCGATTCGTACGGGGACGCGCGCGGCGCGGACTGGGCGCGCTTCCTGCGCTGCACGCTGCTGCCGTACGCCTCACCGGGCGGCGTCGAGGTGGGCACGGTCGTCGCCCAGCAGGAGCTGTCCGACCTCCGCGCGGCCGGCCACCCGGCCAGGGACCCCAAGGTGGACGACGGCGCGGACACGTACCGGGTGATCCTGGACCGCGGCGCGGACCTGGAAACGGGCTGGCAGGCGTGGTCGCTGAACCTCACCCCGTCACGCCGGACGCGGGAGATCATGGGCGTAAGGGTCTGACCTCCGCACCATCAACGCCGGACCGGCCACCATCCAGCCCGCCCGGCGATTGAGGGCATCTTTTCAGCCCGTCCGGCGATTGAGGACACGGCAGGCGGGGCGCAGCCAAGCGCCCCGCCGTACTACTTCCGCTCGGCGGACGCCGGCTCGGCTTCAGACGCCGGCTCCGCCGGCCGTTCCTCGAAGTTCACCCGCCCCATGTGCCGGTTCATCGACTTCATCAGCGCCCACACCCCCACGGCGAGCGCCGCGAAGACGATGAAGCCGAGGACCCCGGGGGTCACCTTGTTCTTGTCGAGTTCCTCGGCGAGCGGGACGAGGTTCGTCAGTGCCTGAGTCGCGTACATATCAGGCATTGTCGCGGATGCCCGCGAAGAGGTCGCTCTCGGGGAGGGAGGTATCGACCAGAGACTTCGCCAGCTCGTACTCCTCGGTCGGCCAGACCTCCCGCTGGATGTCCATCGGGACGCGGAACCAGCCGCCGTCCGGATCGATCTGCGTGGCGTGCGCGATCAGCGCCTTGTCACGGATCTCGAAGAAGTCCGCGCACGGAACGTGCGTGGTCAGGGTGCGCTCGGCGCGCCCGAACTCCTTCCAGCGCTCCAGCCACTCCCCGTACGGCGACTCCATGCCGCGGGCGAGCAGCGCCTCGTGCAGGGCGACCGTGCGCGGCCGGTTGAAGCCCTGGTTGTAGTAGAGCTTCTGCGGCGTCCAGGCGGGGCCGAACTCCGCCTCGGGGAACCTCTCGGTGTCCGCCGCGCCCTCGAAGGCGATCATCGAGATGGTGTGGGTCATGATGTGGTCGGGGTGCGGGTAGCCCCCGTTCTCGTCGTACGTGGTGATGACCTGCGGCCGGAACGCGCGGATCTGCGCGACGAGGCGGCCGGCCGCGACGGTCTCGTCCTCCAGGGCGAAGCAGCCCTCGGGGAGCGGGGGCAGCGGGTCGCCCTCGGGCAGGCCCGAGTCCACGAAGCCCAGCCACTCCTGCTTGACGCCCAGGATCTCCCGGGCCTCGTCCATCTCTTTGCGGCGCACCTCGTGGATGTTCTCCTCGATGTACGCGTCGCCCTGGAGTTTCGGGTTGAGGATGGAGCCGCGCTCGCCTCCCGTGCAGGTCACGACCAGCACGTCCACCCCCTCGGACACATACTTGGCCATGGTGGCCGCGCCCTTGCTCGACTCGTCGTCGGGGTGAGCGTGTACGGCCATCAGTCGAAGCTGCTCAGTCAAGACTCGATCCTCAGTCATTGGTCGCGAAGTGCAACTTCTATAGTGACTGAACCGGGGGGTGGAAAATTCCTCGATTCCCGGCACGGGAGGAACGATCATGACGGCGGTGCGCGAGGCGCTTCCCGAGAACCGCTACGGCCGCTCCGCGGACCGGCGCGCGGACCGCAAGCTCAAGATCATCGGCTCGGTGCTGGGCGTCGCCCTGCTGGGTGTGGTCGGCTGGATCGGCTACGACTACGTGGGGGGCAAGGGCCTCAGCGCCGAGATGATCAAATTCAAGGTCACCTCGGACGAGCGCGTCGAGGTGCATCTGGAGGTCCGCAAGGGCCGGGACGACAAGGGCTACTGCACCCTCCGCTCGCTGAGCGAGAACGGTACGGAGGTCGCCCGCAAGGACTTCCGATTCGACGACGACAGCGGCCGGATCGACAGGATCCTGACCCTGCGGACGACATCCCGGGCGACCGCCGTCGAGCTGCTGGGCTGCACGGACGACGGCGGGGCGTCGAGTTGACCGCAGCACGCCCGTCGTAACCCCATTTAACCGGCCCTGACCTGCGGTTTCCGCGGTCGGGAGTTTTACCTTCTCCCCCTTTTCCCGGTGAATTGTTAGGCTCGTGGTTTCGCCCACCCGCAGCAGCGCATGCTTGCGGGTAGGGCGTTGCTTTGTATTCCCAGTACCGACGAGGAGCACCCTGTGACCCAGACCAGCGAAAACGTCACCTGGCTCACGCAGGAGGCGTACAACCAGCTCAAGGCCGAGCTGGAGTACCTGTCTGGTCCCGCGCGCACGGAGATCGCCGTCAAGATCGCGGCGGCCCGTGAGGAGGGGGACCTGCGCGAGAACGGCGGGTACCACGCGGCCAAGGAGGAGCAGGGCAAGATGGAGCTCCGGGTGCGCCAGCTGACCCAGCTCCTCGAACACGCGAAGGTCGGCGAGGCACCGGCCGACGACGGCGTGGTCGAGCCCGGCATGGTCGTCACGATCGCCTTCGACGGCGACGAGGACGACACCATGACCTTCCTCCTGGCCTCCCGTGAGTACGCGAGCGCGGACATCGAGACGTACTCCCCGCAGTCGCCGCTCGGCGTGGGCGTGAACGGCAAGAAGACCGGTGACGACGCCGACTACGAGCTGCCGAACGGCAGGACCGCCACGGTGAAGATCCTGTCGGCGAAGCCGTACACGGGCTGACCCGTACGTGAGAGAGCCCCGGCCGCGCGGTGCGGCCGGGGCTCCTCCATATCCAGGGCCGGGCCCTCAGTGGGAGACCGAGCGGTACTTGCGTACGGCCAGGGTCCGGAAGACCACGATGATCAGCACGGACCAGATCAGCGAGGCCCAGACGGGGTGCTCCATCGGCCAGGCGCCGGTCACCGACTTCGGGACGCCCTCGATGGTGTTGCCGAACAGTTCGCGGGCCGCCGCCACCGTGGCACTGAAGGGGTTCCACTCGGCGACGTACTGCAAAAAGGTCGGCATGCCGTTGACCGGTACGAAGGCGTTCGAGATGAACGTCAGCGGGAAGAGCCAGATCAGGCCGCCGGAGGTGGCCGCCTCCGGGGTGCGGACGGTCAGGCCGATCAGCGCGCCGATCCAGGTGAAGGCGTAGCCGAGGAGCAGCAGCAGCGCGAAGCCGCCGAGGACCTTTCCGATGTTCTCGTGGGTGCGCCAGCCGACGAGCAGGGCGACGCCCGCGAGGACGACGAGCGTGACGGCGGTCTGCACCAGGTCGGCCAGCGTCCGCCCGGTCAGCACCGCGCCCCGGGCCATCGGCAGCGACCTGAACCGGTCGATGAGGCCCTTGTGCATGTCCTCCGCGATGCCCGCGCCGGCGCCCGCCGTGGCGAAGGTCACCGTCTGCGCGAAAATGCCGGCCATCAGGAATTCCTTGTACGCGCTCGCACTGACGCCCGCGCCCGGAATGGCGATCGAGCCGCCGAACACGTACGTGAAGAGCACCACGAACATGACCGGCTGGATGATCCCGAACAGGATCATCTCGGGGATGCGGGTCATCCGGATGAGGTTCCGCTTGCCGATGACCAGGGAGTCGCGGACCGACTGGCCGATGCCGCCGCCCGGGCGTGGGGCGGCGGTACGGGCTTCGCTGAGGGCGCTCATTTCTCCGTCTCCGTTCCGGAATTCCCGGCCTCGTTCTTCTCCTGCTCGGCCGCGTGGCCGGTGAGGGAGATGAACACGTCGTCCAGGGTGGGGCGGCGCAGCCCGATGTCGTCGATCTCCACGCCCTGGGCGTCGAGGTCGCGGATGACCTCGGCGAGGAGCTTGGCGCCGCCGTCGACCGGGACGGTCAGCTTGCGCATGTTCGGCAGGACGGCGGTCTCGCCCTTGCCGAGGCGGGTGAGGACGGTGCGCGCGGGCTCGATCTGCTCGGGGTCGTGCACGACGACCTCGACGCGCTCGCCGCCGATGCGGGCCTTGAGCTGGTCGGAGGTGCCGCGTGCGATGGCGCGTCCGTGGTCGATCACGCAGATGTCGTGGGCGAGGTGGTCCGCCTCCTCCAGATACTGCGTGGTCAGCAGCAGGGTCGTCCCGCCGGCGACCAGTTCCTCGATGACCTCCCAGAGCTGCTGGCGGTTGCGCGGGTCGAGCCCGGTCGTCGGCTCGTCCATGAACATGACCGGCGGCGACACGACGAGCGCCGCCGCCAGGTCGAGGCGGCGGCGCATGCCCCCGGAGTACGTCTTGGCCGGGCGGTCCGCCGCGTCGGCCAGGTTGAAGCGGTCGAGCAGCTCGCCCGCCCGGGCCTTCGCCGCGCGCCCGCTCATCTGGTAGAGCTGGCCGACCATGCGGAGGTTCTCGCGGCCGGTCAGGTATTCGTCGACGGCGGCGAACTGGCCGGAGAGCCCGATCGAGCGCCGCACCTCGTTGGGGTGTTTCAGGACGTCGATCCCCGCCACGAAGGCGCTGCCGCTGTCCGGCCTGAGCAGGGTCGTCAGGACCCGGACGGCGGTCGTCTTGCCGGCCCCGTTGGGGCCGAGGAGTCCGAGCACGGTGCCTTCCGGCACGTCGAGGTCGACGCCGCCGAGTGCAGTGACGTCACCGAAGGTCTTGACGAGCCCTTCGGCGTAGATGGCGCCTGGCATATGGGATTCCCCCAGTGCGTTCGGGTGGCTACCTCTCAGGTCCAGATCCTAGGGACGCCGGGGGTGCCGTGCCCGGTGAACACACGAGCGGCGCACAGATCGTCAGCCCATCACCAAATAGCCCGCGTCCCGCAGCGCCGCCTTCACGTCGTCGCAGTGCTCCGGCCCCTTGGTCTCCAGGTGCAGTTCCACCTCCGCCTCGGTGAGGCCGAGCCGGGGGTCCGTACGGGCATGGCTGACGTCGAGCACATTGGCGTCGGCGACCGAGAGGACGCCGAGCATGGTGGCCAGCGCGCCGGGCCGGTCGGTGAGCCGCAGCCGCAGGCTGAGGTAGCGCCCGGCCGCCGCCATGCCGTGGGTGAGGATGCGCTGCATCAGCAACGGGTCCACATTGCCGCCGGAGAGCAGCGCCACCACCGGGCCGTGGAACGCCTTCGGATCGCTGAGGAGCGCGGCGACCGGGCTCGCCCCGGCGGGTTCGACCACCATCTTGGCCCGCTCCAGGCAGAGCAGCAGGGCGCTGGACAGCTCGTCCTCGGAGACCGTACGCACCTCGTCCACCAGGTCCCTGACCAGGGCGAACGGCACATCGCCGGGGCGTCCGACCTTGATGCCGTCCGCCATGGTCTGGAGCGAGCCGATGGAGACGGGGCGGTCGGCCGCGAGGGAGGGCGGGTAGGACGCGGCGCCGGCCGCCTGCACGCCGACGATGCGCACATCGGGCCGGACGGCCTTGACCGCGACCGCGATGCCGGCCGCGAGCCCGCCGCCGCCCATGCCGACGACGATCGTCCGGACCTCGGGGCACTGCTCCAGGATCTCCAGGCCGACCGTGCCCTGTCCGGCGATGATGTCGGCGTGGTCGAAGGGATGGATGAACACCGCGCCGGTCTCGCGCGCGTACTCCTGCGCGGCGGCCAGGGTCTCGTCCACGACCGTGCCGTGCAGCCGCACCCGGGCCCCGTACTCGCGGGTGGCGGCGACCTTCGGCAGCGGTGCCCCGACGGGCATGAAGACCGTGGAGCGTACGCCGAGGAGCGCAGACGCGAGGGCGACACCCTGCGCATGGTTCCCGGCGCTCGCGGCCACCACCCCTGCGGCGCGTTCGACCGGGGTGAGCCCCGAGATGCGTACGTAGGCGCCCCGCAGTTTGAACGAGCCGGTCCGCTGGAGGTTCTCGCACTTGAAGAGGACGGGCGCGCCCACGAGGCCCGAGAGATGGCGGCTTCCTTCGAGCGGGGTGACCTTGGCGACCCCGGAGAGCATCTTCTGCGCCCCCCGTACGTCATCGAGGATCACGGAGGGAAAGCTGCCGGGCGACGGGAAGTTCATACCGTAAGTCTTGCAGCTCGGAGGGGTCCCGGCCGCCGCTTGCGGGGCCGTCCTGCGCCGATGTCCGCAGGTTTGTGCAGCACTGGTACGCGTTGCCCCGGGGCCGCGTACTCTGTCCCCCACCCATCCGACACCGCACGAAGAGAGCCCCCGGCCATGCCCCCTCAGGACATGACGACTGCCTCGTCTCCATCCGGGGGCGCCGCCCCGGAAAACCCGGGTCCCGACCACGTTCTCGACACCCTTCAGCATCAGGTGGCCGTATTCGCCCGCCGGGCCGAGCAGACCCGTCTCGGCGGGGTGGGCCAGGTGCGCAACTCCATGGACCGGGCGGCCTATCTGCTGCTGAACCGGCTGGATCGGGAAGGTCCGATGGGCGTCAAGGCGCTGGCCGCCGGGATGGGGATCGACTCGTCCACGGTGACCCGGCAGGTCGCGCCGCTGGTCGACACCGGACTGGTGAAGCGGACCTCGCACCCGGAGGACGGGCGGGCGGTCGTGCTCCAGCTGTCGCCGCGCGGCCAGGCCCGTCTTGACGAGGTCCGGGACTCGCGGCGGGAGTTGATGTCGCAGGTGACGGACGGGTGGAGCGAGGAGGAGCGGGACACGTTCTGCGCGCTGCTCACCCGGTTCAACGCGGCGCTGGCGGCCCGGCAGACCGCGCACCAGACGGCGCACGCGAACTGAACGCCCGCTGTGTCCCCAGGGGTTGACCTGGGGGCCGCGGCGCGTTCGGATTGACGGGTGCGAGAGCGTCATGCGGGCCCGCTGCGGGGCCGCGCCCAGGACTTCGAGTCCTTTGTCGCGGGCGCGGCGGGCCGTCTGCTGCACACGGCCACGCTGCTCACCGCCGAACCGGCGGACGCACCCGGCGCCAACCCGCACGCGCGGCGGCTGCTGACGGCCTCGCTGGCCCGGACGTTCGCCGGCTGGGAGCGGCTGCGGGGCGAGGACCCGTACAACCGCACCCGGCAGGAGCTGGCGGCCAGGTTCGCCCGCGAGGCGTGGCGCCACCACCGGCCGCGCGGCGGCCTGCTGGACCTGCTGACCCCGCAGGAACGCCTCGTGCTGGTGCTGCGGCTGTACGAAGGGGTCCCGGAGGAGCAGACGGCGGCCCTGCTCGGGCTGCCCGAGGACCGGGTGCGCGCGGTCTGCAACCGGTCGGTGGCCACCCTGCGCGGCACCAGGGCCCCGACCGCGCGCCGGGGCCCGGCCCGGCTGCTCGGGGCCGCGCCGTGAGCGGCACCGGGCGGCGCGAGGACGAGGTGCGCCGGATGCTGGAGGGCCCGCATCCGCAGGTGCCCGCCGATCTGGCCGCGTCGGCGGCGGAACGGGGCGGGCGGCTGCTGCGGCGCCGGCGGGCGCTGCGCAGGCTCTGGGTGATGGCGCTGATCGCGGCGGTCACCGCGTTCACCGTCTGGGCCCTGGCGGTGCGGCCGTGGGAGACGCCTCCGGCGGAGACGACGCCGGTGGAGAGCTGGTAGACGCGGCGGGCGGAGCGTTCCGGACTACCCTGGAAAGGAGTGGTCAGGAGGCTGTCATGACCCGGAAAATCGCTGACTGCCGCAAGTATCCGAGCGAATCGAACTGCTCGCTGACGATCGCCGGCGAGGAGGAGGAAGTCGTGCGGGCCGCGAGCGAGCACGCCGTCTCCGTCCACCAGCACACGGACGGTCCCGAGCTGCGGGAGCAGGTCAGGGCGACGCTGGAGGACGAACCGGCCTGAAGCCCGAGCGGGCGGGACCGGAGACTCCCGGTCCCGCCCCCTTTTCTTGCCGGCTTAACCCAGCGCCTGCGTCAGGTCCGCGAGCAGGTCGTCCGCGTTCTCGATGCCGACGGAGAGGCGGACCAGGTCGGCCGGGACCTCCAGCGGGGAGCCGGCCGCCGAGGCGTGCGTCATGCGGCCGGGGTGCTCAAGCAGCGATTCGACGCCGCCCAGGGACTCGCCCAGGGTGAACAGCTTCGCCCGGTTGCAGACTTCCAGCGCCGCCTCCTCGCCACCCTCGACGCGGAAGGACACCATGCCGCCGAAGGACCGCATCTGCTTGGCGGCGACCTCGTGGCCCGGGTGCTCGGGCAGGCCCGGGTAGAGGACCTGGGAGACCTTGGGGTGCCGGCTCAGCAGCTCGGCGACCTTGGTGGCGTTCTCGCCGTGGCGGTCCATGCGCACGGCGAGCGTCTTGATGCCGCGCAGCACCAGCCAGGCGTCGAACGGGCCGGCCACCCCGCCCATCGCGTTCTGGTGGAAGACCAACTCGTCCGCCAGATCCGGGTCGTTGACGATCAGCGCGCCGCCGACGACGTCCGAGTGGCCGCCCATGTACTTGGTGGTGGAGTGCACGACGACGTCCGCGCCGAGCGCCAGCGGCTGCTGGAGGTAGGGGCTCGCGAAGGTGTTGTCCACGACGAGCCGCGCCCCCGCGGTGCGGGCGACCTGGGCGACGGCGGCGATGTCGGTGATGCCGAGCAGCGGGTTGGACGGGGTCTCCACCCAGACCGCCTTGGTGCGCGGGGTGATCGCGGCACGGACCGCCGCCACGTCCGAGGTGTCGGCCACGGAGAACTCCACGCCCCAGCGCGAGGCGACCTTCGCGAACAGCCGGAACGTGCCGCCGTAGGCGTCGTTCGGGATGACCACGTGGTCGCCGGGGGTCAGCAGCGTACGGAGCAGGCAGTCCTCGGCGGCGAGGCCGGAGGCGAAGGCGAGCCCGCGCCGGCCGCCCTCCAGGGCCGCCAGGTTCTCCTCCAGGGCGGTACGCGTCGGGTTGGCGCTGCGGCTGTACTCGTAACCGCCGCGCAGCCCGCCCACGCCGTCCTGCTTGTACGTGGACACCTGGTAGATGGGCGGAACCACGGCGCCGGTGAGGGGGTCGGCCGTGTTCCCCGCGTGGATGGCGCGGGTTTCGAAGCTGTGCTGGTCGCTCATGGGGCCGAGCGTAGTTCGTTACGAGGTCCCGCACGGGTCACATGGCCGTCCGGTGACAATGGGGGCATGGAGATTCTGTGGTTCCTGCTCGCACTGTGCCTGCTGACCGCCGCGATCGGCCCGTACGTGCTGCGCCGGCGCGGGGGCGGCATCCGGCTGGCAGCGCCGGGCTCCCCCGACGCCGCCGACCCGCAGGACTACGGCTTCGTACGCCAGGAGGAGCTGGACGTCCGGACGCCGGGGGCGGACCAGGACCTGCTGGACGTGCTGGAGGTCGTGCAGCACACGCAGGAGTGGCGGGCCGCGTCGCAGCTGCTGGCCGGGACGCCGAAGGAGGGTGAGCTGCGCTGGCAGCGGGTACAGGCGTTCGCCGGGGCGGCCTCCCTCGAACTGCTGCGGAAGCCGGGTGTCGGCGGGGCGTGGCTGCGCAAGTGGCGCGCGGAGGCGCCGAAGGACGCGGGCGCGGCGGCGGTGCACGCGGAGTTCCTGGTGCAGCAGGCGTGGCGCTCGTCCACGGCGGGCACGGACGACTTCCGGATCATCCTGGAGGAGGCCCGTACGGTGATCGGCGAGGCCGCCCTGCTGGCCCCGGGCGACCCGGTCCCGTACATCGTGGAGCTGGCCGTCGCGCGCGGACTGGGGTACTCCGGCGAGGAGTTCGACCAGCTGTGGGCGAAGATCATCGACCGGGCCCCGGCGCACATGGGCGCGCACATCGCGGCCCTGCACTTCTGGAGCGAGCGGTGGCACGGCTCCCGCGAGGAGGCCGACCGCTTCGCGACGGCCGCCGCCGCCCGCGCCCCGCAGGGCTCGCTGCTGGCCGGGCTGCCGCTGTTCGCGGTGTACGAGCATCTGCCCGAGGTCAATCTGGTGCGCGGCTTCTACGAGAGCCAGGTGGTGACCCGGGCCGTGGAGGGCGCGATGTTCGCGGTGCACTCGGCGCGCGCCGACGACCCGATGCTGCCGCTCGTGCGCCATCTGCTGGTGCTGTTCCTGGTGCGGATGGAGCGCTGGGCGGAGGCGGTGCACCAGCTGGTGCACATCGACGGCTACGTGGGCGCGTTGCCGTGGACGGCGAGCGAGGACCCGGCGGCGGAGTACGCGGTGTACCGGGCGCTGGCGGTCGCGGGCTACGAGGCGAACGGCGGCAGCCCGGCGACGCTGCCGCACTAGGAATCCGCAGGGTGCTTCGCGTGTTGTACGGACAGCACGCCGAACCAGGAGGAGCCCCCGCATGTTCCTGCACCACCGCACCCCCCAGCTCCCCACCCCGGAGGAGGCTCTGCGCGGCCGTTCCACCCCCGAATTCACCGTCCCGTCCCGCCACACGGTGCTGGGCAACCCGCTGCTCGGCCCGTATCCGGAGGGCCTGGAGGTCGCCGACTTCGCGCTGGGCTGTTTCTGGGGCGCCGAGCGCAAGTTCTGGCAGACGGACGGCGTCTGGACGACGCTCGCCGGCTACCAGGGCGGCTACACCGAGAACCCCGCGTACGAGGAGGTCTGCTCGGGCCTCACCGGCCACACGGAGGCGGTCCGCGTCGTCTACGACCCGAAGACCGTCACGTACGCGGAGCTGCTCAAGCTGTTCTGGGAGTCCCACGACCCGACCCAGGGCTTCCGCCAGGGCAACGACGTGGGTACGCAGTACCGCTCCGCGGTCCACACCCACACCCCGGACCAGGCAGCGGCCGCCGAGGCGTCCCGCCAGGCGTACCAGAAGGTCCTGACGGCCTCCGGCCACGGCGAGATCACCACGGAGATCCTGCCGGCCGACGACCGCCCGTTCTGGCCCGCCGAAGCGGTCCACCAGCAGTACCTGGACAAGAACCCGGCCGGTTACTGCGGCATCGGCGGCACGGGCGTCACCTGCCCGGTGGGCGTGGCGCCGGCGGAGGGCTGAGCCACGTCTGAACGGGACGGGCCCCGGCCCGTCCCGTCCGACCGGCCTCACAGGCTCCGGTACACATCGCTCCGGTGTCCGAGGTGGAGGACCAGGATGACCAGCACGTCGCCCCGTACCTCGTACACCACCCGGAAGTCTCCGGCGCGCACCCGGTAGAGCCCGTCATGCCCCGCGAGTTTCTTGACACCCGCGTCCGCCCGCCATGGGTCGTCGCCGAGCGGGGTGATGGCTGTGAGGATGCGGAGCGCGTCCTGCCGGTCGATCGCGCGCAGTTGGCGCTGGGCGTGAGCGGTGAAGCGGAAGGCGTACTTCACGCGGCCGGGCTCTCACCCTCGAAGAGGTCGGCGAGGAGTTCCGCCATGCCGACGGTCGGGTCCTGGCGGTGCGCCTCCGCCTCCCGGGCGGCCAGTTCGTCGGCAGCCGCGTCCAGGGCGTCGAGAACCTCTATCGGGACCAGCGCGGCGACGCGTTTGCCGTTGCGGGTCACCACCGTCGTTTCGCCGGACTCGGCCCTGTCGATGACTTCCGCCAGGTGCATACGGACCTCGCGCACGGTCACGGTCTCAGTCATATATCAACTGTACACATAAACGTGTACACAAGCCCGGCCTTCGGAGGATGGGAACGGGCCCGGGGAAGTGTCCCCGAACCCGTTCCGTGCTTCGTGGCCGGGGTCAGATGAGGCCCTGCGCCAGCATCGCGTCCGCGACCAGTTCGAAGCCGGCGATGTTGGCGCCGACGACGTAGTTGCCGGGGCTGCCGTACTTCTCGGCGGTGGTGTAGCAGGAGTCGTGGATGTGGCGCATGATCTCCGCGAGGCGCTGCTCGGTATGGGCGAAGGTCCAGGAGTCGCGCGAGGCGTTCTGCTGCATCTCCAGGGCGCTGGTGGCCACGCCGCCCGCGTTGGCCGCCTTGCCGGGGGCGAAGGCCACTCCGGCGTCCTGGAAGACGCGGACGGCCTCGGGGGTGGTGGGCATGTTGGCGCCCTCGGCGACCGCCTTGACGCCGTTGCGGACGAGGGCGAGCGCGTCGGCCTCGTGCAGCTCGTTCTGCGTGGCGCAGGGCAGGGCCACGTCGACGGGGACGTTCCAGACGCCGGTGCCCTCGACGTACTTCACGTGCGCGCCGCGCCGCTCCGCGTATTCGGAGATGCGACCCCGGCCCCGCTCCTTGATCTCCTTGAGCAGGTCGAGGTCGATGCCCTTGTCGTCCACGATGTAGCCGCCGGAGTCCGAGGCGGTGACGACCGTGGCGCCGAGCTGCTGGGCCTTCTCGATGGCGTAGATCGCGACGTTGCCTGAGCCCGATACGGAGATGCGCTGGCCGTCCAGGGACTCGCCCCGGCTGCGCAGCATCTCGGCGGTGAACATGACGCAGCCGTAGCCGGTCGCCTCGGTGCGGACGAGGGCGCCGCCCCAGCCGAGGCCCTTGCCGGTGAGGACGCCGGACTCGTGGCGGTTGGTGATCCGCTTGTACTGGCCGA
Source organism: Streptomyces sp. NPDC097595 (assembly GCF_044761525.1). NCBI lineage: Bacteria > Bacillati > Actinomycetota > Actinomycetes > Kitasatosporales > Streptomycetaceae > Streptomyces > Streptomyces sp. NPDC097595. The sequence goes on along the minus strand of NZ_JBIWCN010000015.1, from coordinate 52,685 downwards.
AGAGGTAGCCGATCTCGCGGCCGCCGACCCCGATGTCACCGGCGGGCACATCGGTGTACTCGCCCACGTGGCGGTGGAGCTCGGTCATGAAGGACTGGCAGAACCGCATGATCTCGGCGTCGGAGCGGCCCTTCGGGTCGAAGTCCGCGCCGCCCTTGCCGCCGCCGATGGGCATGCCGGTGAGGGCGTTCTTGAAGATCTGCTCGAAGCCGAGGAACTTCACGATGCCGAGGTTGACCGAGGGGTGGAAGCGCAGTCCGCCCTTGTACGGGCCGAGCAGGCTGGAGAACTCGACGCGGAAGCCGCGGTTGACGTGGATGTCGCCCGAGTCGTCCGACCACGGCACCCGGAAGATGAGCTGACGCTCCGGCTCGCATATGCGTTCGATGACCCGGGCGTCCACGAACTCCGGCCGCTTGGCGAGCACGGGGCCGAGGGTCTCCAGGACCTCCCGGACCGCCTGGTGGAACTCCTTCTCGCCCTGGTTGCGGCGCAGCACCTCGGCGTACAACGGCTCGATGATGCGGTGCTCGGCGGCGTGCGAGGTTGCGGAGTCAGGGGTGACCGGCATCTGATCAAGACCTTCCATGGGTCGGCTCATACGCGGGGGCAGCCCCGATTCTCCCAGTGGGCACACCGGAAGGCCCGTGGCATCCACCGGGTGACCCCGCCCCGCAACACCCCGGACCTGGGCCAACGGCCTTGCGCGGGGCAGGATCGGCGCGCGATTGGCCGGACCGGAGCGACCACCGGGGCCCCGCCGAAGTGGTGAATCTCACAGCCGCGCTGTCTCGACGGTGAGGTTCCGGAAATCCAGCCGTTACGCCACCGGAGCGCCGCCCGCCGCCGCCCGCAGCGCCGCGGCGGTCGCCCTCGGGTCGTAGTCCGGCGCGACGCCCTCCACGAGCACCAGGTCGCCCGCCATGTTCCGGGCCCGCAGCGGCACCAGCTCCTGATAGGCCGGGGACGCGTACCAGGCACGCGCCTCCTCGATGGACGGGAAGCCGAGGCGTCGACTGGATGCGCTCGATGTAGTCGATGACCTCCGCGTTGGGGCGGTCCTCGGGGTACAGGTAACCGCAGAGGTCTCCGTCCGCACCGGCCCGCCGGGCCCGTGCTGCGCGGCCCGGGAACTGACACCGCCGCCGGGGGCGCGGGGCCCGCCGGCGGCGGTCGGGGACGGGGAGGCGGGGCGGGGTCAGGCCGGGGCGTTCTCCGTGATGGTGACCTTGCCCTTGCGGATGGTGGCCAGGCGCGGGGCGCGGCGGGCGATGGCGCTGTCGTGGGTGACCATGACGAAGGTGAGCCCGTGCTCCTTCCACAGGGTCTCCAGCACCTCCATGATCTCGTCGCGCATGGACTCGTCCAGATTGCCGGTGGGCTCGTCCGCGAGGAGCACCTTGGGCCGCTTGACCAGGGCGCGGGCGATGGCGACGCGCTGCTGCTGGCCGCCGGACATCTCGCCGGGCACATGGCCCAGGCGCTCGCCGAGCCCGACGGAGTCCAGCGCCTCGGCGGCTCTTCTGCGCCGCTCGGACGCCTTGACGCCGAGGGGGACGAGGGCGGTCTCGACGTTCTCCTGGGCGGTGAGCGTCGGGATGAGGTTGAAGCTCTGGAAGACGAAGCCGATGTTCTCGGCGCGCACCTTGGTGAGCTTGGCCTCGCTGAGCCTGGCCAGGTCCATGCCGTCGAGCTCGATGCTCCCGGCGGTGGGCCGGTCCAGTCCGCCGAGCATCTGGAGCAGGGTGGACTTGCCGCCTCCGGTGGGGCCCTGGATGACCAGGCGGCCGCCGTCCTCGATGGTGAGGTCGACGCCGGCGAGGGCGTGCACGGTGGACTTGCCGCGCTGGTACTGCTTGGTGACGCCTTGAAGCGTGTACATGGGTGATCTCCTGACGGGGTGTGGGGTCCGGGCTGCTACTCGACGCGGCGCAGCGCGTCCGCCGGGCGCAGCCGGGACGCGCGCCAGCCGCCGAAGGCGCCCGCGATCAGCCCGCCCGCCACGGCCAGGGCGACGGCGGTCACGATGACGGAGAGGGAGACGGGCGCGGTGAGCGCGATGTCGAGGGCCTTGGACGCGCTCTGCCGGCCGAAGCCGGGCCCGCCGCCGCCCATCATGCCGCCGCGCATCCCGCCGCCCCCGGAGGAGCCGAGCTCGGCGGTGAGCGTGGGGCTGACGGCGGTGACCGCGTAGGCGCCGGCCAGGCCGACGGCGATGCCGAGGACACCGCCGATGAGGCCGTTGACGAGGGCCTCGCCGACGACCTGGCGGGTGACCCGGCCGCTCTTCCAGCCGAGGGCCTTCAGCGTGCCGAACTCGCGGACGCGGCGGCTGACGGCGGAGGAGGTGAGGAGCCCGGCGACCAGGAACGCGGCGGCCAGGACCGCGAAGGACAGCCACTTGCCGACGCCGGCGGCCAGGTCGGACGCGGTGGACAGGGAGCCGGAGACGGTGTCCGCGAGGTCGGCGGAGGTGGTGACCGTGGTGCCCGAGATGTTCTTCTGGATGGCCGACTTGACGCCGTCGATCCGCTGGGAGTCCGCGGCCTTCACGTACACCGTGGTGACCTTGTCCTTCGAGTCGGACAGGGTCTGGGCCTGCTGGAGCGGGATGTAGAGGTTGGCGGCAGCGTCGCCGCTGTCGGCCGTCGAGACGCCGATGATCGTGAACTTGGTGCCGTGGATGGTCACGGTCTTGCCGGTGGCGAGGCTCTTCTCCTTGGCGTACGCGGAGTCGGCCACGGCCACCTTGGCGTTGGTCTCGGTCGTCTTGAACGTACGGCCGGAGGTGATCTTCGAGGAGGTGAGCGGGCCGAGGTCCTGCTGGGTGACGTCGGTTCCGTACACCGTGTAGGAGTTGACGTCGAAGGAGGCGCCACCGCCCCTGACCTCGCCCTGCGGCATGCCGCTGCCGCCGCCGGGCCCGCGTCCGCCGCCCTGGCTCGTGCCGCCCTCCTGCTTGAACTCGCCGCGCTTGAACTGCCCGTCCACCTTCATGACGGACAGGCTCAGCCCGCCGACCGCACCGGCGACGCCGTCCTGCTCGCCGACCTCGGCGACCGTGGAGGAGGCCAGGGTCTGGAAGCCCTGGACCATGACCCGGTCGGTGCTCTGGGTCGCCTCGTCGTCGTTGTCCTTGGCGTCGAACTCGAACCTGGGGCGGCCGGTGGAGCCCGACTTGGGCGCCGTGGCCGCCTTGGTGACGGTCATGTCGGTGCCGAGCCCGTACAGCGATTCCAGGACCTTGTCCTGGGCCTTGCTCATGCCCGAGGAGACGGAGCTGACGACGATGACCAGCGCAATGCCGAGGGCGAGCCCGGAGGCGACGACGAGCGCCGCCTTTCTGCGGCGGCGCAGCTCGCGCCGGAGGTAGGTGAAGAACATGGCGCGAGGCTAGGAACGGCTCGTGATGGTGGGTTAAGGCCACCATGAGAGCCGGATGAGAACAGTGTGTACGCCCGAAGGCGGCGGCACCGGGTGTGGTGCCGCCGCCTTCGGGCGTACGGGGTGGGGTTCGGCCGGAGGGACCGGTCAGGCGGTGGCGCCCGCCGTCCACTCGGCCCAGCTGAGGTTCCAGCCGTTGAGGCCGTTGGAGGGCTGGATCGTCTTGTCCGGGGAGTTCTTGACGATGACGACGTCACCGACCATGGAGTTGTTGTAGAACCAGGCGGCGGGCGTGTTGGGGTCCCCGGCGCCCTTGGCGTCCTCCAGGCCGACGCAGCCGTGGCTGGTGTTGACCTTGCCGAAGATGCCCTTGCCCCAGTAGTTGCCGTGGATGAAGGTGCCCGACGTGGACAGCCGCATGGCGTGCGGGACGTCCTTGATGTCGTACTCGCCCTTGCCGTCGTCGTCCGTGAAGCCGACGGTGGCGCCGTTCATCCGGGTCTCCTTGTACTTCTCGGAGATCACCATCTTGCCGTTGTAGGTGGGGTTGTCGGGCCCGCCCGCGGAGATCGGGATGGTCTTGATCGTCTTGCCGTCCCGGGTGACGGTCATCGTGTGGGTCTTGGCGTCGACCGTGGAGACCTGGTTGCGGCCGACCTTGAAGGTGACCGTCTTCTGCTGGACGCCGTAGACGCCGTCCGCGCCCTCGACGCCGTCCAGGGACAGCTTCAGGGTGACGGTCGAGCCGGCCTGCCAGTAATCCTCGGGGCGCAGGTCGAGGCGCTGGTTGTTGAACCAGTGGCCGACGACTTCCTGGCCGCTGCTGGACGTCACCTTGATGCCGTCCTGGACGGCCTTGGTGTCGGTGATCGGCTTGTTGAAGTTGATCGAGACGGGCATGCCGACGCCGACCGTGGAGCCGTCCTCGGGGGTGAAGTTCCCGATGAAGCTCTTGTCGGGCGAGACGGTGGTGAAGGAGGAGTTCTCGTGCGCCTCGCGGCCCTTGGCGTCCTTCGCCGTCGCGCTGACCTTGTAGGTGGTCGAGCGCTCCAGCTGGGCGTCGGGCTGCCAGCTCGTGCCGTCGGCGGAGAGGGTGCCCTTGACGCTCTTGCCGTCCGCGCTGGTCATGGTGACCTCGGTCAGCTTGCCCTTGGCGACGGTGACCTTGGCGGCGTTGTTGATGCTCGCGTTGGTCGCGCCGTTCTTGGGCGCGATCGTTATCTGCGCCTCGGAGGTCTCCTGGGCGGCCGCCTTGTCGACGTCGGCCGCCTGGGACTTCGAGTTCTCGGGGCTGGGACCGCCCTTGTCGCCGCCGTCGTCGCAGGCGGAAAGCACCAGTACGCCGCCGAGCAGTGCGGACGCGGCCATCAGGCCCTTGCGCCGCTTGCTGTCCGTCATCACACGCTTCTCCATCGTTGCCGAAATCCCCGAAAACCCCGAGAAGGCCGCCCAACGGCGAAACCCCTCAATGTTCCAAGAACCCCTTGTACGGGATCCCCGTTCCACGTCCGCCGAATGTGTGGGGAACACCACTCTTCGACGCCGTGCCGGGGGCGGTGGTTCCCGCGTCCGCGGCACGGACCGGCTCCGGTCCGCCACGAGCGGGCAGGGCCTGCGTTCCCGCAGGTCGGGCCCGCCCTTCCGGACCGCCGCAGCCGTCGGCCTCCCTCCCATTGTGCGGGACGCCCGGGGTGCCCCCCGCCGAGGACGCGTTCCCCGGCGGCCTCACCGCCATGCCTTCCCCGGAACCCTGGCGTGATGCGAATGGCGGCCCTAGGGCCTGTCGTCAAATTCCCGTCGTCCGCCCGGAGGGCGGGCCGGGCGGCGTCAGGTGCGTGCTCTCGGCGTGCCGGCCCCAGACCCCTGTACTGGATGTACTGGGGTCTGGGGCCGGTGCGGCGAGAGTGCGTGCATGGCGTCGCCCGGCAGACGGGAATTTGACGACAGGCCCTAGCATCGGCACGAGCCGGACGTCCGGCCGTCGCAAGGGAGACCGATTCCGTGGCCATCGCCCTCCGCCCGCTCCTGACCGCCACCGCCGCGGGGGCCCTCCTCTGCGCCCTGTGGTTCGTCCCCTCGGCCAACGCCAGGGGCGATACGGGGACCGCGCCCGGCGCGGCGGCGACGGCGGGCGACGACGCGGATTCCGGCGCGCTCCCCGAGATCGGGCTCAGGCCAGCGGCCCGGTGACCGGCTCCACGGCGGCGACCAGCCCGCCCGCCCGTACGAAGGCGTCGGCGGCGGCCAGGTCCGGCGACAGGAAGCGGTCGGGGCCGGGGCCCTCGACACCGGCCGCCCGCAGCGCCTCGATGACGGCGCGGGTGGCGGGGGCCGGGGTCAGCCCCTGCTGAGCGCGCAGCTCGACCGCGCGGGTCGCCGCGTACAGCTCGACGGCGACGATCCGGGCCAGGTTGCCGACGGCGGTACGCAGCTTGCGCGCGGCGGACCAGCCCATCGAGACGTGGTCCTCCTGCATGGCGGACGACGGGATGGAGTCGGCGGAGGCCGGGACGGCGAGCCGCTTCATCTCGCTGACCAGGGCGGCCTGGGTGTACTGGGCGATCATCAGCCCGGAGTCCACACCCGCGTCGTCGGCCAGGAACGGCGGCAGCCCGTGCGAACGGTTCTTGTCGAGGAGCCGGTCGGTACGGCGCTCGGTGATCGAGCCCAGGTCCGCGGCGGCGATGGCCAGGAAGTCCAGAACGTACGCGACGGGCGCCCCGTGGAAGTTGCCGTTGGACTCGACGCGGCCATCCGGAAGCACCACCGGGTTGTCCACGGCGGCCGCCAGCTCGCGGTCGGCGACGGTCGCGGCGTACGCGAGGGTGTCCCGGCCCGCCCCGTTGACCTGCGGCGCGCACCGCACCGAGTAGGCGTCCTGGACGCGCGGCGCGTCGTCCTGATGGTGACCGGTGAGGCCGGACCCCGCGAGCACCCGCAGCATGTTGTCCGCGCTGGCTCCCTGGCCGGGGTGCGGGCGGATGGCGTGCAGCTCGGGGGCGAGGACCTTGTCCGTGCCGAGCAGGGCCTCCAGGGAGAGGGCGGCGGTGATGTCGGCTGAGGTGTACAGCGTCCGCAGATCGGCCAGGGCCATGATCAGCATGCCGAGCATGCCGTCGGTGCCGTTGAGGAGGGCCAGGCCTTCCTTCTCGCGCAGCTCGACCGGGGTGATGCCGTGGGCGGCGAGCAGCTCACCGGCCGGGCGGACGGTGCCATCGGGGCCCTCCGCGTCGCCCTCGCCCATCAGGGCCAGCGCGCAGTGCGACAGGGGCGCCAGGTCGCCGGAGCAGCCGAGCGATCCGTACTCGTGGACGACGGGGGTGATCCCGGCGTTCAGCACGTCGGCCATGGTCTGCGCGACCTCGGGGCGTACGCCGGTGTGGCCGGAGGCGACCGTCTTCAGCCGGAGGAACATCAGCGCCCGGACCACCTCGCGCTCGACGCGCGGACCCATGCCGGCGGCGTGCGAGCGGACGATGTTGCGCTGCAACTGCGCGCGCAGCTCCGGGCTGATGTGCCGGCTGGCCAGGGCGCCGAAGCCGGTCGAGACGCCGTAGACCGGCTCGGGCTTGGCGGCGAGCGCCTCCACAATCTCGCGGGCGGCGGCCAGCGCGGCCACCGCGTCGGCGGAGAGCTCGACACGGGCGTTGCCGCGGGCCACGGCGATGACGTCCTGAGCGGTGGTACCGGACGTCCCCACCACGACTGTATGCATATCCATATTCAGCAGCGTACGGATTGAAACCCTTCATGTCACCAGTGGTCGGCGGGTTGAACCCTTACGCGAGCCCTTACGCGGACCCCGCCGCGAGCACCGGCCGTACGGGTCAGTGCTCGGGCGGATTGCCGCGCAGCCGGCGGCGGTCGTGCGGGGACTTCGGCGGGGAGTCCGCCAGCCGGACGACCTCGTCGTCGCGCCCCGCCACCACCGGGCGGTCCGAGCGGGCCGCCTTCGCCCGGTACTGCGCCGCGTCCGCCAGCCGGAACAGCCGCCGGGCCGAGACCACCGGCCCGATGTCGTCGCCCGTGGACGCGATCCCGCAGGCGACCCCGTTGCCGAACTCGAGACCGGCCGCCCGCTCGCACAATTCGGTGGCCACGGTGACCACCTCGTCCGCCCCGGGACCCACCGCCAGCAGGCAGAACTCGTCGCCGCCCAGCCGGGCCGCCAGCGCGCCGGGCAGTATGGCCCCGCACCGCGACAGCACCGAGCCGAAACGTTCCAGCAGCCGGTCGCCCACCGCGTGGCCATGGGTGTCGTTGACCCACTTCAGCCCGTTCAGGTCGCAGACGACCAGGCTGACCACCGCCCCGTCCGCCCGGTGCCGCTCCAGCGCCTCGTCCAGCCGCACATCGACGGCCCTGCGGTTGGCGAGGCCGGTCAGCGGGTCCGTGAAGGCCAGCTTGCGGACCTCCTCCAGGCGCTCGGTCTGGGCGAGCCCGGCGGCCACCACGGCGGCCAGCACCGTCGCGAAGTCGGCGTCCGCGCGCCCGAAGACCGGCTCGCCCACCGGCCGCGCCACGTACAGCTCGCCCCAGGCCCGCCCGTGTAGCACGATCGGCGCGACCACACAGCAGCCGCGCCCGCGCCGGCGCAGCGCCGCCACCCGCTGGTGGCAGTAGCCGGGCCCGTATCCGTGCGCCCCGGCCGCCCGCTCCTCGCCCGGCTCACCGTCCACCGGGCCCTCGGCGGTCTCCACCCAGGCGTCCGGCTCGCCGCCCCCGGCCCACCGCTCGTGCAGGAACTCGGTGATCTCCGGGAACCGGTGGACCGGGTAGACCTCCTCGTCGGGGAACTCCTCCTCGCCCTCGGCCCGCTCACCCGCGTTGACCAGGACCCGCAGCCGGCCCCGGTCGCGCTCCCAGACCGAGAGCGCGGCGAAGCTGCCGCCCAGCGCCTCGCAGGCCCCCAGGGCGGCCGCTCGCCAGCACCCCCGGGGCGTCTGCGCCGCGGCCATCGTCTGCGCCAGCGAGACCACGGCGCGCAGTCGTGCGTCGTCACCACCCATTGCGCCAGTTTAGGTCGATATGGGCTCCGCGATCACTCGGCGACTCCGGAGCGTGACCGATTCGCCCCGAAACGGACCCAGGGTCACTCTCCGGGCCAGTTCGCCTTCCGCTTCTCGTTGAACGCGGCCACGCCCTCCGCCCGGTCCCCGGAGAAGGCCACCGACCGCCACGCGGAGTCCTCGACCTCCAGGCCGGCCCGCAGGTCGAGCCCGTGCCCGAGCCGCAGCGCCCGCTTGGCCGCCCGCAGCCCGACCGGCGAGTTCGCGGCGATCCGGCCGGCCAGGGCCAGCGCCTCGGTCCGGTCCTCGCCCTCCGCCACCAGCTCGTCCACCAGGCCCAGCTCACGGGCCTCGGGGCCCGGCACCCGGCGGGCGCTGAAGATCAGTTCGGCGGCGCGCGCCGCCCCGACCCGGCGGGGCAGCAGCTGGGTGCCGCCGCCGCCCGGGATGACGCCGACGGAGACCTCGGGCAGGCCCACCAGGGCGGTCGGGTCGGCGACGATGAGGTCGCAGGACAGGGCCAGTTCGAAGCCGCCGCCCAGGGCGAAGCCGTGCACGGCGGCGATCGTCGGCATGGGCAGTTCGAGGACACCGGTGTAGGCGGCGCGCGCGGTGGGCCGCTGGCGCACCAGGTCGGCGTCGGAGAAGGAGTTGCGCTCCTTGAGGTCCGCGCCCACGCAGAACGCCCGCTCATGGCTGGAGGTCAGGACGGTGACGCGTACGTCCCGGTCGGCGGCGAGCGCGTCGCAGGCGGCGGCGATCGAGCGGGCCATGTCCGTGGACACCGCGTTCATGGCCTTCGGCCGGTCGAGAACCAGCTCGGCGACGTGATCGAGGCCCTCGTGGGCCCGGACGACGACGAACTCCCCGAACCGCTGCTCGGACGTGACGGTCATGCTGCACCGTTCCTATTCAATGGGCAGGAGTGGGTATTGGACCCACATCCTGGCACTGCGGACATCCCGAACGGTTTTGGGTGTCCTGGTTGCCCGCGTTCTCGTCGCGTCCGGTGGCGCGGATCGTGTCCGTGGTCCGGGGATGCGGGGGCGGGTTTCCTCACGTCCTGGGGCACCTGGTGCGGCCTGGACGGTCCGATGCCCGTGCGCATCGCTCTGGTGCGCACGGGGCGGTGTCGTCCGACGCCGGATCGGGTGTCCGAGGGCGCGTCTCCCGATCGCGATACCGGCGGCATCGTGACGGGACATCTTCCGGTGCGGGGTGGCCAGCGGCTTCTGCCAGTGCTGAGCACCCCACATCGAGGTGTAGGCCGGGTCGACCGCGATGATCGCGAGACCGTGTTCGGCCGCCATGGAGACAAGACGGGCCTTGAGCTTGCCGGTGGGCATGCCGGAGATCAGCTGCCGGAAACGCTTTTTGCGTCCGTGCTTCTCCCGGGTCTTCTCCGCCGCGAAATCCAGGTCTTCGATGGCAATGGCGGTGACGCCGGTCCGGCGGGCCCAGTGCAGGAGGCGGTTGAGGGCGTGGCGGACCTGCGCGTCACGGTGTGCGGCCGTTCCGCTGAGGTCGTAGGCGAAGCGGTGGGGTTCGCCGACGGGGTTTCCGTGTGTGTCGAGGCGGTAGGCGGCGAAGTGGTCGGCGTTGGTGTCCACCCCGATCACACCCCCGGCCCTCGCCGCTTCCAACGGGGCGGTCTGCACGATCGGTCGTTGCCAGGACGCCGTCAGGTACCAGCGCCCCCGCCCGGCGTCGTAGTGGATGCGATAGGCGACAGCACGGTTCGCCTCGACACGGTCGGCCCACTCCACACCCCGATGCGCGAACCCGACCCTGGGGGTGAGGGTGTAGCGGCCGTGTGCGCTGTTGGCCAGGTGAGCCAAGGGAGCGGGGAGCTTGATACTGACCTGCCCCTCCGGAGTGACGCGGATCGTCTCGTTCCCGTACCGCTTCCCCGACTCACCGTCCGCCGCCAGGAACCACCGCTCCGCCTCCCACCGTTCACGCCACTGCTCTTCGCTCAGCCCGGCCTCGGTCAGGTGATGGCGGGTGTTCAACAGGCGCTTCCCGCCCCGCACGACGCGCACCCGCCCCGACCGCCAGTCCGCGACAGCAGCCGCCAGCCGATCCTCCAAGGCCTTCAAACGGCGGGACTTGTGGAACCACTCACCCCGGGACCGGTAACCACCCGCCGCCCGCTTCGCGCCCTTCGAGCCGACCGGGAGCGACAGGCGGTGCCGCAGCATCCTGATTCCGGCCTCAAGGCTCCGGATATGGGCGGCCAGGCAGCGCCGGGCCAGTGCCCACTGGTCATGCGACGCCTTCGTGATCGCCCCAGCGATCCGCGACGACGACACCCCCGTCAACCCACGCTTACGCGAAGCCCACGACTCAGCACTGTGATCCAGGCCGTCCGCACACCGGGCCTTCAGATCCCGTGACGCCAGCCCACCCTGATACGCACCCACGGCCCGCAACACCCGCTCGTCCTCGGCGGTGAGGTGCTTGAGACGGTCCCGCACCGCTGCGCCGAACGGCCCGGGAACCACGAATGGTGCCGCCAAGTCCCGTACACCACCCACGACCACACCCCCGCCTGTGACTGGCCATCCCGCCACCCGACACAACGAGCAAGCGCCGGCAAGGTCACCTCCCGATCCCCGCGCTCTCCCGCAAAGGGCCCCGAAACAGATCAGGAGGTGCTGGCTTCAGGAACCGCGCCGGGCCAGCAGCCAGGGTTCGACCACGCCGAGGCCGCGCACAGGGCGCTGCCACATCGGCTGGAGGCCGTAGCGGTACTTCGGGGCCGGGATCACCTCGGCGTCCGGGCCCTCCTTCCGGGCCCGCTCGGCCGCCGCCGCGGCCTCCTCCGCCGCCCGCGCCTCGGAGACCGGGGCGTCGCCCGTACGCGTCAGCTCCTCGGCGAACGCCCCGTCGACCAGCACCGCGTCCTTGGGCGCTATCGAGGTGAGCCGGCTGGCCAGGTTCACCGTGGTGCCGAAGACATCGCCCATCCGGGTGGTGACCGTGCCGAAGGCGATGCCGACCCGGAGCGCCGGCATGGTCTCGTCCACGGTCATCGCCTCGACCAGGCGCAGCGCGATCTCGGCGGCGGTGCCCGCGTCGTCGGCGGCGAACAGGACCTCGTCGCCGAGGGTCTTGATGAGCCGGCCGCCGTGCGCCGCGACCAGGTCGGCGCAGGTGGTCTCGAAGGACTCGACCAGCTCGCCGAGCTCCTCCTCCTCCAGGCGGCGGGTGAGCCGGGTGAATCCGACGAGGTCGGCGAAGCCGACGGCCAGGCGCCGGTCGACCATCTCGTCGTCGTCGGCCGCCTGCACGACCCGGCCCGTGGCGGCGGCGAGCTGGCGCCGCCACACGTACACCAGGAACTCCTCCAGCTCGGGCAGGAGCAGTTCGACCAGGGGGTACGTGACCTCGGTGCGGGTCATGCCGGGCTCGGGGGGCTCGGTCAGGCCCTCCAGGAAGGAGTCGATCTGCCATTCGGCCAGCCGGGCGGTGGTCTGCCCGGTCGACCGGGCGACCTGGATCGCCATCGGCTCGCTGAGCAGCCCGGCCTCCACGAGGCCGGAGAGCCGCCGCAGGGCCAGCACGTCGGCCTCGGTGAGCGCCTTGGCCTGGCCGATGTCCGCGAAGCCCATGGCCCGCCAGAAGCGGGAGGCCAGGTCCATGGAGACGCCGGCCGTGCGGGCCGCCTGGAAGGGGGTGTACCGCCGGTCGGCGCCCAGGATCAGCTGTTCCAGCCGGATCGCGAGGGGGTCGTCGGTCGGCTCGGCCGTGTGGTCGACTTCGTGGTGCGGTGTGGCGTGCACCGAGGGGTCCGGTGACTGCTGCGCGCCATCGCCGGAGGTCGTGTCGTCGACGGTCACCAGCCGCCTCCTGCCCGTTCCCTGCGCACTGCCCTGCCGATCTGTCCGTCGGTGGATCACCTCAACGATACGGCAGGTGTGCCCTACCTCACGTCCTCAGGGCACAGTGCGCGGGCGGCGCCGGTTCAGGTCAGGCCGCCCGCCGCGCCCCGCAGGTGCACGATGTCGCCCGCGGAGACCGGTTCGCGCAGTCCGCCGCCGGTGGCCAGGACGAGCCGGCCGTCCCCGTCGACGGCGACGGCCTCGCCGGTGAGCGTGCGGTCGCCGGGCAGCTGGGCCCGTACGGCCTTGCCGAGGGTCGCGCAGCCCGCCGCGTACGCCTCCTGCACCCCGCTCGCCGCCGCGTCGCCGTCCGCGTCGCGCCAGAGCCCGTACCAGTGCTCCAGGGACCGCAGGACGCCCCGCAGCAGCGTCTCGCGGTCGGTGGAGACCGCGCCGGCCAGGGCGAGCGAGGCGGCGGTGGGGGCGGGGAGCTCGTCGGCGCGCAGCGAGACGTTGAGGCCGATGCCGATGACGACGCCGTCGCCGGCCCGCTCCGCGAGGATGCCGCCGGTCTTGCGCTCCTGGCCGTCGACTGAGACCAGCAGGTCGTTCGGCCACTTCAGGGCCATGTCCACGCCCGCCGCGCGGGCCAGGCCGGTCGCCGCCGCGACGCCGGTGAGCAGCGGCAGCCAGCCCCAGCGCTCGGCGGGCACGTCCCCCGGGGTCAGGTAGACGGAGAAGAACAGCCCGGAGCGGGCCGGGGCGGTCCAGGTGCGCTCCAGGCGCCCGCGCCCGGCGGTCTGCTCCTCGGCGACGAGGACCGTGCCCTCGGCGAGGCCCGCGGCGCGCGCGGCGAGATCGGTGTTGGTGGAGCCGGTCGACTCGACCACGTCCAGGGCGGTCCACAGCGAGTCCGGCCGCAGCAGTCCGCGGCGCAGCGCGGGGACGTTGAGGGGCGGCCGGTCCAGGTCCGACCAACGGCTCTGTGGCGCATCCGAAGGTGTCATGCAAGCCACCCTAGGTGTGTCAAAGGACGCACTGCCGAACCGTATCCGCGCCGATACGCTACGGCTCAGTAGCTGTTCGTCAGCAGATCAGCAGCCAAGTCGTCCCCGTGACCAGGCAGGGAGCCGCCACCCGATGTCCGAGCCGGAAGAGACCGACATCCACACGACCGCGGGCAAGCTCGCGGACCTGCAGCGCCGTATCGACGAGGCGACCCACGCCGGGTCGGCGCGCGCGGTGGAGAAGCAGCACGCGAAGGGCAAGCTGACGGCGCGCGAGCGCGTCGAGCTGCTGCTCGACGAGGGTTCCTTCGTGGAGCTCGACGAGTTCGCCCGGCACCGCTCGACCAACTTCGGCATCGAGAAGAACCGTCCGTACGGGGACGGCGTCGTCACCGGCTACGGCACGGTCGACGGCCGTCCCGTCTGCGTGTACTCGCAGGACTTCACGATCTTCGGCGGCTCGCTGGGCGAGGTCTACGGTGAGAAGATCGTCAAGGTGATGGACTTCGCGCTGAAGACCGGCTGCCCGGTCATCGGCATCAACGACGGCGGCGGCGCCCGCATCCAGGAGGGCGTCGCGGCGCTGGGGCTCTTCGCGGAGATCTTCCGGCGCAATGTGCACGCCTCGGGTGTCGTCCCGCAGATCTCGCTGATCGTCGGCCCGTGCGCGGGCGGCGCGGTGTACTCCCCCGCGATCACCGACTTCACGGTGATGGTCGACCAGACCTCGCACATGTTCATCACGGGCCCGGACGTCATCAAGACGGTCACCGGTGAGGACGTCGGTTTCGAGGAGCTGGGCGGAGCCCGTACGCACAACACCACCTCGGGCGTCGCGCACCACATGGCGGGCGACGAGAAGGACGCCATCGAGTACGTCAAGTCGCTGCTGTCCTACCTCCCGTCGAACAACCTCTCGGAGGCCCCGGCCTTCCCGGAGGAGGCGGACCTGGCGGTCAGCGACGAGGACCGCGAGCTGGACACGCTGATCCCGGACTCGGCGAACCAGCCGTACGACATGCACACCGCGATCGAGCACGTGCTGGACGACGGCGAGTTCCTGGAGACCCAGGCCCTGTTCGCGCCGAACATCGTCACCGGCTTCGGCCGCGTCGAGGGCTACCCGGTCGGCATCGTCGCCAACCAGCCGATGCAGTTCGCCGGCTGCCTGGACATCAACGCCAGTGAGAAGGCGGCGCGTTTCGTCCGCACCTGCGACGCGTTCAACGTGCCGGTGCTGACCTTCGTGGACGTGCCGGGCTTCCTGCCGGGCGTCGACCAGGAGTACGGCGGCATCATCCGGCGCGGCGCCAAGCTGATCTACGCGTACGCGGAGGCGACGGTCCCGCTGATCACGGTGATCACGCGCAAGGCGTTCGGCGGCGCGTACGACGTGATGGGCTCCAAGCACCTGGGCGCCGACATCAACCTCGCCTGGCCGACCGCCCAGATCGCCGTCATGGGCGCGCAGGGCGCGGTCAACATCCTGCACCGCCGTACGATCGCCGCCGCCGAGGATCAGGACGCCACGCGCGCCGAACTGATCGCGGACTACGAGGACACGCTCCTCAACCCGTACGTGGCGGCCGAACGCGGGTACGTGGACGCGGTGATCATGCCGTCCGACACCCGGGCACACGTGGTCAAGGGCCTGCGCCAGCTCCGCACCAAGCGCGAGTCCCTGCCGCCCAAGAAGCACGGCAACATCCCCCTCTAGAAAGGGTCCTGGCCATGATCAAGGTCGTACGGGGCAACCCGACCCCGGAGGAACTGGCCGCCGCGCTCGCGGTCGTCCAGGCGCGTGCGGCGGCGGTCTCCGCCGTGTCGTCCAACACCCCGGAACCGCCCGCCGGCTGGTCCCACCCGAGCCGCCTGGCCCGAAGCGCCCGCCACCTGCCGGGCCCGCGCGCCTGGGCCCGTACGTACTGGCCCGCGTAACCGCTGGGGCGGCGGTTGAGTACGCGTACTCAGGCGCCGCCCGAACCCTCCGCAGCAGGATCTGACCATGCTCTGGTCCGACCCCGAGAACAAACCCCCCAAGGAACTCCGCGACGCGGAAACGATGATGCGCCGAACGGGCCTGATCCTGGCCCTGGCGATGGTCGTAGCGATGTTCGTACTGGGCACGCGCTGAGGCAAAATCAAGCCCCTCCGGCGATTGAGGAGCGGGGGCCCGGGGGCAGCGCCCCCGAACCGGCCCGCGTCCGTACGATGGCGCCCATGACCGCACCGCGCCGCCTCGTACTCGCCTCCGCCTCCCCGGCCCGCCGGGCTCTGCTCCGCCAAGCCGGCCTCGCCCCGGAGGTGATCGTCAGCGGCGTCGACGAGGACGCCCTCACCGCCGACACCCCCGCAGAGCTCGCCCTCGTCCTCGCCCAGGCGAAGGCGGCCGTGGTCGCCGCACTCCCGGAGACCGCCGGCGCCCTGGTCATCGGCTGCGACTCGGTCCTGGAGCTCGACGGCCAGGCCCTCGGCAAGCCGGCCGACGCCGAGGAGGCCACCGCCCGCTGGAAGTCGATGCGCGGCCGCGCCGGAATCCTCCGGACCGGGCACAGCCTGACGGACACCACGACCGGCCGCACGGTCTCGCGGACCGCGTCCACCACCGTGCACTTCGGCGAACCGACCGACGCCGAGATCGCCGCCTACGTGGCCTCCGGCGAACCGCTGCACGTGGCCGGGGCCTTCACCCTGGACGGCCGCTCCGCGCCTTTCGTGGACTCCATCGAGGGCGACCCGGGCAACGTCATCGGGCTCTCGCTCCCGCTGCTGCGCCGTCTGCTGGGCGAGCTGGACATCCAGATCACCGACCTCTGGGCCTGAGCGGGGATCAGGCCGGCTCGGGCTCCGGCTCGGGCCCGGCCGCCGCCTCGGGCCCGGCCTTCTCGGACCCGGCGGCCGGCCCGGGACCGTACGCCACCAGGACGAGCACGATCAGCGCGAGCACGACCATCATCCAGGCGAACGCCGTCCAGCCGACGAGTCCGACCGTCAGCGCGCCGAGCACGCCGTGGACGACCGCGCAGCAGATCAACACGATCCGGCCGACGCGCCCCGGACCACGGTCGCGGATCCCCGCCACCACGAGCAGCACGGCGCACAGCAGCAGGAAGACCCCGGAGACCCCGCCGAGCACCCAGGTCCCCTTGGACATCGCCTCCGGGTCCGTACCGGCGAGGGACATGTCCTGGTTCTTCACGACCGTGCCCAGGACCACGTTGATGATCACGATGCCCACGGCCTCCACGGCCAGCACGAGCGCGGCCAGAAAGGCCACCAGCCTGCGAACCACGACACTCACCCCCTGTTACCAGCAGTACGTGCAATAGCGCGGACCCTACTAACGGGTAATGGCCACGACAAGAGCCGTGCGTGACCCGGACGAACCCCCACCCCTCCGGGCTTTCGTGGGTCGGGCAAAGAATTACCCACCCCTTAGTGGGAACTCCACAAAGAATCACGGTAAGTCGCTGCTCGTGCCGATAGAGACCTGGGCCACACCTGGTGGCTACTGTGCGGTTTCAGAACCCGGCGTACCGTGGTGGCACAAGGGATTTCGCGACTCGAGCACACCTCGAATCACACTCCGTGTGGGCAAGCTCACCATTGGGGACGGGTCGTAGGACCGTGTCGGTAGTCCCTAAACTCAGCTTGTTTCAAGGAGGGAGCCATCGTGCGCAAGGTGCTCATCGCCAATCGTGGCGAAATCGCTGTCCGTGTTGCCCGGGCCTGCCGGGACGCGGGTATCGGCAGCGTGGCCGTCTACGCCGATCCGGATCGTGACGCTCTGCACGTCCGTGCGGCCGACGAGGCGTTCGCTCTGGGCGGTGACACCCCGGCGGCCAGTTATCTGGACATCGCCAAGGTGCTCCAGGCTGCCGAGGATTCCGGGGCGGACGCGATCCACCCGGGTTACGGCTTCCTCTCGGAGAACGCCGAGTTCGCCCAGGCGGTGCTGGACGCGGGTCTGACGTGGATCGGCCCGCCGCCGCAGGCGATCCGGGACCTGGGTGACAAGGTCGCCGCCCGTCATATCGCGCAGCGTGCCGGTGCCCCGCTGGTCGCGGGGACCCCGGACCCGGTCTCGGGCTCGGCCGAGGTCGTCGCGTTCGCTCAGGAGCACGGGCTGCCGATCGCGATCAAGGCCGCCTTCGGCGGTGGCGGACGCGGTCTGAAGGTCGCTCGGACGCTGGAGGAGATCCCGGAGCTCTACGACTCCGCGGTCCGTGAGGCGGTGGCGGCGTTCGGGCGCGGGGAGTGCTTCGTGGAGCGCTACCTCGACAAGCCGCGGCACGTGGAGACCCAGTGCCTGGCCGACACACACGGCAACGTGGTCGTCGTCTCGACGCGTGACTGCTCGCTCCAGCGCCGCCACCAGAAGCTCGTGGAGGAGGCCCCGGCCCCCTTCCTGTCGGACGCGCAGAACGCCGAGCTGTACGCGGCGTCGAAGGCGATCCTGAAGGAGGCCGGCTACGTCGGCGCCGGCACGGTCGAGTTCCTGGTCGGCATGGACGGCACGATCTCCTTCCTGGAGGTCAACACGCGCCTCCAGGTGGAGCACCCGGTGACCGAGGAGGTCTCCGGCATCGACCTGGTCCGCGAGATGTTCCGGATCGCCGACGGCGAGGCCCTGGGGTACGACGACCCCGCCTCGCGGGGTCACTCCTTCGAGTTCCGGATCAACGGCGAGGACCCGGGCCGCGGCTTCCTGCCCGCCCCCGGCACCGTCACCCGGTTCGAGGCGCCGACGGGCCCGGGCGTGCGCCTGGACGCGGGCGTGGAGTCCGGCTCGGTCATCGGCCCCGCCTGGGACTCCCTCCTCGCGAAGCTCATCGTGACCGGGGCGACGCGTGAGCAGGCGCTCCAGCGTGCGGCGCGGGCCCTGGCGGAGTTCCACGTGGAGGGCATGGCGACCGCGATCCCGTTCCACCGTGCGGTCGTGGTGGACCCGGCGTTCACCGCGGACCCGTTCCGCGTCCACACCCGCTGGATCGAGACGGAGTTCGTCAACGAGATCAAGCCGTTCGCCGCCCCGGCGGAAGCGGACGCCGACGACGAGGCCGGCCGCGAGACGGTGGTCGTCGAGGTCGGCGGCAAGCGCCTGGAGGTCTCGCTGCCCTCCTCGCTCGGCATGAGCCTGGCCCGTACCGGCCTCGCGGCGGGCGCCAAGCCCAAGCGCCGCGCGGCCAAGAAGTCCGGCTCCGCCGTCTCCGGCGACACCCTCGCCTCCCCCATGCAGGGCACGATCGTCAAGATCGCCGTCGAGGAGGGCCAGGAGGTCAAGGAGGGCGACCTGATCGTCGTCCTGGAGGCCATGAAGATGGAGCAGCCGCTGAACGCGCACCGCTCCGGCACGGTCAAGGGCCTGGCCGCCGAGGTCGGCAGCTCGATCTCCTCGGGCGCCGTAATCTGCGAGATCAAGGACTGACCCGCGTCTTCCCCGCCGGTGCCCCGGTCATGTCGTCGGACGTGACCGGGGCACCGGTGCATTCGGGGGACGGGCGCGGCCCGCGCGATGGCATCCTGGAGACCGGGGAGACAGGCCGGGAGACAGGAGGGACCGCACCATGGCGATGAGTACGGCAGGGACGCCGACCCGGCCCATGCGTGCCGACGCGCGCCGCAACTACGGCCGGCTGCTGGCGGAAGCCCGTACCGCCTTCGCGGAACACGGCACCGACGCGTCCCTGGAGGACATCGCCCGGCGCGCGGGGGTGGGCATCGGCACGCTGTACCGCCACTTCCCGACCCGGCACGCCCTGATGAGCGCGGTCTTCCAGGAGGCGGTGACCGCCCTGATCACCCGCTCCCGCGAACTGGCCGGCTCGGACCGGCCGTGCGCGGCGCTGGTGGAGTGGCTGGGCGCGATCGTCACCCACGCGGGCGAGTACCGCGGCCTGGCCCAGGCCCTCATGTCGACATGCCGCGACGAGAGTTCGGCCCTGGCCCGCTGCAACACCCCGCTCCGCGAGGCGGGTTCCACCCTCCTGACCCAAGCCCAGTCGGCGGGCACGGTGAGGCAGGACGTCTCGATAGACGACCTCATGCAGCTGACCAACGCCATCGCCCTGGCAGCGGAACAATCCCCGGACGACCCAGAACTGGCAAGCCGCCTGCTGACACTGACGCTACGAGGGCTACATCCAAGCCCCTCCGACGGCACATCAAGCCCCTCCGGCGATTGAGGAGCGGGGGCCCGGGGGCAGCGCCCCAAATCAAGCCCCTCCGGCGATTGAGGAGCGGGGGTCCGGGGGCAGCGCCCCCGAGCTACCGCCGCCGCAGGTCCGCCACCCGCGCCCGCTCCCGATCCCGCTCACCGGCCCCCGCCTCACCCAGCGCCCGCAACGGCTGCCCCTGCGTACGCCGCTGCCCGGGCAACGGCATCTCGCGCCGGGCGGAGGGCCTCCCACCCGCCCCCGGGTCGGCGGCAGCCGAAGACGCCCCCCCACCCCCCGCGACAGCGATCCGTACGCCCTGATCCGCAAGCGCCTGCAACTCCGCCGCCGACCGGTCGTCATGCGCGGCGGGCTCGTCCGTCACCAGATGGGTGATGAGATCCGTCGGCACGGTCTGGAACATCGTGTCGGAACCGAGCTTCGTATGGTCCGCGAGGACCACCACCTCCGCCGCGGCCTGCACCAGCGCCCGGTCCACGCTCGCGGAGAGCATGTTGGACGTGGAGAGCCCGCGCTCGGCGGTGAGCCCGCTCCCGGACAGGAACGCCCGGGAGACCCGCAGCCCCTGGAGGGACTGCTCGGCCCCGCTGCCCACGAGGGCGTAGTTGGAGCCGCGGAGGGTGCCCCCGGTCATCACCACCTCCACCCGGTTGGCATGGGCCAGCGCCTGGGCGACGAGCAGCGAGTTGGTGACGACGGTCAGGCCGGGGACGCGCGCGAGCCGGCGGGCCAGCTCCTGCGTGGTCGTACCGGCACCGACGACGATGGCCTCGCCCTCTTCGACGAGGCCGGCGGCCATATCGGCGATGGCCGTCTTCTCCGCGGTCGCGAGATGGGATTTCTGCGGAAAGCCGGACTCCCGCGTAAAACCGCCCGGCAAGACCGCACCGCCATGCCGGCGGTCGAGGAGTCCTTCTGCCTCCAGTGCCCGCACGTCCCGCCGTACGGTCACTTCGGAGGTCTGGACGACGCGGGCGAGCTCACGGAGCGATACAGCCCCGTTGGCGCGCACCATTTCGAGGATCAACTGACGACGTTCTGCAGCGAACACGAAACTGACAGTAACGTGACCGCGCGAGACTTTTCAGCAGTTTGCGCCGATTAGCAGAAGTTGTACATACAGGCGGTCACCAAGTGATATAGGAGACCGCCTTGTTGTCCTCTCCTGATCGAACGCCGGTCACGCCCCGCCCGTGCGCTTACGACTGTGCAACTGGCGGGCCACTTCGGCGATCGATCCCGACAGGGACGGGTACACAGTGAAGGTGTTTGCGATCTGGTCGACCGTCAGATTGTTGTCGACCGCGATCGAGATCGGGTGGATCAGCTCGCTCGCCCGGGGGGCAACCACGCAGCCGCCGACCACGATGCCGGTGCCGGGGCGGCAGAAGATCTTGACGAAGCCGTCCCGGATGCCCTGCATCTTCGCGCGCGGGTTGCGCAGCAGCGGCAGCTTGACGACCAGCGCCTCGATCTTGCCCGCGTCGACGTCCGCCTGGGTGTAACCGACGGTGGCGATCTCGGGGTCGGTGAAGACGTTGGAGGACACGGTCTTGAGGTCCAGCGGGGCCACCGCGTCGCCGAGGAAGTGGTACATCGCGATGCGGCCCTGCATGGCGGCGACCGAGGCGAGGGCGAAGATGCCGGTGACGTCACCGGCGGCGTAGACGCCGGGCGCGCTGGTACGGGAGACCTTGTCGGTCCAGATGTGCCCGGAGTCCTTGAGCCGGACGCCGGCCTCCTCCAGGCCCATGCCCGCGGTGTTCGGGATGGCGCCGACGGCCATCAGGCAGTGCGTGCCGGAGATGACCCGGCCGTCGGCGAGGGTCACCTCGACCCGGTCGCCGACGCGCTTGGCGGACTGGGCGCGGGAGCGGGCCATGACGTTCATGCCGCGCCGCCGGAACACGTCCTCCAGGACGGCCGCCGCGTCGGGGTCCTCGCCGGGCAGTACCCGGTCGCGGGACGAGACGAGGGTGACGCGCGAGCCGAGGGCCTGGTAGGCGCCGGCGAACTCGGCGCCGGTCACACCGGAACCGACGACGATGAGCTCCTGCGGCAGCTCGTCGAGGTCGTAGACCTGGGTCCAGTTCAGGATGCGCTCGCCGTCCGGCTGCGCGTCCGGGATCTCCCGGGGGTGCCCGCCGGTCGCGATCAGCACGGCGTCCGCGGTGAGCGTCTCCTCCGTACCGTCGGCGGCCGTGACGACGACCTGGCGGGAGCCGTCGGCGGCCTGGAGGCCCTCCAGACGGCCGCGGCCGCGCATGACGCGGGCGCCGGCGCGGGTGACGGAGGCGGTGATGTCGTGGGACTGGGCGAGCGCCAGGCGCTTCACACGGCGGTTGACCTTCCCCAGATCGACGCCGACCACCCGTGCGGCCTGCTCTATGTGCGGGGTGTCGTCCGCGACGATGATGCCCAGCTCCTCGTACGAGGAGTCGAAGGTGGTCATCACCTCGGCCGTCGCGATCAGGGTCTTCGAAGGCACGCAGTCGGTGAGGACGGACGCGCCGCCGAGGCCGTCACAGTCGACGACGGTCACCTCCGCGCCGAGCTGGGCGCCCACCAGTGCCGCCTCGTACCCGCCGGGTCCGCCGCCGATGATCACGATCCGGGTCACGAAAAGTCCGCCTCGCGTTTCTCGTCCCGCGGCCGTCTGCTGTCCCGGCCGGGGTCCGGGGGATCGCCCCGGGGGAATGCAGTACGTACTTCATTGTCCCGCACGCGCCAAGGTGCTTCTCCCCGGGGCCCTCCATACGTGCGCCGGGGCGCACGGCGCATGGACACGGCGGGCGCGACCGCCCCGTTCGCGCCTCCCCTCGGGGGGCGTTCCTCACAGGAACCGGCATGCCCGCCGCCACCTCCCGTACCCTCGATCCCATGTCGCTCTACGCCGCGTACGCCGGCAACCTCGACGCGCGGCTGATGACGCGCCGCGCCCCGCACTCACCGCTGCGCGGCACCGGCTGGCTGAACGGCTGGCGGCTGACCTTCGGCGGGGAGCAGATGGGCTGGGAAGGCGCGCTGGCCACCGTGGTGGAGGCGCCCCGCTCCCAGGTCTTCGTCGCCCTGTACGACCTGGCCCCCATGGACGAGGACTCCATGGACCGCTGGGAGGGCGTCGGCCTCGACATCTACCGGCGCATGCGGATCCGGGTGCACACCCTGGACGGTGAGGAGCCGGCCTGGATCTATGTGCTGAACGGTTACGAGGGCGGCCTGCCGTCCGCCCGCTATCTGGGCGAGATCGCGGACGCGGCCGAATCGGCGGGCGCGCCGCACGACTATGTGATGGAACTGCGCAAGCGCCCCTGCTGACGGGGCCGGCCGCCGGCCCGATTGTCGGAACACACGAACGATTCCCGCAAGACTCTGTGCAGGGGCATCTACGCGCGTAGGGGTTCAGCGGTTACGCTCGTCCGCGTGAACGCATCACTTATTCCGGACCACATCCAGGGCGACCCGCACGCCGCCGCCGCCGACGCCGCCGCCCGCCTGCGCGAGCTGACCGGTGCCGAGACCCACGACGTCGCTCTCGTGATGGGCTCCGGCTGGGCGCCGGCCGCTGCCGCGCTCGGCGTTCCGGCGGCCGAGTTCCCGGTGACGGCCCTGCCCGGCTTCCCGGCACCGGCCGTCGAGGGCCACGGCGGCACGATCCGCTCGCACGTGATCGGTGACAAGCGGGCCCTGGTGTTCCTCGGCCGCACGCACTACTACGAGGGCCGCGGCGTCGCCGCCGTCGCCCACGGGGTCCGCACGGCGGTCGCCGCGGGCTGCCGGACGGTCATCCTGACGAACGGCTGCGGCGGCCTGCGGGAGGGCATGCGCCCCGGGCAGCCGGTCCTGATCAGCGACCACATCAACCTGACGGCGGCCTCGCCGATCATCGGCGCGAACTTCGTGGACCTCACCGACCTGTACTCGCCGCGCCTGCGCGCGCTGTGCAAGGAGGTGGACGAGACGCTCGAGGAGGGCGTGTACGTCCAGTTCCCCGGCCCGCACTACGAGACTCCGGCCGAGATCAACATGGTCCGCGTCATGGGCGGCGACCTGGTCGGCATGTCCACGGTCCTGGAGGCGATCGCCGCCCGCGAGGCGGGGGCCGAGGTCCTGGGCCTGTCCCTGGTGACGAACCTGGCGGCGGGGTTGAGCGGGGAGCCGCTGAACCATGAGGAGGTCCTTCAGGCGGGGCGGGATTCCGCGACGCGGATGGGGTCCTTGCTGGCGCGGTTGCTGGACCGGATCTGACCCCGGCACCGTTTCGGGGGCGCTGCCCCCGTACCCCCGCTCCTCAATCGCCGGAGGGGCTTGATTTCGCCCCCGCTTGCCGCAGATCCGCGGCAAGCGGGCAAAAATCAGCCCCGCCGGCGTTTGAGGCGCGGGGTCCGGGGCGGAGCCCCGGCTTCGGGAAGGGGCGGGTAGGGGACAACGCCCGCCGCAGGCGCCCCGCACCGTCCACCCCCAGCGCACCGCACACGAAAGGCACCCCGTGACGACACCCCCGGACCTCCTCGCCCGCGCCAGCGCCTGGCTGGACGAGGACCCCGACCCCGACACCCGCGAAGAGCTCGCCAAGCTCATCGCCGCCGAGGACACCTCCGAGCTCACCACCCGCTTCGCGGGCACGCTCCAGTTCGGCACCGCCGGACTGCGGGGCGAGCTCGGCGCGGGCCCGATGCGCATGAACCGCTCCGTGGTCATCCGCGCCGCGGCCGGCCTCGCCGCGTACCTCAAGGACCAGGGGCAGACCGGCGGTCTCGTCGTCATCGGCTACGACGCCCGCTACAAGTCCGCCGACTTCGCCCGGGACACCGCCGCGGTGATGACCGGCGCCGGCCTCCGCGCGGCGGTCCTCCCCCGCCCGCTGCCCACCCCCGTGCTGGCGTACGCCATACGGCACCTGGGCGCCGTCGCCGGCGTCGAGGTGACCGCCAGCCACAACCCGCCCCGCGACAACGGCTACAAGGTCTACCTCGGCGACGGCTCGCAGATCGTGCCGCCGGCGGACGGCGAGATCGCCGCGGCCATCGCGGCGGTCGGCCCGCTGGCCACCGTGGACCGCCCGGAGACCGGCTGGGAGACCCTGGGCGACGAGGTCCTGGACGCCTACCTGACCCGTACGGACGCCGTGCTCGACGCCGAGTCGCCCCGCACCGCCCGCACCGTGTACACCGCGATGCACGGCGTCGGCACCTCGGTGCTCACCGCCGCGTTCGACCGGGCCGGCTTCCCGGCCCCCGTGCTCGTCGCGGAGCAGGCCGAGCCGGACCCCGCGTTCCCCACCGTGGCCTTCCCCAATCCGGAGGAGCCCGGCGCGATGGACCTCGCGTTCACCACAGCGCGCCGCGCCAAACCGGATCTCGTCATCGCCAACGACCCGGACGCGGACCGCTGCGCCGTCGCCGTGCCGGACCCGGCGGCGGACGGCGGCTGGCGGATGCTGCGGGGCGACGAGACCGGCGCACTGCTCGCCGCGCACCTGGTGCGCCGGGGCGCGACCGGCGTGTTCGCGGAGTCGATCGTCTCGTCCTCACTGCTGGGCCGGATCGCCGAGAAGGCGGGCCTGGGCTACGAGGAGACCCTGACGGGCTTCAAGTGGATCGCCCGCGTCGAGGGGCTGCGTTACGGGTACGAGGAGGCGCTCGGCTACTGCGTGGACCCGGAGGGCGTCCGCGACAAGGACGGCATCACGGCCGCGCTGCTCGTCGCCGAGCTCGCCTCCGTACTGAAGGAGCAGGGCCGCACGCTGCTCGACCTGCTGGACGACCTCGCGCTCGAACACGGGCTGCACGCGACCGACCAGCTGTCGGTGCGGGTCGAGGACCTGTCGGTCATCGCGGACGCGATGCGCCGCCTGCGCGAGCAGCCGCCGACCGCCCTGGCGGGGCTGCCCGTGACCTCGGCCGAGGACCTGTCGCGAGGCACGGACCGGCTGCCGCCGACCGACGGGCTGCGCTACACGCTCGACGGCGCCCGGGTGATCGTCCGCCCGAGCGGCACGGAGCCGAAGCTGAAGTGCTACCTGGAGGTCGTCGTGCCGGTGGGCTCCGCCGACGCGCTGCCCACCGCCCGCGCCCGCGCCACCGAGCTGCTGACCGGCGTCAAGCGCGACCTGGCGGCAGCGGCGGGCATCTGACGGAAGCGGCGGGGCGGCCGGGCCGCCCCGTACCCGTCTCAGCCCGTCGCGCCCAGGACCACGAGCAGGACCGCGCCGACGGCGGCCGGGGCGATGACCTCGTAGGCCCAGCGCACCGAGGCGGTGGGGGCGTCGGTCGCGGCCTTGTCACCGGCGCGCTCGGACAGCTCGCGCAGGTCCGCGACGGTCTGGTCGGCGGCCGCGGTGCGGGCCTTGGTGTTGCGTACGTCGGCGATCGTGGACGTACGCCGGTACGGGTCGTCCACCGCCTGCCGGGACTGCTGGCGGGCGGCCTTCTTGCGCTGCCGCAGCGATACGGGGACGGCCCAGAGCTGGAACTTCGTACCGTCCTGCGTGAAGAGCTCGCTCGAATACCCGGCCCGTACGTCGGCGACGTCGCTCCACGGCAGCGTGATCGTGCGGAACGGGTTGCGGATGCGGATGCGCGCGTCGTTCGCGGCGACCACCGGGCGCAGCGTGAACGCGACGATCAGGGGCACGGCGGTCAGCATTCCGGCGAGCGCCATCCACGGCACCCGGCCGTCGCCCCGGACCGCGGCGTCGCCGCCGATCCCGCAGACGAGCAGGAGGAGCAGGACGCCACCGGCCAGCCCGGCGGGCGACCGGAAGGTCCGGTCGGCGTAGGTGGGCTCGTCGGCAGGCGTGGGGCTCGTCATGAGCCCGATTGTGCCTGACGCGGCGCGGGGGCGCGGTGGCGGCCGACTCGCGCGGGCGGCGAGGGCGTGGGATGTGCGGATGGCCTGGGTCCCTGTACAGGTCGCTACGCGCGTAGATATGCTCATGTGGTGACCATGCCCACCACCCTCCCCGCATTCGCCGACGCGACGGCGTCCGACAGTGCGCTGCGCCGCTTCCTGCACGGGCTGCCCGGCGTCGACGCGGTCGGACTCGAAGCGCGCGCCGCAGCCCTCGGAACCAGGTCGATCAAGACGACGGCCAAGGCGTACGCCATCGACCTCGCCATCTCGATGATCGACCTGACGACGCTGGAAGGCGCGGACACCCCCGGCAAGGTCCGGGCGCTCGCCGCCAAGGCCGTCAACCCCGATCCCACCGACCGCACGACCCCGCGCACCGCCGCAGTCTGCGTCTACCCCGACATGGCGGCCACCGCTGCCGCCGCCCTGGCCGGCTCCGGCGTGAAGGTGGCGTCCGTGGCGACGGCCTTCCCCGCCGGGCGCGCCGCGCTCGACGTGAAGCTCGCGGACGTCCGGGACGCCGTGGCGGCCGGGGCCGACGAGATCGACATGGTGATCGACCGGGGCGCGTTCCTGGCCGGCCGCTATCTGAAGGTGTACGAGGAGATCCTCGCCGTGAAGGCGGAGTGCGGGTCCGCCCGGCTCAAGGTGATCTTCGAGACCGGTGAGCTGTCCACGTACGACAACATCCGGCGGGCCTCCTGGCTCGGGATGCTGGCCGGGGCGGACTTCATCAAGACCTCGACCGGCAAGGTGGCGACGAACGCCACGCCCGCGAACACCCTGCTGATGCTGGAGGCGGTGCGCGACTTCCGCGCGCAGACCGGCGTCCAGATCGGCGTGAAGCCGGCCGGTGGCATCCGCACCTCGAAGGACGCGGTCAAGTTCCTCGTGCTGGTCAACGAGACGGCGGGCGAGGACTGGCTGGACAACCACTGGTTCCGCTTCGGCGCCTCCAGCCTGCTGAACGACCTGCTGATGCAGCGCCAGAAGCTCAGCACCGGCCGTTACTCCGGCCCCGATTACGTGACGGTGGACTGATACCCATGGCATCCGCATTCGAGTACGCACCGGCGCCGGAGTCCCGTTCCGTCGTCGACATCGCCCCCTCGTACGGCCTGTTCATCGACGGTGAGTTCACCGACGCGGCCGACGGCAAGGTCTTCAAGACGGTCAGCCCGTCCTCCGAGGAGGTGCTGTCCGAGGTCGCCCGGGCCGGCGCCGACGACGTGGACCGGGCCGTGAAGGCGGCCCGCCGCGCGTTCGAGAAGTGGTCGGCGCTGCCCGGCTCCGAGCGCGCCAAGTACCTGTTCCGGATCGCCCGGATCATCCAGGAGCGCTCCCGCGAGCTGGCCGTCCTGGAGACCCTGGACAACGGCAAGCCGATCAAGGAGACCCGCGACGCCGACCTCCCGCTGGTCGCCGCGCACTTCTTCTACTACGCGGGCTGGGCCGACAAGCTGGACCATGCCGGCTACGGCCCGAACCCGCGTCCGCTGGGCGTGGCCGGCCAGGTCATCCCGTGGAACTTCCCGCTGCTGATGCTCGCGTGGAAGATCGCCCCGGCGCTCGCCACGGGCAACACGGTGGTCCTGAAGCCCGCCGAGACGACGCCGCTGTCCGCGCTGTTCTTCGCGGACATCTGCCGCCAGGCGGGCCTGCCCAAGGGTGTCGTCAACATCCTGACGGGGTACGGCGACGCGGGCCAGGCGCTCGTGGAACACCCGGACGTCAACAAGGTCGCGTTCACCGGCTCGACCGCCGTCGGCAAGGCCATCGCCCGGAGCGTCGCGGGGACGGACAAGAAGGTCACGCTGGAGCTGGGCGGCAAGGGCGCCAACATCGTCTTCGACGACGCCCCGATCGACCAGGCCGTCGAGGGCATCGTCACCGGCATCTTCTTCAACCAGGGACAGGTGTGCTGCGCGGGCTCCCGCCTGCTGGTCCAGGAGTCGGTCCAGGACGAGCTGCTGGACGCGCTGAAGCGGCGGCTGTCCACGCTGCGCCTCGGCGACCCGCTGGACAAGAACACGGACATCGGCGCGATCAACTCCTCGGAGCAGCTGGCCCGGATCACCGCGCTCGTGGAGACCGGCGAGGCGGAGGGCGCGGAGCGCTGGAGCGCCCCGTGCGAACTGCCTTCGGCCGGTTACTGGTTCGCCCCGACGCTCTTCACGAACGTCACCCAGGCGCACACCATCGCCCGCGACGAGATCTTCGGCCCGGTGCTCTCGGTGCTGTCGTTCCGTACGCCGGACGAGGCGGTCGCCAAGGCGAACAACAGCCAGTACGGCCTGTCGGCCGGCATCTGGACGGAGAAGGGTTCGCGCATCCTCGCGGTCGCGAACAAGCTCCGGGCGGGCGTCGTCTGGGCCAACACGTTCAACAAGTTCGACCCGACCTCGCCATTCGGCGGTTACAAGGAGTCGGGTTACGGCCGCGAAGGCGGCCGTCACGGCCTGGAGGCGTACCTCGATGTCCGATAACCGTCTGAGCGTCTTCAAGACCTACAAGCTGTACGTCGGGGGCAAGTTCCCCCGCTCCGAGAGCGGCCGGGTGTACGAGGTGACGGACTCGAAGGGCAAGTGGCTGGCGAACGCGCCCCAGTCCTCCCGCAAGGACGCGCGCGACGCGGTCGTGGCCGCCCGCAAGGCGTTCGGCGGCTGGTCCGGCGCGACCGCGTACAACCGCGGCCAGATCCTCTACCGCGTCGCGGAGATGCTGGAGGGCCGCCGCGAGCAGTTCGTACGCGAGGTGGCCGAGGCGGAGGGCCTGTCGAAGTCCAAGGCGGCGGCCGTCGTGGACGCGGCGGTGGACCGCTGGGTCTGGTACGCGGGCTGGACGGACAAGATCGCCCAGATCGTGGGCGGCGCGAACCCGGTCGCGGGCCCGTTCTTCAACCTGTCGACGCCCGAACCGACCGGCGTGGTCACGGTCCTGGCGCCGCAGGGGTCCTCGTTCCTGGGCCTGGTCTCGGTGATCGCCCCGGTGATCGCGGCCGGCAACACCGTGGTCGTGGTCGCCTCCGCCAAGTCCCCGCTGCCCGCCCTGTCGCTGGGCGAGGTGCTGGCCACCTCGGACCTGCCGGGCGGTGTGGTCAACGTGCTGTCGGGGAAGACCGCGGAGATCGCCGCGCCGCTCGCCGCCCACCAGGACGTGAACGGCATCGACCTGACGGGGGCGGACGCGGAGCTGGCGAAGGAACTGGAGATCGCGGCGGCGGACAACCTGAAGCGCGTCGCGCGTCCACAGGCTGTGGACGGCGACGACTGGACCGCCGACCCGGGCACGCACCGCCTGACGGCGTTCCTGGAGACCAAGACGGTCTGGCACCCGACGGGCGCGCTGGGAGCCTCGGGCTCCTCGTACTGACCGCACACGGCGACGGCCCGTTTCCCAGAGGCGCCTCCGGGGAACGGGCCGTCCCGCTGCCTGCGGAAACTCAGCCGCGCAGCCCCTCCACGACCGGGCCCACGACGGGCAGGTCCTTGATGGCACCGCCGCTCGTCAGCGGATCGGTGACCAGCGCCGTGGAGAGCGGCTTGAAGTCCGCGACCTGGGTGCCCACCGCGTTGTCCAGCGGGTCCGTCCCGGTACCGGCCAGCGGGTCGAGCCGCAGGTGGGTGACGGGCGCGACGCTGTGCTCCAGCGACTGCCCGAGCGCCCCGGTGACCGCGCCGCCGGCCGCGCCGGTGGCCTCCGCGAGGCCGACGTCGGCCCCCGTCTCCTGGACGACGGGCAGCGGGGCGGCCTGCGCCGCCGCACCCCCCGCGCCGAGTGCGGCGCCGACCGCGGTGACGGTCAGACCTGCGCGCAGCAGGGTGCGGCGCCGGGACTTGGAAAGTGCGTGACGTGCCATGGATTTCCCACCTGATCGGGACGATCGGACCATCGGTCGCGTAATCAACCGAATGCAAAGAGTAGTTGAGGTGTGATGCGCGATACCAACAAGACCTCCGGGGGTCCCACGTGCGGGTCAATGCCTCAGACTCGTGTCCTGTGAGTTCCCAAGCGCTTTCGACCCGCGTCGTCCTCCTGACGGGCCCCTCCGGCTCCGGCAAGTCGTCCCTCGCCGCCCGCACCGGGCTTCCGGTGCTGCGCCTCGACGACTTCTACAAGGAAGCCGACGACCCCACCCTGCCGCTCGTCGACGGCAGTACGGACATCGACTGGGACTCCCCGGCCTCCTGGGACGCCGACGCCGCCGTCACCGCAATCACGGAGCTCTGCCGGACCGGCCGCACCGACGTCCCGGTGTACGACATCTCCACCAGCTCCCGCACCGGGCACGAGGTCCAGCACATCGGGCGCACCCCGCTCTTCGTGGCCGAGGGCATCTTCGCGGCCGACATCATCGACCGCTGCCAGTCCCTGGGCCTCCTGGCCGACGCCCTCTGCCTGCGCGGCCGCCCCTCCACGACCTTCCGCCGCCGCCTCCTCCGCGACCTGCGCGAGGGCCGCAAGTCGGTCCCGTTCCTGCTGCGTCGCGGCTGGCGCCTGATGCGTACGGAACGCCGCATCGTCTCCCGTCACGTCGCGCTGGGCGCGCACGCGTGTGCGAAGCCGGAGGCGCTGGGCCGCCTGGCCGCCGCGGCGGCGGGCCGCTGCCGTTTGCCGGTGACCCGGTAAGCCCTCCGCCGGTTTCGGTTTCGGGGGCTCCGCCCCCGCGCCCCCGCTCCTCAATCGCCGGAGGGGCTTGACGTGAAACGCGCCGCGGGGCCGGACAAGACCCCCCGGCCCGTCCGACCCCGCGACTTCCCCGTATCCCCGTTGTCCCCCGAGATACCCCCCGTATCCCCCGGGCCCCCGTTACTTCCCCCGTAACAACACCGCCGCGTCCCCCGACGCGGCAGCGCGCCCCCGTTCCCCCCAGCCTTCAGGCCACCAGCTCGCCGAAGGACTCCTCCTCGTCACGGCCGAAGCTGAGGACCTCGTCCTCGCGCAGCCGGCGGAGCGACCGCCAGATACTCGACTTCACCGTGCCGACACTGATGTCGAGGATCGACGCGATCTCGGGGTCCGTACGACCCTCGTAGTACCGCAGGACGAGCATCGTGCGCTGCAGCTCGGGAAGGCGCGCCAGCGCCTGCCAGAGCACGGCGCGCAGCTCCGTACCGCGCATCGCGTCCGTGTCGCCCGCCGTCTCCGGCAGCTCCTCGGTCGGGTATTCGTTCAGCTTGCGCCTGCGCCAGGCACTGATGTGCAGATTGGTCATCGTGCGGCGCAGGTAACCGCCGACAGCGGCCTTGTCGCTGATGCGGTCCCAGGCCCGGTACGTCGAGAAGAGGGCGCTCTGGAGCAGGTCCTCGGCCTCGAACCGGTCACCGGTCAGGTGGTAGGCGGTCGCGTACAGGGAGGCGCGGCGCTCCCGGACATAGGCCGTGAACGCCGCTTCGGCGTCCCCGGACCGCTCCGGTGACTTCCGCTCCCCCGAGTCCTCCCCGTACGCGCTTCCCCCGTTGCCCCCCGCGTCAACCACCGTCATGAATGACGTGTGCTGACGCCCGGCGCCTCGAACGCACCCCCGTCCGTTCACTGCGGCGCCGGACTTCTCGGTGTTCCGCCCGACATCGTGGAGACGCGTGACAACTGCGCTTGCGTTGATGCTGTGAGTTGCGTTCATCTCGCGCCCCCCATCGGTGGAGTCCGTCCGTTCCTTGTGCCAACGAGCTTGCCGGGGCAGTTTCATGGCGCTGTCCGCCGACTGTCACAGGGCTGTCACAGGGCCCGGCGGCGTCGCGAATCCGTGCTTCCTGATGCATGAGGGACGTATGGGGCACGCATCAGGGGGGACCAACTGTCGAACTGGGGCGCCCCATGGGTCAGAATGACCAAGTGCCTTTCCTGTTGCTGATCGAGGACGACGACGCCATCCGCACGGCCCTCGAACTCTCGCTGTCACGCCAGGGCCACCGTGTGGCCACCGCGGCGACGGGAGAGGACGGCCTCAACCTGCTGCGCGAGCAGCGCCCCGACCTGGTCGTGCTGGATGTGATGCTGCCCGGGATCGACGGTTTCGAGGTGTGCCGGCGCATCCGCCGCACCGACCAGCTGCCGATCATCCTGCTGACCGCCCGCAGCGACGACATCGACGTCGTGGTGGGTCTGGAGTCCGGTGCCGACGACTACGTGGTGAAGCCCGTGCAGGGCCGGGTGCTCGACGCCCGTATCCGCGCGGTGCTGCGCCGGGGCGAACGGGAGTCGACCGACTCCGCGACCTTCGGGAACGTGGTCATCGACCGCTCCGCCATGACCGTCACCAAGAACGGCGAGGATCTGCAGCTCACGCCGACCGAGCTGCGCCTCCTGCTCGAACTGAGCCGACGGCCCGGCCAGGCCCTGTCCCGGCAGCAGCTCCTGCGCCTGGTCTGGGAGCACGACTACCTGGGCGACTCCCGGCTGGTCGACGCCTGTGTGCAGCGGCTGCGCGCCAAGGTGGAGGACGTACCGTCCTCGCCGACCCTGATCCGTACGGTGCGGGGCGTGGGTTACCGGCTGGACTCGCCGCAGTGAGCACGGCTGTGCGGCGGGGCCTGCGCGCCGGGCTCCGCTGGACCAGCCTGCGCCTGCGGCTCGTCATCGTCTTCGGCCTCGTCGCGCTGACCGCCGCCGTGTCGGCCTCCGGCATCGCGTACTGGCTCAACCGCGAGGCCGTGCTGACGCGTACGCAGGACGCGGCGCTCGGGGACTTCCGCCAGGAGATGCAGTCCCGGGCGGCCTCGCTGCCGCTGCGCCCCACCAAGGAGGACCTCCAGACGGCCGCCGTGCAGATGGCGAGCAGCAGCCCCGGCTACAGCGTGCTCCTCATCGACGAGCGCGACCCGGGCAAGCCCATCGTCGGCAACAGCGACCTGGACACCTTCACGCGCGACAACGTACCGCTGTCGTTGCAGGAGCAGGTGGACCGCAAGCAGCCGGTCAAGTCGGGCAACAAGTACGAGTACCACCTGTTCTGGCAGCGCACCTCGATACGCGGCACGCCGTATCTCGTCGCCGGTACGAAGATCATCGGCGGCGGGCCGACCGGCTACATGCTGAAGTCGCTCGACCAGGAGCGGCAGGACCTCAGCTCGCTCGCCTGGTCGCTGGGGATCGCCACGGCGCTCGCCCTGGTCGGCTCGGCGCTGCTCGCGCAGGCGGCGGCGACGACCGTGCTGCGGCCGGTGCAGCGGCTCGGGGACGCGGCCCGCAAGCTCGGCGAGGGCAAGCTCGACACCCGGCTCGTGGTGTCCGGCACCGATGAACTGGCCGATCTGTCGCGGACGTTCAACCGGACCGCAAGCTCGCTGGAGAAGAAGGTCGCGGACATGAGCGCCCGCGAGGAGGCCAGCCGCCGCTTCGTCGCCGACATGTCGCACGAGCTGCGTACGCCGCTGACGGCGCTCACCGCGGTCACGGAGGTGCTGGAGGACGAGGTCGACAGCCTCGACCCGATGATCGCGCCCGCGGTGAACCTCGTGGTCAGCGAGACCCGCCGGCTGAACGACCTCGTGGAGAACCTGATGGAGGTGACCCGCTTCGACGCGGGCACCGCCCGTCTCGTCCTGGACTATGTGGACGTCGCGGACCAGGTGACCGCCTGCATCGACGCCCGCGCCTGGCTGGACGCGGTCGAACTGGACGCCGAGCGCGGCATGATGGTCCGCCTCGATCCGCGCCGGCTCGACGTGATCCTCGCCAACCTGATCGGCAACGCGCTCAAGCACGGCGGTTCGCCGGTACGGGTCTCGGTGCGCATCGAGGGCGAGGAGCTCGTCATCGAGGTCCGGGACCACGGCCCCGGCATCCCCGAGGACGTCCTGCCGCACGTCTTCGACCGGTTCTACAAGGCGAGCGCCTCCAGGCCGCGTTCGGATGGCAGCGGGCTCGGGCTCTCCATCGCCATGGAGAACGCGCACATCCACAACGGCGACATCACCGCCCGCAACTCCCCGGACGGCGACGGCGCGGTCTTCGTGCTGCGCCTGCCGCGCGACCCCGGGGCGCCGAGCGGTGCCGCCGGGGATCACGACGCACCGATACCGGACCATCAGGAGGACGACGCGACGTGAGGCGCAGCGAACGCCGGGGACACCGAACCGCCGCCGCCCTGGCAGGTGCCGCACTCTGTGCCGTACTGGCGGCGGGCTGTGGCATCCGTACGACCTCGGTGCCGGTGGACGCCGGTGCCGCCCCGTCCCGGGTGCCGTGCGCGATGCCCGCCGAGGACGCCGCGTCCCAGGCCGGGCGGGGCATCCCCGTACAGGTGTATCTGATCTGCGCCGCGCAGCTGGTGACGGTGGACCGGGCGGTGCAGGTCCAGGAGGCCGAGTCGGACCGGCCGGCGGTCGCCACGGAGCTGCTGGACGAGTTGCGCAGGCAGCCCACGGCGGACGAACGGCAGGCGGGCTTCTCCACCGAGGTGCCCGCGACGCTCCGTGTCTTCGGCCCCCGCCCGGGGGACGCGAAGGGTGCGCTGCGGCTCAACGAGCAGCCGGAGGACCTGTCGGCCGAGGCCCTGGCCCAGGTCGTCTGCACCTTCGCGGACAGCGAGTCCCTGACTCCCGGTGACACGGTGACGCTGGGCGGTCCCGGCGACTACCCGGCCCGCGGCTACCTGTGCACGGCGGAGACGAAGGCGAGCCCGAGCACGGTGGGGGTGCCGTAGGGGTCTTCGGGGCCTCAGGAGGTCCGGGGTCCGTCGTGAGGCAGGTCTCCCCGGGTCCGGCGGAACCGATCCGGCCACTGCCCGCGTCTAGGGCTTCGTGCGTCAAGGTACGGACGGCCAGGCCGTCATCCGCTTCCGCGCGGTCGGGGTGTCGCTGCTCCTCGCGCATCTGCTGCTCGTCGGGTGGCTCACCCTGCGTCCGCTGGACGTGCCGTGGATGGACGCCCCCAACCTCTCGCCGTTCGCCGGCATCAGGGCCGATCTGTCGCTGGGCCCCGCCGCCGCGTTCCGCCGGATCGGCGGCGGGCTGCTGCTCCTGGCGCCGCTGGGCGTGCTGCTCCCGATGGCCGGGGGCCGGCTGTACGTGTCCCCGTGGCTCTCGCTGGCCCGTACGGTCGCGGCCGGCTCCCTGATCTCGCTGGCCATCGAGCTGGGGCAGACCGGGGTGCCCGGCCAGGTGGTGGACGTGGACTCGCTGTTCCTGAACACGGCGGGCGTGGCCCTCGCCCACGTCCTGGTGGTGCCCGCGTGCCGGGCGCGGCTGCGGCGGCGCGGCGGGGCGGCGGGGACGCATGTGGTGGCGCGGAGGGGGCACGAGGCCGCTCAGGGTTCGATCCCTCAGGGGGCGATCCCTCAGGGTTCGACCCCGACGATTTCCGGGGTCGGGATGGCCCCGTAGAGCGACGCTTCGTCCGGTTCGTCGCGGCACGATGGACGTATCGGGAGCACACCGGACTGCTCCCCGCAACGGTTCGCGAAGGAGCCCACCATGGCCGCACTTGCCCGCCCCCGTGACGGACGCATGCTCGGCGGAGTGTGCGCAGCGCTGGCGCGGCGTTTCGGCACGTCGGCGAGGACCATGCGCATCATCTTCGTGGTCTCGTGCCTGCTGCCGGGCCCGCAGTTCCTGCTCTACCTGGCGCTGTGGCTGCTGCTGCCGCAGG
The DNA here is from genome assembly GCF_044761525.1 of Streptomyces sp. NPDC097595. NCBI lineage: Bacteria > Bacillati > Actinomycetota > Actinomycetes > Kitasatosporales > Streptomycetaceae > Streptomyces > Streptomyces sp. NPDC097595. Next base: position 16,839 of record NZ_JBIWCN010000015.1, on the reverse strand, counting down.
AGGGGCGGTCGTCCTCGACCGCCTGGTAGCCGTTCCCGTACACATGCCTGTGGGCGGGCACCCGGTCGGGGTGTCCGCCCACAGGCATGTTCCGGCTTCGGCTCAGCCGCCGAGCGGCAGACCGTTGGCGGACAGGCCGCTGGTGGTCAGACCGCCGGCCGGCATGCCGCCGAGGAGGCCCTTGACGGGGGTGGTGGCGTCGCCGAGGACCTTGGTCTGGCTGGTGCCGAGGAGCTGGTCGGCGGTGTCCTGGACCGGCAGCGTCGAGGTGGCGTCGGCCACGGCACCGGCGACGGGCAGGACGCTGGTCGCCGTCTCCAGCGGCAGCGCGGAGGCGGACGCGGTACCGGCGGCGGCAGCGGCGAAAGCGGCACCGAGAGCGGCGACACCGAGAGTCCTGGCAGCAGACTGCTTCATATGACATTCATCCTTGGGGAAGGGGATGTGAGCGGCTATGCAACGTAGTCAGCCGCCACTCCACTCCGCAAACATGCGACACCACGGAAAACGGCCGGGAAAACCTCTACCCGGCCGCCTTCCGTACGCCTCCGTCAGCCGGCCAACGAGGAAGACACGCTGGTCGCAGCAGTCTGCTCGAAAAGCCATTCGGACTTCAGCTCGGCATACCCGGGCTTGATGACGTCATTGATCATCGCCAGACGTTCATCGAAAGGAATGAATGCGGACTTCATTCCATTGACGGTGAACCACTGCATGTCATCGAGCGTGTATCCGAAAGCCTCGGTCAGCTTCTCGAATTCCTGGCTCATGCTCGTGCCGCTCATCAGCCGGTTGTCGGTATTGACGGTGGCCCGAAAGTGCAGCTTGCGGAGCAGCCCGATGGGGTGCTCGGCGTACGAGGACGCGGCCCCGGTCTGGAGGTTGGACGTCGGGCACATCTCCAGCGGGATGCGCTTGTCCCGTACGTAGGAGGCGAGCCGGCCCAGCTTCACGGAGCCGTCCTCAGCGACCTCGATGTCGTCGATGATGCGGACCCCGTGCCCGAGCCGGTCGGCGCCGCACCACTGGATGGCCTGCCAGATCGACGGCAGCCCGAACGCCTCGCCCGCGTGGATCGTGAAGTGGTTGTTCTCGCGCTTGAGGTACTCGAAGGCGTCCAGGTGCCGGGTGGGAGGGAACCCGGCCTCGGCGCCCGCGATGTCGAAGCCGACGACGCCCTGGTCGCGGTAGCGGTTGGCCAGTTCCGCGATCTCCAGGGAGCGCGCGGCGTGCCGCATCGCGGTGAGCAGGGCGCCGACGCGGATGCGGTTGCCGTCCCGGCGGGCCCGCCGCTCACCCTCGCGGAAGCCCTCGTTGACGGCCTCGACCACCTCTTCGAGGGTCAGCCCGGCCTCCAGGTGCTGCTCGGGGGCGTACCGCACCTCGGCGTAGACGACCCCGTCGGCGGCCAGGTCCTCGGCGCACTCGGCGGCGACCCGGACCAGCGCGTCACGGGTCTGCATGACCGCGCAGGTGTGGGCGAACGTCTCCAGATACCGCTCCAGCGAACCGGAGTCCGCGGCCTCCCGGAACCAGATGCCGAGTTTGTCGGGCTCGTTCTCGGGAAGCGCGTCGTAACCGATCGCCGCCGCGAGATCGACGATCGTTCCTGGACGCAGACCGCCGTCGAGGTGGTCGTGCAGAAGGACCTTGGGGGCACGCCGGATCTGGTCCGGGCCGGGCACGTTGAGGGTCGGGCTCATCATCCAGGCACTGTAGCGCCTACGCGCGTAGAGCGGGCTTGTCGTCGCATAACGGTACGGTCGAGCCTCCCCGCGCCCCGCTGCGTAACAGACCCCGCGAACAGGGGTGGCGGACCCGCGCTCGTCTGACACTGTTACGCCATGGCACAGCGCGCACTCCCCCAGCCCGCGGCACGGCTGGGACGGGCCGTCGGAGCGGCGGCCGGAGCAACAACGGTCGGCGGCGTGGTCCTGCTGCTCCCGGACGGCGAGCCGCACTCGCACCGCCGCCCCTCCGCCCTCTCCCACGCCCGCCTGCTCCCGCTGGCCCGCGCCCTGGCCCACGCGGGCCGCGCCGACGGCCTCACCGCCCATGTGGTGCGCTACCGCTGCCGCGGCTGGAACGAGGACGACGCCCACCTCGCGGCGGACGCGGAATGGGCGGTGGACGAGGCCGTACGCCGCTACGGCGACGTCCCCCTCTGCCTGGCCGGCCACGGCATGGGCGCCCGGGCCGCCCTCCGCGCGGGCGGCCACCCGGCGGTCGGCGCGGTCCTGGCCATGGCCCCCTGGCTCCCCGGCGACCCGTCCGCCGACCCGGAACCGGTCAAGCACCTGGTCGGCCGCCCGGTCCTGCTGGTCCACGGCACCAACGACACCCGCTGCGCCCCGGACCTCTCCTTCCGCCTGGCCGAACGCGCCAAGAAGGCCAACCGCGACACCTGCCGCTTCGAGGTCCACTCGGACGGCCATGGCCTACGCCAACACCGCGCCGAAGTAGCGGCCCTGGCCGCCGACTTCGTACGCGGCACGCTGTTCGGCCACGCGTACGCCCGCCCGGTGACGGACGCGCTGGCGGCTCCGCCGCCGTTGGGGCTGCGGATGCCGTTGGCTGTGGGGTTCGGGGAGTCGTTGGGGGTCGGCTGAGGGAGCCCGCGGAGTGCGGGCTCCCTCACCCCGGCAGCAGACTCCCCCGCCGCCCCAGCAGGAACTTCTTGAACGCCGCCACCGGGGGCGTGTCCGGGTGCCCGTCCAGCCATGCCACCCCGATCTCGCGCACCGCGCGCGGCGCCGTCACCGTCAGTTCCACCACGCCCGGGCGGGCCACCGCGGGCGGGGGCAGCAGGGCCACACCCAGGCCCGCCGCGACCAGGCCCCGCAGCGTCTCCGCCTCCTCGCCCTCGAAGGCGACCCGGGGGACGAAGCCCGCCGCCGCGCAGAGGTCGTCCGTGATGCGGCGGAGGCCGTAGCCGGGTTCCAGGGTGACGAACGTTTCGTCGGCTGCTTCGGCGAGGCGGATGCGGCGGCGGGTGGCCAGGGGGTGGTCCTCGGGGACCACCAGGCGGAGGCGTTGTTCGTCGAGGCGGCGGGTGACCAGGTCGGGGGCGTCCGGGACCGGGGAGGTGAGGCAGAGGTCGAGGCCGCCGGCGCGGAGGCGTTCGATCATGGCCTCGCCGTAATTCTGGACGAGCTGGAAGCGGACCCGGGGGTGGTCGGCCCGGAAGGCGCGGATGAGGGCGGGGACGGTCTCGGAGCCCAACGTGTGGAGGAAACCGAAGGCCACCTTGCCGGCGGTGGGGTCGGCGTCGGCGCGTACCGAGTCGGCGGCCTTCTCCACCTCCTCCAGGGCGCGCTCGGCCGAGCCGAGGAAGGTGCGGCCGGCCGGGGTCAGGGACACCGTGCGGCCCTTGCGCGCGAACAGGGCGACGCCGAGGTCGTCCTCCAGCCGCACCATCGCGCGCGAGAGCGTGGACTGCGGGACGCCCAGCTCCTGCGCGGCGCGCGTCACGTGCTCGTGGCGGGCGACCGCCTCGAAGTACGCGAGGCGCGGGGCGAGGACCGCGCGGATGTCCTCTTCATGCGCGCGGATATCTTCCTTGTAACTACTCGGTGACAGCCGTGGCTGTGAGCTGCGTTGATGCACCATGGGATTGATTATTCGCTGTTTGTGCATTGGACGCATGAATCCCGCGCGTCCTACCGTCGTCGCATGCCTCCCGCCAGTACCGGGGCGTCCACCCTCACCGTGGCCGCCTCGACCCAGTCGTCCCCCGTCACCGACACCACCGACCGGCTCGCACCCGGGCGCCCCGGCTACCGCCGGATGAGCTTCGCCCTCTTCGCCGCCGGTGTCGCGACGTTCGCGCTCCTCTACTCCACGCAGGCGCTGCTGCCCGCCGTCTCCGCGTCCTTCGGCGCGACGGCCGGGCAGGCGAGCTGGACGGTGTCCGCCGCGACCGGGGCGCTGGCGCTGTGCGTGCTGCCGATGAGCGCGCTGTCCGAGCGGTTCGGGCGACGGCAGATGATGACCGCCTCGCTGGTGGTCGCGGTGACGGTCGGCCTGTTCGTGCCGTTCGCCCCCTCGCTGGGCTGGCTGATCGCGCTGCGCGCGGTCCAGGGCGCCGCGCTCGCCGGACTGCCCGCCTCCGCGATGGCGTACCTGGCGGAGGAGGTGCGGCCCAAGGCGCTCGTCGCCGCGATCGGGCTGTTCGTCGCCGGCAACAGCATCGGCGGGATGAGCGGCCGCATCCTCACCGGCTGGATCGCGCAGCTGTGGGGCTGGCGAGCGGCGCTCGGCGCGGTCGGGCTGCTGGCCGTGGCCTGCGCGGTCGTCTTCCACTTCATGATCCCGCGCGCGCGGCACTTCACCCCGGGCACGCTGAACCCGAAGGCCCTCGCGAAGACCGTCGGTTCGCACCTCGCCAACCCGCTGCTGCGGCGCCTGTACGCGATCGGGGCGCTGTTCATGACGGTGTTCGGCGCCGTGTACACGGTCATCGGATACCGGCTCGTGGAGGCCCCGTTCAACCTGCCGCAGGGCGTCGTGGGCTCGATCTTCCTCGTATACCTGGTCGGTACGGTCTCCTCCGCCGCCGCCGGACGACTGGTCGCCCGGCTGGGGCGGCGGGGCGCGCTGTACCTCGCGGTCTCGACCACGGCCGCCGGGCTTCTGCTCTCGCTGGGCGACCAGCTGGCCTCCGTGCTCCTGGGTCTGGTCCTGATCACGGCCGGCTTCTTCGCCGGGCACGCGGTCGCCTCCTCCTCGGTGAGCCGTACGGCGACGACGGGCCGCGCCCAGGCGTCGGCGCTGTACCAGTCGGCGTACTACCTCGGCTCCAGCGCGGGCGGCACGCTCGGCGCGGTAGCCTTCCACGCCGGCGGCTGGGCGGGCACGGTCACGCTGGGCCTGCTCGCGGTCCTCGGAGTCGTATCCATCACGCTGTACGGGACGCGGGCCGCCCGCGCCGAACGGCTGCGGCCCGCCGCCGTGGCGCCCGTACAGAACTGAGACATTCGGCGCACAACCTGTCGCTCCCCTTCGCGCATCTAGCAGGCGGAATCACCGCAGTGCGCGCGAAGGGGAGTTGGCGTACATGGGAGTCAGGAAGAACATGCAGAACATTCGGGGCATTACGGGCATACGGGCGCGGCGGGGGCTCGTCCTGTCCGTCGCGGGGCTGACCGCGATACCGGCATTCGTCCTCGGTACGGGCACCGCCGCGCAGGCGGCGTCCTGCACGACGTCCACGGGCCCGTACCAGAAGCAGGTCGAGAAGTACCTGCACCTGAAGGTGGACGGCAAGCAGTCTGCGGCGGACTGCACCAAGATCCGGTCGTTCCAGAGCACTTACGGCGTCACTCCGACCATCGGTTACGCAGGACCGGTCACCTGGCGGACGATGCAGACGCTCACCGCGCAGAAGGCGGCCGGCAAGAACCCGAACAAGGCCGGGAAGTGCCCGACCAACAAGGGGCGCATCGCCTGCGTCGACCTGACGCGGCAGATCAGCTGGATCCAGGACGGCAAGAAGCTGAAGTTCGGGCCGGTGCCGGTGCGGACGGGGCGGGACGGATACGAGACGCGGACGGGCGCCAAGAAGATCTACTGGCGTCACAAGAACCACGTGTCGTCGATCTACCACGTGTCCATGCCGTACTCGCAGTTCTTCGACGGCGGCCAGGCGTTCCACGCGGTCGGCGTGACGATGTGGAATCCGCCGGGGTCGCACGGCTGCGTCAACATGCGCACCTCGGACGCGAAGTCATACTGGAATTTGTTGAAGAACGGCGACGACGTCTACGTGTACGGCCGCAAGCCGGGGACCTGACGGCTGCCGCTCGCCCGCCCGTTGTCAGTGCCCCGCTGTAGCTTCCGAAGTACTGGATGAAGTGAGCGGTGTCACGGCACGACAGGGTGGATCGGCGATGAGTGAACTGACAACGGCGGCAGCGGGTCCCGGCGCGCCGGGCGACATCGACAGCCGTCTGGAAGGGCACCGGGTCGAGCTGACCGGTTACTGCTACCGGATGCTCGGCTCGGCGTTCGAGGCGGAGGACGCGGTCCAGGACACGCTGGTACGGGCCTGGCGCAGCTTCGACAAGTTCGAGGGCCGGTCCTCGCTGCGGTCCTGGCTGTACCGCATCGCGACCAACGTCTGCCTCGACATGCTGAACGCGGGCAAGAAGCGGGCCCGGCCGGTCGATCTGACCGGGCCGACGCCGCTCGCGCAGGCCGCGCTCAACCCGCTGCCGGAGAACGCCTGGCTGGAGCCGATGCCGGACGGCCGGATCATCCCGACGACCGACGATCCGGCGGAGGCGGCGGTGGCGCGCGAGTCGGTGCGCCTCGCGTTCGTCGCGGCGCTCCAGCATCTGCCGCCGAAGCAGCGGGCGGTGCTCATCCTGCGCGAGGTGCTGGCGTGGAAGGCGGCGGAGGTCGCGGAGCTGCTCGGCACCTCGGTCGCCTCGGTCAACAGCGCCCTCCAGCGGGCCCGGGCGACCCTGACCGACCACGAGTCCGTGGCCGCCGACGCGGCGGACCCGCTGGACGCGGAGCAGACCGCCCTGCTCGAACGGTATGTGGCGGCGTTCGAGGGCTACGACATGAAGGCGCTGACCGCCCTCCTCCACGAGGACGCGGTGATGACGATGCCGCCGTTCGACCTGTGGCTCCGGGGCCATGACGACATCACCGGCTTCATGACGTCCCTGGGCGCGGCCTGCGCCGGCTCCCGCCTCCTCGCCACCTCCGCCAACGGCACCCCGGCCTTCGCCCAGTACAAGCCGGACCCGGAGGGCCCGGGCTTCATCCCCTGGGCGGTCCAGGTCATCGACATCAAGGACGGCGCGATCACGGGGATGCACTGCTTCCTGGCCACGGACCGCTGGTTCCCGCTGTTCGGGCTGCCGGACCGGTTGGAGGCGGATGCGACGTGAGACGGAGGGTGGGTGATGCTCGTGTACGTGCAGTGCCGCATCCGATGAGGGCACCCGAAGGGTTGGACCGGCTGCCGTCCAAGCGGACTCCGAGTTCGAGCACGCCCGGCATGAAAGCTATACCATTTTCAGCAAAGACTCCGTGCGGAACACCACTACATGCAGTCACCCGCGACAGTGAGGTTTTCAAACCTGGCCCGCTGGGCCGTCTACCGCTTCACTGCCGTAATCCGAACGCCGCAGCCACCAAAGTATGTGAACCCCCTCCGCGAGGCACTCCGGAGGGGGTCTACAGTTTTTCGACCGAAGGGATCTAACTGCCGCACTCTTTGCGCCCTGACCCCAACGAAACTAGCCAATCAGCCCGCAGGGGATATTTCTATGCACCCTGGTCGTGCAGCGGTGAAATGGCGCCTTCATCGAACTCCCAGAAGCGTCTGGATTCCCCTTCCTGCAGGACAGCGCGAACGGCTTCATAATCCACCGGGCCGGGAATATCAATTGCGATCATCCCATCCATGGCAGTCTCGTGAATTTTCACACCGAGACGGGAAAGATCACCCTTGAGAGTGTTCTCGGGCTCCGGACCAGCCGCCCGGAAGAAGATCACGCGCGCTGTCGAATGGCCACTCGACTCAATGATGGAGTCTACCCAGACCATTTCCGGCGATCCGTGGTGCACGACGCGAACCACATCTCCGACCGCCAACCGCTTGGCGAAAGCAGGCGGAGATACGAGCTCGTAGAGGTGATCCCCCAGGGGCTTCGCGCTTACCTCCTCGAAGGCGACCGGCGGCCATCCACCTTCAACGCACAATCGGACGTGGATCTTGGCCATGTATTCCATGAATCGCCTTTCTTCGCCTACCTCGCCAACCAAGCGTTAGCTCACCATGGTTGCGGGCCGTCACTTTTGAGCCTGTTGCAGACACGGCACGTCGCTTGACCGTTGGCTGGATCTCCCGAACCACCAGTAGCTTCAGATACTACGTGATCCACCTGCGCCTCATTAGTCGGAGGCGTTACGTCCTTTGCTGACTTAGCCGGGTAAACGAGTTCGACGTTGCAGTTGGGGTTGACGCATCTCGCAATCCCATCTTCCTGCTCCAGCGCATTGCGCTGAATAACCTCGTCTTTTCCAGCGGGCGTGAAATTCTTCCCGGGGCGCGTCCCGACCTTGCCACCTCGCCCTTCCTTTGGTTTGAAGTTGGGTCGAAGCTTGCACACTTCTCCGGCAACTCCGTAACTGGCATTATGAACCAAAACCGGGGTGGCCCCTGCTAGCACATAGTACGTATGCAGGTCACCGATGGTTAGGTTATGGACGGTCGCTTCCGCTGCCCAACGTTCTACGCCTTCGATCTCCACCAGCGCGCCACTGCTCGTGCGGAGCTGCTCACCCGCTTCGAGGTCCGTGGCGTCGATCCACAGATCCAGTCCCGCTACCCAGAACGGGTGCCCGTCCGTGGCGGTGACGGAAGTGGTGCGGCTGCCCTGGTCACCGTCCGTATCGATGGTGACCTTGACCAGCTTCTTGTGGCCTCGGCCCTTGATTTCTGCCGTGACCTCACGCGCCTTTGATCTTTCCTTTACAGGGTCAGTCGCCAGAACCTTTTCACCAATCTTGACCTTCTCGATCGGTTTTGACGTTCCGTCGGCCATAAGAACCTTGGTCCCTGGCACGAAGCTGTTACAACCGCCGGCGTTCTTGGCGATCTTCAACTTGCTGAGCCAGTTCTTGACTCCGCTGATCAGCTTGTCGCCGAGCTTCCAGAGGCGCTTGCCGAGTTCTGCGGCCTTCTTCCACTTCCACGGGAGGCCGTACTTCTTGGCCAGCTTGCCGACGATTCCGCCGACCGCACTGGAGATGATGTTGACCGCCGTCGCGCCGCACGCGCCGAGTGCTCCGGTTGTGAAGCAGTCCAGAGCGTCGGTGATGCCCAGTTCGTCGGCTGCGATCTTGGCGAGTTCCTTGGCCGCGGCTATCGCGCGCTGCTTGGCGATGTCCGCGTCCGTTTGGGCCTGGCGTGCCTTGTACTGCGCCGGGGTCTCGGTGGGCGCCTGTACCCCGTAGTAGGTGTAGTACTGATCGGTGGGCTTGACGGTCCAGCCGCCGTTGCCGGTCGGCTTGCAGGCGACGCCGACCAGGGCGCAGTCGTCGGGCGCCAGGCCGCCCGGGTCCGAGAACGTGACCGGGTTGTTGAGGCTGTACGCGTAGCCGTTGATCTGTTGCGGGTCGGTGTAGTCGATGACCGGGTCGGCTGAGATGAACCGGCCCGTCGAGTCGTCGTACTCCCGCGCTCCGAGGGTCGTGAGGCCGGTGACCTTCTGGACCGTGCCGCCCACAAAGCCCTTGTCGTCGACCCAGTCCGTCGCGGACCCCTCGCGTTCCGCTCCGAATGGGTCCATGCGACGGCGCTGGGTGGCGCCGGTGGCCGCGTTGACGGCGAGCTGCGCCGTGCCGTGGTGGTCGGAGGCGAGGAAGGTGACGCCGCCGTTGTCCCTGACCGCCACGGTCTGGCCGGCCAGGCTGAAATAGCGCGCGGCTGTCACCGCACCCGTGGACTTCTTCAGGTGCAGCTCCGTGCCGGGCAGGTAGAACGTCGTCTCCTCGGCCGTCTTGCTGAGCAGGCGGTCGCCCGACGCGTCGTAGACGTAATCGGTAGTGGCACCGTCCGCGTTGGTGACCTTGGTCAGCTCACCCTGTTTGTCCCAGCTCAGCTTCTGTGTGTCGCCGTTGAGGACGCGCTGCTCGGTGTTACCGGTCGCGTCGTAGGAGTACGTGTTGGCCAGCTTGACCGCAGGAGTGCTCGACGTGGCCGTGGTGTCCACGACCTCCGTGGTCAGCTGGTGGGGGCCCTCCCCGTTCTCGCCATACGTGTACGACTTCGTCGACGTAGCCGCGCCGTTCAGGCCGTAGTCGGTCGCCGACGTCCGGTTGCCCAGTGTGTCGAATCCGTACTTCGACCAGTAGGGCGCGGTTCCGCCCACGGTCGCGGACGAGGGCGCGGACGCGCAGGCAGCCTCCGTCGCTCCAGTGCCCACCGCCTTGTTCGGGGTGGCATTCGACGTCCAGGCGTCCGTCATCTGCCGCAGGCCGTCGTACCGGAAGCACTGCACGTCCCGGGTTCCGCCGTCGGGCGCGTCCGTGATGGACCGGACGTTGCCGCCGTCGTCATAGGTGTAACGGGCGTCGTACGCCACCGATGCGGCGCCCTGAACATCGACCCGGGCGTTGATGAGGCGCGAGGTGCCCTGTTCGTAGGCGTAGGACAGCCAGGTCTTCTTCGCTCCCGTTCCGCCGGTGGTCAGCTCCAGCTGCTCCACCTTGTTCGTGGGCGAGTACGCCACCCCGGAGACGTAGCTCATTCCGCCGAGCGAGGTGTTCATCGCCACCGGGCGCTGGAGGGCGTCGTAGTCGTAGGACAGGGCCTCCGCGGGCAGGCCGCCCGCAGCCGGGAAGTTCTGCCCGGCGACCGTGCCGTCCTTGTTGTACTGGGTGTCGAACTGGTAGGTGCCGCCCAGCTCGGGTTCGGCGGTCTTGGACAGGTAGTACTTGGTGGTGGTCGGTGCGAGGTCGTCGTCCAGGGCCGGGTAGGTCACCGACGAGAGGACGGCGCCGTCCTTGTAGGTGTACGTGCCGTACAGCTCGCCCTTGGCCACCGTGTCGTATTTGGAGACGGACAGCTTGGTACCGGTGCCGGCCGCTCCCTGCCACGTTTCGGTGGTGCGGCCGATCTTGTCGTACACCGTGGTCGTGGTGTTGGAGCGGGAATCAGTGGTGGAGACGAGCCGGTCGAGGTCGTCGTACTCGTAAGTCGAGGACCCCGTGTCCGGGTCGGTCGCGGTGTGCTTACGGCCGCGCTGGTCGTATGTGTACGACCAGGCGTTGCCCTTGTCGTCCGTGACCTTGGACAGCTGTCCGGCCGGGGTGTAGGCGTATTTGGTCGAGACGTAGTCGTTCGCCGTCCCGGGGAGGAGCGGCTTGTCGCCCTTGTACTGACGCAGCTCGACCGTGTGGTCCCGGGCGTCCGAGATGGCGGTGGTCGGGATCTGGCCGTTCGGCGGGTCGGTGTGGATCCTGTCGCCGCCGTAGGTGATGGTGGTGCGGTTCTTCTCGATGCCCGCGACCTTCAGAACCGTAGCGGTGGTCCGGCCGGCGCCGTCGAACTCGGTCACCGTCTGTGCGTCGATGTCCTCGTTGCGCGGGACGAACAGCGTGGCCGTCGGCGCTCCGGCGGCGTAGTAGGTGTCGTTGGTCTTCACCACACGGCCGGAGCCGTCGTAGTAGGTGTCCGCGAGCAGGCGTCCCCCGCCCTGGGCCTCTGTCTGGACCTGGCGGGGCCGGAGCAGGCCGTCGTACAGGGTGTACTCGTGGCCGTAGGACGCGCCGTCCTTCTCGATCTTCTGCGTGTGCAGATAGTTCGGTCCGGTCTGCCGAATGCCGTAGTCGTACTTGATGCTGGGGGTGAATTTCGCCTTGGGGCGGTCGGGCATCCACACCGAGACGACGCGGCCGAGACCGTCGTACGCCAGGTCGGTGCGCTTGCCGTTGATGTCGGTCTGGGCGGAGAGCGTGCCCCACTCGGGCGCGTACTCAGTGGTCGTGGACCAGCCGAGCACGTTCGTCTCGGTCTTGGACACGGCCAGGCCGTATGCGTTGTCCGTATACGTCGTGGTCGTAGGGGTCTTCGCCGCGTCCGTGACGACGAGCGGGCGGCCGTACTGGTCGAAGGTGGCGGTGGTCACCTCCTGGTACGTGCCGGTGGTGCCGTTGTGCGAGACCAGCCGCTTCACCAGCGTCGGCTCGCCCTGGGTCGGCTCGGCACCCCGGGTGGTCGCGCCGTCGTAGTACGTCAGCTCGTCGGAGATGACGACCCTGGACCGGTCGGGGTCGATCGTGCTGCAATCGACGCCCAGGGTCTCGACGCGAGACACGTAGCTGTACAGGTGCTTGGAGGCGCTGTCCGCGTACTCCGTGCGGGTGCACTGGTTGTCGGCCACGTCCAGCTCGCCGTAATCGGCGACCTGGACCGCCCGGCCCTTGTCGTCGTACGACGTGGTGGAGGCGGTCTGCCGCCAGCCGCCGCCTTCGAGCGCCTCGTAAGTGTCGGACCGGCCCTCTCGCACGTAGCGGGCGTACGCGGTGCCCCAGTCCTTGACGCGGGTCGCGGTGACCTTCGTCCAGGGGGTGTTGATCGACTTGGTGACGATCTCGTCGCCGTTGTAGGTCGTCGTCTCGAGTTCGGTGCCCGACTTCCAGTCGGAGTCGTCGTAGGAGGTGCCGTTGCTGTCCTTCACGCTGACGGACCGGGTGCCGCCGCCCGGCTGGGCATCGCCGTCCAGGCCGCGGAAGAAGACATGCTCAGTCTTCGTATTCGACGGCTTGATGCTGCCGTCGGAGGTTTCGACCCGGACCTTGCTGTACCCGCGCCAGTCGCTCCACGTGAGGTTGTCGGTTTTGGAGAGACCATCCGGCTTGGCCTTCCGCCAGCCCGCGTCACCGAGATAGGTGTACGTCGTCATCTGGTCGGGGCTCTCCCCCACCCGATCTTCCTCGATCACCGACGTGACCACGTACTTGTTGAACCAGTCCGTGATCGGGTCCTTCACACCCGGTGGGTTCCACTTGACCGGGTAGCAACGCACCTTCGAATCGCCCATTTTGGGCAAGGTGGTGGATGTGCACTCCGGCTCGGAGTAGTTGGCGGACAGCACGCTGCCCGACTCGCTCGCGACGCCGGCGAGCCGGAACCGGTTGAACTCCTGGATGTTGTCGTTCGGAACATCGATGCGGTTGGGGAGTTGGATTCCCCTCAGCTCCACCGACGGCACCGACTTGTCGTCGCCCACCAGTCCGGTGTGGTCGATGTTCTTCAGCCAGAGCGACCTCGACCCGTCACCGTTGTCCACGTAGGAATGGCCGAGCTTCCACCGGTCGACATCCTCATAGGTCGTCTCGCCGTTCCGGATCTGGGTGGTGATCTCGGTGAGCTGCTTACGCGTCCAGAAGGTGGGCGAGTTCTGGCCGGCGCACTTGGTGTCCGCCTTGCAGTTCCGGTCCCACGGCACGTCGGGCCAGTCGGCGGCGGTGTCGTCCTTCAGTGCGGAGGGCGAGCAGTCGGTGAGGTCTCCGACGCAGCGCTCGTCGGTGGTGAACACCACGCGCGCGGCAGGCTTGGTCGAGTAGGTCTTGTCCTCGCGCTGTCCGTAGTCGATGCGCTTGAGGTACCCGCCCCTGACGTACGCCTTGCCGTTCTCCGTGGTCTTCAGGCCCTGGGTGTAGTAGTTGAACTCCTTGCCGTAGAAGTACGCCATGGTGTCGCCGTGCGGGTCGACCACGTAGTCGAGGTTCCAGCGCCATGCCTGGTTGCAGAAGGCGGTGTCGAAGGTGGACTTGTAGCAGGGCTCACCGGAGTCGTCCCCGTAGACCGGGACGGTCCAGGTGGAGTTCGTGGCCTCGTTGCCGGATTTGTATCCGGGGAGCTGGTTGCGGCCGAAGAAGTACTGCGTGCCGTTGGTGGAGGTGAGCTTCCAGTACTCGCCGTCGTTGTCACCGTTGATCGTGCCGGTGATCTTCTCGACCTTGGAGAAATCGTCGGAGGAGACGTGCCACTCGCCGGTGGTGTCGTCCTTGATCAGCTCACCCGAGGCGCCGCCCGGCAGCGAGAGCGTGGCGTTGTCGTAGCCCCAGCACTGGTCGCCGATCGTGTCGTCGTGGCCGTCGTCGGCGCAGGCTTTGTACCGGCGTTCGATGAAGCCGGGTTCGTAGCTGAAGCCTTCCCCGATCCATGAGCCCTGATTGTTCGTGGTGGCGGTCTGCCCGTCCACGGACTGCGAGCTGTAGGCCAGGCCGACTTCCGGAGCAAGACCACCGGGCACGGGCGGCGCGGTGATGGGGTAGGACCAGTTGAAGGCGCCGGAGGAGTTGGAGACGCTCCACTGGGAGGACGCCTTCAACGAGGTGGCCCCGAAGTCGCCCTGGCTTCCCGCCGCTTCCGCGGTCGCGCCCAGCACGGTGACACCGGAACCGGACGCCGCCGTCATGGCGGCCGGTGCGGCGAAGACCTTCGCGCTCAGCGTCGTGCTGTCCGTGTCGTTACGGGTGGCCAGTGGCGTTGCCGTGGCGCATCCCGGCCGGTCGGGCGTGGTGAGGACGCACTCCGGGTACGTCACCAGGCGCAGGCGCGCTCCGTAGTTGCCGCCGTACGCCTCCGCGAAGTCACCGTAGTTGAGGGACACCTCGACCGGGCCGCTATCGGCTCCGCCGTCGGTACGGGCCACGGTCATCAGCGGACCGTCGACACCGGCGGCCGTTGCCTTCTTACGGTCGAGAACGGCCAGCCGGACGGACCGGGGACTGGTCGTTCCCGTGGCTGCGGCCTTCAGCGGAAGGCCCTCGGCCAGAGCGCCCTCGGAGCCCTTTGCCGCCAAGGCGACATCGTCCGATGACGCCTTGGGCCACCGGGTGACCGCTGCCTTCGTCACCGTCGCGCGTGCGGCCTGGTCGGCGCCCTTCTGCTTCCTGACGACACCGTTTCTGCCCTCGGCGGGGTCGTCCAGATTGGTCTGGGTATCGGGGCGTGTCACGCCATTGGCGGCTGCCTGCGGTGCGTATTGGGGCAGCAGACCGATGGACAACGCGACCGTCGCCGTGAGTACAACCTTGCGTACCAACCGTGTCGGTATGCGGAAATGGGATCTTCCAAAAGGTGATGCGCGCATGAGAACTCCGTCAGGAGATGGGATCGGTGCTCTGAAAACGGGGCACGGCCGGGGCGAAACCTCTTGGGTCCGGCCCCGGCCATGCGCGGGCGATCAGGACAGCGTCGCCTCGACGCTCGTGTCGTCAGGAAGGACCATGACGGTCGCGACGAGGCTGGCGTCGAGCGCCCCCTGGAACAGGCGTACCTCGTCGACCGCGCCAGACAGGAAGGCGTCGGCGGTGGTGCCGGTCAGGCGGCGGCCCACCTGGAGCGAGGTCGTGGTGAGGTCCCAGCTGTTGGTCCACGGCACGCGGGCGCTCTCGACACCGTTGACGTACAACACGACGTCTCCGAAGACAGCCGAGTACACGAGGGCAAGGTGGTCGCCCTCGCTACTGCTGCTGGGCAGGAAGCCTGTCGCCTTGACCGTGGTGCTCATGGCCGCCGCAGAATCCGCATCGGTCGCGGTCAGGACCCATCGGCTGTCTGCCGCCGAGTACCCCACCGTGATCGCGTTGCCCTGGGTACCACTGAGCGCCATGACTGTCTGGTCCTTCGTGGGTGACACGGAGGACAGGCGGGCGCGGGCGGTCAAGGTGAAGCTGTCCTGCTTGGAGAGCAGCCCGGCGGACCGTGTCGCGTAGGCGTCGGTGCCGTTCAGCAGCAGGTGGCCGTCACCCCACATGGGCTCTTCGGGCGCGGTCTCGACGCAGTCCGGGTCCGCCTCCGGGTCGCAGCCCGGCGCCGGTTGGTAGATGGACGCGCCACCGCCGAGCGTGAGACCGGTTCCGCCGTACGCCTCGGGCGCGACCCCCGCCGGAGCGGTGTCGACGTCCCAGTAGGCGAGCTGTTGGGCCACGATGCCGCCCAGCTCCGCGCTCTCGGAGCCGGTGACGACTCGGTCGTAGACCTGGACGTCGGCGATGCCACCCTCGAGGTGGGCGGTGTAGCCGTCGAGGGCCAACCGGCGTCCGATCTGAAGGTTCCCGGCGGCGTTCCACGACGTGGCCCGCTTCGCGGTGGTGGTGACAGCCGTGCCGTCCATGTAGAGACGCATGATGCCCGTAACTCCGTCGTAGGAGCCGATGAGGTGCGTCCATGCGTCCGGCACCACCTTGCCTCCGGTGACCTGCCAGCTACCCAGCGACTCCATGTCGTTGAACGGCATGCGGAAGACCCAGGCGCGGGTGTCGCTGTCGTAGCCCAGATCGAAGCCCGGCAGGCCGGTGCCGTCCTGGCTGATCACGGTCTCGTCATGGTCCGGAACCTCCGGCAGCCGCACCCAGGCGCTGACCGAGAGGCCGGCATCCGTGTTCACGATGTGCTGACCGGCGTCGAGGTAGGCGTCCTCGGTGCCGTCAAGCGCGGCGTACGTGTCGGCCGCGCCGAGCGGTCCAGGCTTGGCGCCGAAGGTGACTCCGGGGCCAGGTGCGGCAGCCGGGGACGAGCCGGTGCCGGATGCCGAGGTGGCGCCCTTTACGTCACCGAGAGTCCAGCCGCCCACTGGAGCGCGTCCACGGTCGACGAGGAAGGTATATCCCCCCGTCGGCGTCTTCCCCGCATTGCCTGCCGCGTCGACGGCCTTGGCCTCGACGCTCCAGGTTCCCTCGGTCGGGGGCATGAACTTCACGGTCGCGGGGCCGCCGGGCGTGGTCGGCGTGACCGTCGTCCAGTTGCCGCCCTTGAAACGGTACGTGTACTTCGCGGCGTCGTTGGACGACGAGTCGAAGGTGAAGCTGCCGTAGTCACCGACGCCCGCGTGCCATGCACCGTCATCGGGGTACTGCGCAGAGGTGATCACCGGCGCCTTGGGGGCGGTGGCGTCGTAAATGAACTCACACCGGTACGCTTCGTCACCTGCCGAGCTCCACGGGCCCCACGCGGTTCCGTCCGAGCCCCGTACCTCCCAGCCGACGACCACGTTGGACGGGATGCTGAAGCCCGCGTCGGAGTCCGTGCTGAGGTCCGAGCCGACTGTGTACTTGAATGCGGCGGAGCCCGTCTGGCCGGTACCGGTCGTCGTATGGAAGGCCGTGGTCGCGTAGTGGTCTACCTGCGTCGAGCCCTTCGTCCAGAAGACGTGGAACTGGGCCTTGAGGCTCTCGGACTTACCGGCGATGTCGTTGTGGTCGTAGTCCTTGAGCCTTTTCCAACCTCACGCTGACGCGTGGTGAAGGACGAGGATGGCCTTCACGAAGTTGGTGATGCGGTTCGTGCTGCACCGGAGCTTCCGC